>CAXUCK010000065.1:0-11346 GCA_964249375.1 uncultured Acidobacteriaceae bacterium
GCCAATGTTCACGTGAGGTTTGCTGCGGTCAAACTTTTCCTTCGCCATGATGATTCCTTCTCCTGAAATGAGCCGGCGCGTTCGGGCCAGCGGTTACGACAAAAATGTAGGGATGTGCGCTTCGCGAGCAGCCTCAATAATAGGCGTAGAGCTTGAAGAAGCGATTACGGAGGTCGGGGCTGACGCGCTCGAGCGAGGCGAGATAGAGCTCACGGATCTGGCCTTGGTCGGCGTTGCCGAGGCGGGCGTAGTGGGCCGCAGTTTCCGGACCGAGCAGACCACGATCGAGCACCGACTCAAACTCGCGGATCCGCAGGCCGGAGCGGTCGACCGAGCGAAGAAAGTCAGCGATGCGCGCCGAGGAGAAGCCCGTGTCGATGGCGGTGCGCACGGCACCGAAGGACGCGGGGTCCGCGACCGGGATGACTGCCTGCTGATAGAGCGTACCCAACGAGGTGATCTCCTGCGAAAACGTGAGATGGTGTTTGGAGCGGGAGACGGGAATCGAACCCGCGACCAACAGCTTGGAAGGCTGTGACTCTACCACTGAGTTACTCCCGCCCTTGCCGGAGTCACTCGCTGCAGGCCGAAGCCCGAGGCTCCTGCCACGCCCGGCACTTGAACAAGTCTGGAGCTGATGATGGGGCTTGAACCCATGACCTCTCCCTTACCAAGGGAGTGCTCTACCACTGAGCTACATCAGCCTGCTGACACCAAGCTTGAGCCAGTCTATCGCGAACGGAGGTATCCGAGCACGACCCGGAACGCAAAAAAGCCGAGCAGAACCCAGGTGAGAGACCGGTACCGGCCGGGTTCCATGGTGAAACCGGCAGCGGCGGCCAGGAGCGCGAGGACGGAAAGCGCGATAAGGAGCCGGCCGGAGCCCGCGGGGCTGAGATCTAAGGTGGTCACTCGCTACGCTCAGAGGAGAGGAAAGGTGGTGCACAGGGGAGGATTCGAACCTCCGTAACGCATAGCGTGGCAGATTTACAGTCTGCTGCCATTAACCACTCGGCCACCTGTGCCCATTACTCCGCGTCTGCGTTCCCCGCCTTTCAGACGGCTTAGGCAGACATGGCGATCTCGCTGGCCTGTTCGGCCGCATCCGGAGAAACCGCCGGAGGTGTAGAGATTTGGAGCTGACGAAGGGATTTGAACCCCCGACCCTCTGATTACAAATCAGATGCTCTACCAGCTGAGCTACGCCAGCCCTGCTCTGACCTGCGATGCCCCGATACAACCGCACGAGACGCGATGCCGTGGGCAGCGCGGGCTGCGTCGCAGACTAAAAGTAGCATACCCGTGACGACAGCAGCAACGCTCGCCCGTCCAAAAGATGGCGCGGATGGTGATGCCGCCGGCGTATTTGTTGGATGAATTCTGCGTGCCCTGGAGAACGTTTTGAAACCAACCTGCCTCCGCTCCCTGCTGCTGTTTGCTGCGTCTGCAAGCATGCTTGTCTTGCCCGCGACCCTGCTCGCGCAGGACGGCGTTACTGAGGGTCCGCTGAGCGCGCCCAAGGTGAAGCAGCAGCCGACGTTGAGTAACGACGCGATTGTGCGGATGACGAAGGCGGGGCTGGATGAGGCGCTGGTGCTGCAGACGGTGCGAACGCAGCCGGGCATCTACCAGACCGGACCGGATGACCTGATCGCGCTGAAGCAGGCGGGGGTTTCGCCGGCCGTGGTCTCGGCGATGATGGCGCACAGCTCGGGGTTGGCGGAGCGAGCCGCGGCAGACACGCCGGTAAATCTCGCGCCGGTGTCGCCCGATGTGGACGAGAACGGCGTCTACTGCAAGGGGGCCGACGGCAAGTGGGTGCCGGTGTCGCCGGAGTTGGTGCACTACAAGTCCGGTGGATGGCTGAAGAGCACGGCGACGAACGGCATCGTGAAGAAAGACCGGAATGGCGAGGTAGCTGGCGGGCAGTCGCCCCTGGTGCTGCGGGCAGGGGACGAGTTGCTGATCGTGGCGCCGCCAAACGTGGATCCGGTGGAGTACCAGCTGCTGCGGTTTCGCCTCCACAGCAACAGCCGGGAGTTTCGGTCGGAAACGGGTGGGCTGTTTACGACGCGCGACACCACGGCGCGGGATCTGGTGGCGGCGGAACCGAGACGGATTGCGCCGCGGGTGTTTTCACTGAAGATTCCGGCCGACATCGGGGGTGGGGAGTACGGCGTACTGCCGCCCGGGTCGGCGAGCACACCGGGAATCGCATTTGCCGGCAAGATCTATACGTTTGCGATTACGGCAGACAAATAGGGTAGGCGGCGGCGACCGGCGCAGATGTGCCTTAGGATGAGAGGCACGATGCGGAGAGCCAGGCTGTACTCCCTGCTGCTGGTGCTGGTGCTGATTGGGGCGCTTGGCGCGATGGTGTGGCTGCGCAAGCAGGCGCCGCCGGAGGCAGCCCGATTGCTTCCGGAGTCGGACGCGATTGTGTACCTGAATCTGAAGCCGGTGCGGTCGATCACGCACCTGGACCGGTCGCCGGTGACGCGGTCGCCGGAGTTTCAGCAGTTTATCGACGCGACTGGGATTGTGCCGGAACGGGACCTGGACGAGGCGGCGTTTGCGCTGCATGCAACGGGCGACCCCGATGGACCGAATGGGACGGTGGCGTACTCGGAGGTGTTTGCCGGGCGATTCGACGGCGACCGGCTGCAACGGTATCTGCGATCCCTGGCGAGCGGCGTTGAGAGCTACGCGGGGCATGATGTGTACACGATTCCGATTGGCGATCCGACGGTAAAGGGTGCACGGCAGCTGCGGGTGTCGCAGCTCGGGTACGACATGGTGGCCGCTTCGAACATGCCGACGGCGGAACAGATTCACTTGATGCTGGACCGGTACCGGGCGGCGGCGGCGCCGTTTTCGGGGTCTTCCCTGCTCTCTGCGCGGTACCGGGATGTGCCGCTGTTTTCAAGCGCATGGGGGATCGGGCGGATCGGTCTGCCGTTTGCCGAGAAGGGCCGCGTGACGGTGTTTGGGCTGGGCCTGCCGATCCCGGAGGACACCACGTTTGTGGCGAGTCTGCGCTACGCTGGCTCGTTGCGTCTGCGGGTGGAGCAGATTGCGCCGACCGAGGCGGACGCGGCGCGGGCGGCGAGCGTGCTGACCACGGTGCTGGGGCTGGTGCGGTCGGTGGAGCAGGTGACGCCGCGCGACGCAGATGATGCGGCCATGGCGAAGGCGCTGGACTCGCTGCACGTGGAACAGCAGCGGGACCGGGCGGTCGTGACAGGGACTGTGCCGGCTGAAGTGTTACGGCGGATGTTCTCCGCTGCAGGGAGCCCGGGCAGCTGATCGGACGCGGCAGGCGGGCATTCGAAGGCACCTGAGACGCATCCAATGGCGAAGCACGTTCAAAAACTGCGACAGGTTGAGGAAGATGATGACACAGAGCTGGAAGCAAATTAGCCGGGTGAGCGCGCAGGTGGCGCTGATCGGTGCGACGGCTGTTGGTATGGCGTCGCAGGCAGGTGCGCAAAGCGGGCAGACGATTACCGGGCCGGCGGCGTTCACCGACTACTCACAGGAGCATCCGGGTGTGACGCGCAAAATCACGGTGGCCGACCTGCCGAAGCCGATGGAAGACACCTCGGTGGATAACGGAGCGAGCGTTGTGCCGCGGCCGGACGGCGCGATGCCGCAGGCGCCCCCAGGCTTCAAGGTGGAGTTGTACGCGCAGGGGTTCCAGGAGCCGCGTCTCATCCGGACCGCACCGAACGGAGATCTGTTCCTGGCGGACTCGCATGGTGACAAGATCTGGGTGCTGCGCGGCGTAGGCGCGGACGGCAAGGCGCAGCAGAAAGAGGTCTATGCCACGCTGAACGACCCGACCGGCAAGTCGCTGCCGTTCGGAATCAACTTCTATCCAGCGGACAATCCCAAGTGGCTCTATGTGGCAAACACGGCGAACGTGATTCGCTTCCCGTACACGGTCGGTGACCTCCATGCGAGCGGGCCGTCGCAGGTCATAATTCCGCAGTTGCCGGGCTGGGCGCAGCTGCGGGGCGGCGGGCACTGGACGCGGGATGTGGTGTTCTCGAAGGATGGGACGCACATGTTTATCTCGGTTGGGTCCGGCTCGAATGTGGACGATACGGACAACAACCCGAAGGAGTTTCATCGCGCTGACGTGCTCGAGTACACGCCGGAGGGCAAATTCCTGAAGGTGTATGCGAGCGGCATTCGCAACTGTGTGGGGGAGGCGATCAATCCCATCACCGGGCAGCTGTGGTGCTCGACGAACGAGCGCGACCGGCTGGGCGACAATCTGGTTCCGGACTACATCACCTCGGTTAAGGAAGACGGGTTTTATGGCTGGCCCTGGTATTACATGGGCTCTAACCAGGATCCGCGGCACGTGGGCAAGCACCCCGAGCTGAAGGGCAAGGTGCTGGTGCCGGACGTTCTGCTGCAGCCGCACTTTGCTTCTCTCGAGATGACCTTCTACGAGGGGTCGGAGTTTCCGGCCAACTATAAGGGCGATATCTTCGCCGCGGAGCACGGCAGCTGGAACAAGGCAAAGCGGGCTGGATACGAAGTGATTCGCGTTCCGGTAAAAGATGGCCACGCGACGGGCGAGTACCAGGACTTTCTGACGGGCTTCGTAACGCCCGACGGTCAGGTCTGGGGTCGGCCGGTAGGCGTTACCGTGGCGAACGACGGATCGCTTTTCGTCAGCGACGACGGCTCCAAGAGCATCTGGCACGTGAGCTATACGGGCAATCAGTCGTCCAAGGTCGAGGCGGTTGGGACGCCGGTTCAGCCGTAGTTTCGCCGGTACAGGTTGGAGGGGGCGCTCCTTCGGGAGCGCCCTTCTTGCGTTCGCCGCTCAGAGCTTCAGAAGGCGCTGGGCATTGTTGTACGTCAGTGCTTCAAGGTCTGCGTGAGGAAGAGCGAGCGTGTGGAGGAAGTCACGACCGCAGGTGTTGGGGCTGAACGGGTAATCAACGGAAAACATCATGCGGTCGAGACCGACGACCTCGCGGCAGCAATCAAAAGGCTGCCGCGTGAAGTAGCCGCTGGTGGTGATGTGGATGTTGCTGCGAAAGTAGTCCGCGACCGGCTGGCGAAGGTTCTTTGCGGCGTTTGACAGGATGCCGCTTGAGCGCGCCAGGGCATACGGCAATCCCTCGCCCATGTGGCCGATGATGAGTTGCAGCCCGGGGAAGCGGTCGAAGAGGCCAGAGACGATGAGCCGCAGAGTATGCAGGCCGGTTTCCGCGTGCCAGCCCCAGCCGGCGATGGAAAGCGCAAAACCGACTTCGGCGGGCAGGCCGGAGAAATAGGTGGCCATCACCGCTGCGGGCGGGGGCGCGGGATGGAGGTAGACCGGAACGCCGAGCGCATCGGCTGCCTCCCACACGGGAAGGAACTCCGGGGCGTCGAGAAACTTGCTATCGGTTGTGCCGTCGATTAGCAGGCCTTGAAGCCGAGCGTGGTGATGCATCGCTCCAGCTCCTTGGCGGCGCTCGCGGGGTCTTTGAGCGCGAGCGCCGCGAATCCGGCAAAGCGATCCGGGTGAGCTGTGACGGCTGCGTGCAGCTCGTCGTTCACACCGGCGATGACGGATGTTGCCGAGGCTGGGTCCAGCTTCTCAATGCCCATGGATGCCAGCGAGAGCACCTGGAGCGAGATGCCGCCTTCTTCCATGGCGGCCATACGGCCGGCGCCGAGGTCCAGCAGCTTTGGTCGCATGGGTTGGAGCGACGGCGGCGTGTCCGGGCCGTAAGCTCCGGTGGCGGTAATGAAGTCCTGTGTGACGAAGTGCTCTTCGAGGGTGACCGTGTGCATAGGGGTTTGACGCGGCGAAGACGCGCGGCGTTCCCGCGTGCCTAGGTGGCGTGCTCCGGCAGCGCGGGCTGCTCGCCTTTCAGTTCGAGCAGGAGCGATTCAATCTGCTGCTCGCGCTCAAGCAGGGAGAAGCGATCTTCAAGCGATTCGTCGCTGGCGAGGGCGTGCGCGGCAAGGTTGGCGGCCTGCTGCGCGTCGATCTGGCCGTTGATCTGGGCCTGCAGCCGGTGGATGGACGCAGAACCGCGATCGATGGAGCTGCTGCTGCCGTTGAGCTTGCCGGCGGCGCGGGCGCGACGGTGCTGGGCGAGGAGGAGCTCGCAGCGGGAACGCGTTTCGGTGAGCTTGGCCTGCAGCTTGGAAAAGCTGGTGCGCAACAGATCGGCCTCCGTGCGCTGGTCGTCGATCTGCTGCGCGAAGCCTTCGGCCAGCTGAACATGGCTGAGAGAGCGGTCGAGCGCGGCGCGGGCGAGGTCGTCCTGGCCTTTGCCGACGGCGAGCTGCGCCTTGGCGCGCCAGCTCCCGACGGCGGTCTCGTGCTCCGCCTTTTTCTTTTCGAGCAGGTGCTGATCCGCGATGGCGATGGCGACCTGCGTTTTGACCTGGAGCAGCTGATTTTCCATATCCAGCACCAGCTGCTTCAGCATCTTTTCGGGGTCTTCCGCGCGGTCGATGAGGTCGTTGAGGTTGGCGCGAAGCAGGGTTGAGACGCGTTCGAGGAGGGCCATGGCGTTTTGTGCTCCTTTTGTCACAAATAGGATTGACTGAATCTACTTTGGCGGATGCTAGTGCGTGCTGCCGTCCCCGTTGGTGGAGCTGCGCGGGGCCATCTGCTTGACATTGGCCATCAGATCGCCCATCTTCATGCCGCTGAGGGCTTCGAAAAGGGCGGGCACCTGCGCGGCTATTTCGGTCATTTCGCCAGTGAGCTTGCTGGCGCCAAGGTTGCCATCTTTGCCGGTGGAGACGATGGTAATCTTGTCGACTTTGGAGAGCGGCTCGCTCATCGCGCGCACGACCTCGGCCATGTTGGTGATCAGCTTGTCGACGACGGCGGCCTGCGACCACTCCTGGTAGGCTTCTGCCTTGACGTTCATGGCCTTGGCTTCGGCCTCGCCTTTCTGGAAGATGATGGAGGCTTCCGCCTCGCCCTGGATGCGGGTGATGGCGGCCTGCGCTTCGCCTTCGGCGCGGGCGGCTGCGGCGCGGCCCTCGGCTTCGATCGAGAATTTCGCTTTCTGCGCGGCGGCAAGATTTTCGATGCGCTGCCGCTCGATTTCAGACTGCTTCAGAACGGTGGCGATGAGTTCCTTTTCGTGCCGCAGGATTTCGGCTTCCTGCACCTTGACCTGGCCTTCTTTTTCGATCTGCTGCACCTTCACCTGCTCGGCGATGACGCGCTGCTGCATGACGTTGGTCTGCAGCTCGTAGGCCTTGTCGGCCTGCGCTTCCTGCCGGCGGGCAGACTCGGCGAACTGCGCTTTCTGGATGTCGAGGTCGCGCTGCGCTTCGGCCTGGCGGGCGAGCGAAGCGGTCTCGGCGATGACGCGGTCCTGATCGCTGGCGGCCTTGGCGATGGCTGCTTCGCGCAGGGCATTGGCGCGGCGGATGGCGGTATCGCGCTCGGCTTCAGCCGAGGCGATCTCGGCGTCGCGCTTGATGCGGGCGACGTCGGGCCGGCCCATGTTGGTGATGTACTCATTCTTGTCGCGCACTTCGCGGATGGTGAAGGAGACGACCTCCAAACCCATTTTGGACATGTCGTCGGCGCAGGTGGCGCGCATGCGCTCGGCGACCATTTCGGGTTCTTTCACGATCTGCTCGACGGTGAGCTGGCCGATGATGCCGCGCAGGTGACCCTCCATCACGAGGCGGATGAGCCCTTCGCGCTGGTCAGGTGTTTTCGTGAGGAACTGCTCGGCGGCGGTGAGGATCGACTCCTGGTCAGAGCGGACTTTGATCTGGGCTACCGCTTCGACGGTGACGGCGACGCCCTGCTTGGTGTAGAGGTCCTGCTGCGGCGCGACATCGAAGCTCATCAGTTCGAGCGAGAGCTCGCGAGCGTGCTCAACGACGGGAAAGATCACGGTGCCGTGGCCTTTGATGACGCGCGGGCCGCGGAAGCCATAGACGATCAGAGCTTCGTTCGGGCCGGCTTTGCGGAACATGCGGGCGAGCGTGGACAGAATGAAGAGGGTGACGAGAATTGTCAGTCCGATGACGACGATGTATGTGTTGTGCATGACGCCTACTTTCGTTTGAAGCCAAGACAGTTTGAAACCAGGACAATTACAAAATCGGAGGAGCTACAGGAAACCATCAGGCCCGACCTTCATGGCTGCTGGCGAAGTCCTGCGGCTGGTCCGTGGCCGCGAGCGGGTCGGCGGCGAGCTCGTCCCATCGCCGGACGTACGCAATGCCGCGCTCGTAGCGCAGAACGACCACCTCCGCGTCACGGGGGATCGAGGTGCCGTCATCGGAACGCGCCGGGACGAAGCGGCGAGCACCGAGCTGCGTGAACAGGATTTCGCCAGTCACGCCGGGACGAAGCGGCCCGGAGACGCGGCCGAGGACACCGGGGATGGCAGTCTCCTCCGCTGTGAGCGGGCGCTCGTGCGACAGCAGAACCGAGCCAAGAAACCAGGAAACGATGCCCGCGCCAGCCAAGCCGCTGAGCGTGGCGAACACCAGCACCAGAGCGAAGGTGAAGCTGGCGTGCGCGCGAAGGAGATACCCGGTGCCGCCGAACCAGCAGAGAAACGCCGTGAGGGTAAAACCGTTGACGAGCGGCAGACCGTGCGCTGCAGCGGTGTGCGCCGCGTGCGCCGGGCCGACACGTGGCACGGCGAGGTGAGCGTGACCGCCGAGGTGGAAGTGTCCGTGGTGGCCGCCGGTGACAACAGAGACGAGGCAGAGCACGAGGCCGACGGCGAAACAGGCGAGGTAAAACAGTTCCCAAGTCATACGGTCTTTCCTTCCGCGGTGGGGTCTTCCCTCCGCGACGATCTCCGGCGAGTCGATGCGGGGCTGACTGCGATTCCCGGCGCGCCGAATGATGTTCCCGGCGCCGCCTTGGCTGGCTCCCCGCCATTCGGTCGAAGCACCTCAAGCAGCCTGGCAACGAGATTCGGTGTTTCGACAATGGATCCGAGTAGCAGCAGGCATTGACGCGAATCCGCGTGCATGGCGACTGCGCGAAGGGCGCGGCACAGCTCCGGATCTGCGTGAAAGCGGTCAGATCCGGCGATCAGCCAGAGATCGAGCTTGGTTTCAAGGTCGGTCAGACGGCGGGGGCTCCCAGCGCCGTTCCCGTTGCGCCTGCCTGGAGTCACTCGAAGGTCGGAAAGGATTTCGGCGTGGTAGCCCTCCGGATCTTCGACGAGATAGCCAGGGTGGACCTTGAAAAACTTGGCGAGCAGGAGGCGCGTGGTGTTGGTCAGGTGAGGCCGGGCGCCCGACTCGATCTGCGACAGGTAGCTCTGGCTCACCGGCTTGTGCATCTCGTCGGCGATGGCGCGGACGAGCTCGCTTTGCGTCATCGCCCGGCCGAGGCCGCGAAGGCTGCCTTCCACTTCCCGGAGGTACTTGAGCTTGTCCGCCAGTCGCATGGCATCACCAATTGCAATCATTATATTGCGATTTGCAATACTATTCAACAGAAATTTTGTGGACGAGAAATGGTGAGTATGGGCCAGATCGAACGGTCGCAGGGAAGAAGGTGCCTAGGCCCCGCCTGGAGTTGCTATAGGAAAGAAGAAAGGAGCGGCGCGCGGGCCGCTCCCCTGATTTGCTTCTCTCGTTTCGGCTATCGTTTCGCTTCGAGGACGGGACCGCCGAGATTGCCCAGCGTGTTCTGCAGGTACTTGTGCGGGTTGACGGCGATGTCGCGGATGCGCACCTCGTAATGAACGTGGTTGCCGGTGGTGCGGCCAGAGTGGCCGACGTAGCCGATGATCTCGCCACGGAAGACGGTCTGGCCGGCGATGACGTTGAAGCCGGACATGTGGCCATAAAGGGTGGTCACGCCATGACCATGGTCGAGCACGACTTCGCGGCCGTAGCCGTTGCCCATCCCGGCGCTGATGACGGTGCCGTCGGCGGTGGCGTGGATGGGGGTTCCGAGGGGCGCGCCGATGTCGACGCCTTTGTGGAACTCGCCCTCACCGGTGCCGAGGACGGGATCTTCGCGCTGGCCGAAGCCGGAGGTGATGGGGCCAAGCACGGGCCAGAGATTGGGGCCGAGCGCGGCGTCAAACGTGGGCACGCGGTTGAGGCTGGTGTCCGCGGCGATGCCGAGCGGGCTATCGCCTGCGGGCAGGAAGCGCGTGGCCCCGCCACTGAAGGCGCTGGCGCGCAGGGCGTAAAAGGTGTCGAGCGACTTGTAATAGCTGGCGTTCGAGAAGGAGTTTGCGTCCGGCGTCAGCGGCGCACTTGCAACGGCTCCGGCGGAGGTCGAGGGCTGCGCTTTGCCGTGACGGCCCACATGCACGGTGGGGATTGCCAGTTTGGAGGCGGTCATGCCATACAGGGCGGAGATTTCAGTGGCCAGTGAGCCGAGCGAGGCGGCCTGCACCTCACGCTCATGCGCCGTCTTTTCAAGGCTCGCGTAGTCGCTTTGAAGCCGGTTGTGGTCTTGCCGCAGCTGGTTGAAATGCTCTGTCTTGACGAGCATGCGCGTGTAGGATCCGGCAAGTCCGGAAATGGTGAACAAACCGACCACCGCTGCCGCCGCGAGCGTGTAGGCGTAGTGGAGAGGGATGGACGTCTTGTTCAGAGTGCCGTCGGCTTCGCGGCTGACGAGCATGATGTAGTAGCGCTTACGCAGGCTCAAACGGAGACCCATGCCCTGGTTTCGCCGCGGTGC
This sequence comes from uncultured Acidobacteriaceae bacterium, assembly GCA_964249375.1. GTDB lineage: Bacteria > Acidobacteriota > Terriglobia > Terriglobales > Acidobacteriaceae > Edaphobacter. The sequence goes on from CAXUCK010000065.1 coordinate 10,667, forward strand.
GTAGCGGCTCGGAGAAGCTGCGGAGGAAATGGCGATTGCTGTATCTCATTTCGGGCTCCGGATTCCCGTGGGCGATTCCCATAAAGAGCCTAACAAAGTGGCGTGACCGGCGCAACGCAGGGAAGCCCCGAAGGGAATGGGGTTTTCGCCGGTTCCCCTGGCTCTTCGGCGAAAATCGGGAGAGAGGTCGCTTTTGCCAAGACAGCGTCAAGGAGTGCGGGAGCTCGCGCTGATTGCGGGGATAGCCGGACGGTTTGCCGGGGTGCGCGACCGGCACGGGGCGGTGTCGCTGGGCATCGGCGATGACTGCGCCATTCTGCGGCCGCCACGCGGGTGGGAGGTGCTGGTAACGACGGACTTCCTGCTGGAAGGGCGGCATTTCCGGCGGGACACGCATCCGGCGCAGTCTGCCGGGCACCGTTGCCTGGCGCGCGGGCTGAGCGACGTAGCGGCCATGGGGGGGCGGCCGATGGCGGCGTTTCTGTCGCTCGCGCTGCTGGGGGCGATGCTGCGGGGAAGGTCCGGGCGGGCCTGGGTGGATGGATTCCTGGACGGGATGCGCCTACTCGCGGAACGGTGGGAGGTGCCGCTGGCGGGCGGCGATACCGCGGAAGCGCCCGAGGGAACCGGCGTGGTGGCGGATGTGGTGCTGGTAGGCACGGCGCCGAAAGGGGCGGCGC
>CAXUCK010000066.1:0-11343 GCA_964249375.1 uncultured Acidobacteriaceae bacterium
GCTCGCGGCCGACGAGCGTGATGTCCAACGTCTGCCAAACGCCGGCGCGGCGCGGCTGCTCGGGCTCCGGCGTGAGAAAGCCGTATACGCCGCCGGTGTGGTGGCTGGGCGGCTCGGCGGCGGAGTCGGTCTCGATCTGCACTTCGTACCGCCCGCGAAGATAGATGCCGGTGTTTGCGGCGGGTCCGGCCCTGAATTCGAGGTGGAGTTTGAAGTCACCGAAGCGGCCCGTGGACAGGAGATCGGAGCCGCGGCCGGACGTGCGCAGGAGGCCGTCCGAAGCCGTCCAGGTGGCTGCCTTTGCGGGGTCGTGCAGGCGCCAGCCGTCCAGATCCCGGCCGTCGAACAGAGGCACGGGGGCGCCCCAGCGCACGGCCCGGGAGGGCTTCAGTGCGGGCGCCAGAGTTCCGTGCCAGTGCCAATGGTCACCGGCAGGATCGGTCGCTGTGCCGACGAGGGTGCGGGCCGTCAGCTTGCCGCGAAACAGCAGGTCGGCCGGAAGTCCAAAGTCATCCTTTGCGGCGGTGAACTCGACTGTTCTGCCGTGAAGCGAGACGGCGTGGACCGCGGTTGCGTGGCCGACCAGGCCCACCATCAGGATCTCCGGCTTGCCGGCGTCGCCGGAGATGCGGATCCACGCGGGACGGTCGCCGCGGGGGGTGTCCAGCGTAAGGTCCCAAGCGCCGGCGAGCGTCGACTTTGGCATGCCTGCCTTGGCGGGAACAGCGAAACAGGAGAGCAGAAACGCCACAAGGCCGATGTGCGCGGCGGTGTACGGGCGCAGATTACGGAGCAGAAGCAGCATGGCGCGAGAGTCGATCCTCCACGGTGCAGCATTGCATCACAAAGGCGCGTTCGCGCGCAGCAACGAAAGTTTATTCGGGCGGCGGCGGGATGCCGTGCGTCTGCTCGAAGCGGTCCAGGTGATCGAAGAACTCGTGCCATACGCGCGCCGTGTCCAGCGTGGTGATCACGTTCACGGTCGCTCCTGGCTTGCCCGGACGAAAGTTCATCGAGTCGTCGAGTTCGGGGCGCGGCTGGGGGGTGGCGGTCGCGAGGCCGCGCACATAGGCCAGGGTCACTATGTCCCAGATCACCCACGGCTTTGAAAAATCCGGGACGCGCAGCGGTTTTACATTGGCGAAATACCAGGTCTGGTACTCCTGCCAGAGCCATGCCGCGACCCGTCCGTGGTTCGCGAGGAGATCGCGCGCCTGCGCAAAGTTGAGGCCCAGCGTGCGCTCGCACACCTCCGCCGTGCCGATGGTGAGCGGCACCTCGGCGTGCAGCAGCACCTGCCACGCGCGCGGATCGTTCTGCTCGTTGTACTCGTTTGCGCCACCTGGGCCCAGCGATCGAAACGCCATTGCCACGACGCGAATCCGCTGCCCAAGCGTAGGATCGGTGATCAGGGCGGAAGCGACATCGGTGGCTGCGCCGATCACCAGCACAGTTAAGGGATGCTCCGGCGTGAACCCGCGCGACTGGGCGAGCAGAAAGTCCGTCGCAGCGCTTGGCCGCGGGGTCGCGCGATCGGCCAGCGGAAGGCTGGATCCCTCGAGCAGCGGCGGATGCACCGTGAGGCCGAGCTGCTGCTCCACGATGTTTCGGAGGATGCGGAAGCTGGTGTGCGCCGAGGGATCCGGCATGCTGGGCGCGTGCGCGGACAGGATGCCACGGACGTCAAAGGCCGGGTCGGTCAGCAGCCAGACGATCGCCCATTGATCGTCGATTTCGTTGCCGACATCCGTCGACAGAATGACGGGGGTTGGCGCGGGGCCTGGCGACTGCGCACGGGCGGCGGGCAGGAAAGAAGCGATCATCAGAGTCACCAGCAGAGTCACCAACCAGAAGGGGCGGAACAGCGGATGTGATCCGCAGCGGGCGCTTGCCGGAAAGCGGCTGCGGAACCAGCATCGTGCGTGGAACGTCATGAACGTGATCTCCGAAGAGGGCCGGTCTGAGTGTACTGCCACGATGCCTTGACAGCCGGTCACTGCGACGCAGGCTGGTTGGAAATGATCTCCTTGCCTCCGCTGGCGGCGATGAGAAAGATGCTGCGCGGGGGCAAAGGCGGCAGGTTGTCAGGTTCTGTCCATAGAAAGACGCGGCGTGAGGACGCCCACTTCGCGGCCAGCGAGGCGTCGTCTTCGAAGAGGGCGGGTGCGTCCGTGAAGAACGAGCCGTACCAGAGGTTGGAAGATCGTCCATTCAAGATGTGGATGGGCGGTGCAGCGGGGCTGACTGCCGGAATTGTGCCTGAAGCGGTAACATACTCCGGCCGATCGAGGTAGAAGCCGAGGGTTGAACCGGCTTCGTACTCCCCATTGATGACGACGAGGTCCCCTGGCTTGAGCTGCGGGGCGATGGCGTGCGCCAGCTGCGCTGAAGAGAGGACGGGTGAAAACGTGACCAGACCCGCATGCGCCGCGAGCAAGAACAGAAATGCGCCGGCGGCGAGCGCATAGGTGCCTGTGGCGGGATCAAATCTCTGCCGCGCGACGTAGCTGGCAAGCGTGCCGCCAAACAGCGCCACGGCGGTGAGCGCCAGCGGCCCGCGAAAGGCCCCCATCGCCTGCGCGTTCAGGTCAAGAAAATGACCGAACGATAGGGCGTACTCCGTGGGGTTCTGCTTGAGCAGCGAAGCGAGGTCGGTGTTGGCGCCGGGGGCGCGTGTATGCAGGACGAAATAGGTGCAGGCTACGGCCGCCGCCGACCCAAGCGCCAGAAGAACGCGGGAGATGCGCTGCCCTGCGCGCACACGGCGCCCGGGGACCACAAACGCCTCGGCCTCCACTGTCTCCTCGGCAAACCACCCGGCCAGCAGAAGCACCAGCGCGGGAACCGAGGGCAGCACGTAGTACTCCTGCCGGGTGGAGAGCGAAAAAAACAGCAGCGGGACCGCCGCCCACAGGCCAAAGAGAAGCCGGGTCTGGTCGCCGCTCGAGAGCGGGGCGCCGGCGTGCGGCGAGCGCCAGGGCAGCGCGGGCGAGGTTTGCAGGGCGCGCCGCCAGGGAACGGCCGCCAGCGCATGGAAGACGAACGCGCTCCAGGGCATGAGCCACACCAGCAGCAAACCCCAGAAGAGCAGGAGCGGCACGGTGTCGTAGTCGCGCGGCACGCGCAGGTTGAGGTAGCGCAGGACGTGCTCGTTCACCAAGTAGAACCACGTCCACCCGTGGACGTTGCCCAACGTCGGCAGCGGCACCACCCAGTGCGCGCCCACGAGGTGCGGACTCCCGGGCGAGCCCTCCGTCGGGTTCGCCAGGCCCGCGGCGAAGTGCCACGGCGCGGCGATCAGCAGAAAGACGACGAAGCTCGACCCGAGATACAGCTGACGCAGGTCGCGCACCGTTGCTCGCCAGCCGCCGGTGAGCACGAGGTGCAGAAGCGCGATCGCCACGGGAAACACCAGACCGATGAGACCCTTCGTGAGGACGTTGAGAGCGCAGCACGCGGCAAAGCCCCAACTCCACCAACGCGATGGATGGTCCAGCTCCGTCGATCGCCAGTAGCAGTACATCGCCAGGGTGAGCCACAGGCAGACCATTGCGTCGGGAATGGTGATGCGGGTGAAGATGAACACGCCAAAGCTCGACAGCAGAATGAGCGCGGCGTAGAGACCAGCCGCAACGGAGCGGAAAGCGCGCCGCGCGAAACTCTCCAGCACGAGCGCCAGCGCCAGCACAGTGAAGCACAGCGGCAGCCGGGCAGCGGTCGCCGTCGCGCCAAACAGCCGCATGCTTGCCGCCATGCCCCAGTAGAGGAGCGGCGCTTTCTCGAGGTAGCGGATGCCGTTCGCATACAGGGTCACCCAGTCGTGCCGCAGCAGCATCTCGCGCGCCACCTCCGCGTGCACGGAGTCGGCATCGTCCAGCAGCGCCGGCCGCACCAGCGTAAAGCTGCCGTAGAAAACGACCCACAGGGCAAACAGAACCACGCGGTTGCGAGCGGCGCCGGGCGAGCGAAGCGCGTCGAGAAGGGGCATAGGGAATCATCGCAGTTGCCGGCTGCTGGCTGCTAGCGCGATCCGCCGGGCTGTTGGTTCTGGCGTATTCTGGAGGTGGGCATGACTGAGGCAGTTCAGGTGGGACAAGCGGCGGTCGCGGGCCCGCCGACAGAGCTGATCTTCGGCGAGTGGTATCCGGCGCTGCGCACCTCGGCCCTGCGCCGCGGCAAGGCCACGAAGACTCTTCTGCTGGGCATTCCCCTGCTGGTGGGCCGCAAGAACGATGGCGCGCTGTTTGCGCTGCGCGACCTGTGTCCGCATCGCGGCATCCCGCTTTCCGCCGGCTGGTTTGACGGCGAAACGGTGCAGTGCAAGTACCACGGATGGAAGTTCGAACCGTGCTCCGGGCAGTGCCTGGAGATCCCTTCGCTCGCCTCGACCGACACGCTTGAGCCGACGAAAATCTACGCGAACGCGTTTCCTGCCGAAGACCGCGACGGCTACGCCTGGGTGTATGTTCCGGCTGCGGGCAGCGGTCGCCTGCGCGGCGCGCATCCGCCGGTTCCGGAGCTGCCGAAGTTTTCCTCACGCTTTCGCTCGGCGCATCTGGTGGCCGACCTGCCCTGCAACGTCGACCATGGGATTATCGGGCTGATGGACCCGGCGCACGGCCCGTTCGTCCACCAGTCGTGGTGGTGGCGCTCCCAGGCCTCGATCCACGAAAAGACGAAGCACTTCGAGCCGATTCCCGACGGCTTCCGGATGAGCTCGCACGCGCCCAGCGCCAACTCCGCGCCCTACAAACTGCTCGGGGTTTACGGCCAGCCGATCACCACGACCATCGATTTCCAGCTGCCCAACCGCCGTCTGGAAACGATCCGCGCCGGCGATAAATGGTTCTCGTCGCTCACTACCGTCACGCCGGTTACGCCTTCCACCTGCCGCATCGACGTGGTCGCCGCCTGGAATGTGTTCTACCGCGTCCCGTTTGTGACGGCGGCCGCACGCTGGTTTGGCGCGCGCTTCGTGGGGCAGGATCAGCAGACGATGATCGAGCAGGCCGAGGGTCTCCGATCGCGGCCCGCTCTGATGCTGATCGACGACGCCGACATGCCGGCGAAGTGGTATTTCGCTTTGAAGCAGCGACGCCTCCAAGGCAAAGGCGAGCACCCGCTGCCGGGCCCGGTCACGCTGCACTGGCGCAGCTAAGTCGACGGAGGGTAGCCTGCGACGCAGGGCGGCGGGCAGGGTGCGGGGGCGGTGCATCCAACGCCCTATGCATGGATTTACCGAGCACGAGCTCCTCGGCACGTTTCTGGCCGTTGCCGCCCTCCTTTTTGCCGCGCGCGGCATGGCCGAGCTCACGCGCCGTCTCGGCCAGCCGGAAGTTCTCGGTGAGTTGCTCGGCGGGTTTCTTATCGGCCCGTCGATTCTCGGCGCCATCTTCCCTGCCACGTTTCACCTGCTGTTCCTGAACGGCACGGTTTCCCACGCACTTCAGCTGCTCTCCTGGATTGGCGCCATTCTTCTGCTGATGATCGCCGGCATGGAAGCTGACCTCGACATCCTCCGGCAAAAGGCGGTGCCCGGCCTGCTGGCGGCGGGTGGCGCGATCGGCTCCGCGCTGGCTATCGGCACCTGGATCGGCATGCGCCGCTTCGGCGTGGAGCCCACGAGCGCCTTTTTTCTGGGCATCGTCCTTTCGTCTCGGTTGTCGCCAAGCTGCTGATCGAGCGGGAAGCCCTGCGCCGCGACTATGCCCAGGTGATGCTCGCCGCCGGCATCGCCGCGGAGGTCGTTGTCTGGCCGATGATCTCGGTCGTCTCCTCTGTTCAGCACCGGGCAAATCCCGTCGTGGCGGGTGTGCGCGCCACGCTTCTGGCCGTCGGCTTCTTTGCGTTTATGCTCACGCTTGGCCGCCGGTTCACGTTCTGGGCCATGCGACGCGTGGCAGATGTGACCAACATTGAGGCCGGTGAACTTTCCCTGGTCCTCGTGCTCCTCTTTGCCGCGGCCGCGGCCACCACCGCCATGCGCCTCCACCCGCTGCTGGGCGCCTTTGTGTTCGGCGTTCTTCTCAGCAAGGCGCCGCGCGCCACGGCTGCCCTCAAAGAGCGAATCCAGGCGCTTACCATCGCCTTCTTCGCGCCGATCTTCTTTGGCCTCGCCGGCATGCGCGTCAACCTGTTCGAGCTTCGCGGATGGACTTCGATCCGCGGCATCCTTGTCATCTTCGTTCTCGCGGGGCTTGTGAAGATCCTCTTCGGCTTTCTTGGCGCGCGGCTCGGCCGACTGCCCACGTGGGAAGCCGCGTCCGTCGGCGTCGGCCTCAACCTCAAGGGCGGCACCGACGTGGTCGTCGCCATCGTCGGCACAGAACTCCTGCTGTTCTCGCCGGATCTTTACACGATGTACGCCGTGGTCGCCATTCTCACGGTGATTGCCAGCCCGCCGGTCATCAACTGGATGGCAGCCAAGACCAAACCCGGCGACCTCGAGCTGCAGCGCCTGAACCGCGAAGAGGCTCGCAAGCTGGCCTACCTGGCCGACATGGAGCGCGTGCTTCTGCCGATGGTGCCGGAGCTCCTGCCCGCCCTCGCCGCCCGCGTCATTGCCGCGATGGCGACGGGCAAGCACAGCGAAAAAGAGCTTCTCGACATCACCGAATTCCGCGTTGGCGAGGACGCCTCGCTGGAGCAGCTCGCCACCCCCGACACCGTGATCCACGCCCGCAGCTGCCTCGCCCTCGCCGCTGAGGCCGAGCATGTGCGCGTCGACCATTTCGTAGCCGACGAAGAGGAGGACCTGTTCGCTGCGGTCTGTCGCGCCGCCGAGGGACAGCAGCTCATCGCTATGGGCACGACCAACGTCACCGGCGATCTCGCGCTTAGCTTCGGCGCGCTACAGGACCGCATCCTGCGTGAAATCCAAGCCGACATCCTGGTGACGGTTGCCGCGGTGGAAGACCTCACGGACTTTCCCGAAGCGCCCCTGCCCGCAGACCCTGTGGACGCACCGCGGCGCATCCTTGTGCCCATCAACGGCCTCGGCCACTCGCTCGCGGCTGCCGATGTCGCCGCGTATCTTGCAAAGGGACTCGGCGCCGAAGTTGTCCTGATGAGCATCGTGGCTCCACGCCTTGGACCGCTGTTCTGGCGCGAGCGCAAGCACCGCGACCTGCTGCAGGCCGGCTACACCATCACGCGTGAAGCGGAATCCCGCGTCGCTCGGCTCGATATCCGCCACTCCGACCGTGTTGTCCTTTCCGCCGACCCCGCGGAAGCCGTGCTGGCGGAGCTTAAACGCCAGCCGTACCACATGCTTGTGCTCGGCGCCGTGATGCGCTCGAGCGAACAGGGCATCTCGCTTGGGGGCACCGTGGAACGCCTGCTCAGCGGCACCGCCGTGCCCCGCGTCCTGCTGGTTTCGCGAAATGCCGATCAGCCCGCCGGCTGACGCGGCAGCAAGCTTGCAGCCCATAAACAAGGAAGCCGTCCGCTTTCGCGAACGGCTTCGATCTACGTATGCGACCTACGCTGGCACGGCGACTCGATCCTCAACCCGGAATGCCAGAGCGCCCGTTCCATCCACGTCAATCAGGACGCGATCGCCGTGCAGCACGCTGCCGTCGAGGATTTTGACGGCCAGCTTGTCCTGCACCATGCGCTGGATGGCCCGCTTCATCGGCCGAGCGCCATACACCCGGTCGTACCCGGCGTGGAAGATTGCCTCCCGCGCTGCGTCAGTGAGATCGAGCGTGATCTTGCGGTCCGACAGTATTCGTTGCAGATCGGCCAGCCGCAGATCCACGATGTGGGTCAGCTGCTCTTCGCCCAGCGGATGGAAGACGACGATGTCGTCCACGCGGTTGAGGAACTCCGGCCGGAACTGCTGTCGCAGGCTGTCCATGACGCGCTCTTTCGCGTCGGAAAAGCCCTCCTCGCCCTCGGCCCAGGCCGTTGTCAGCGCCGCCGCGCCCACATTCGACGTCATGATCAGCACGGTGTTTTTGAAGTCTACGGTGCGTCCCTTGGAGTCGGTCAGGCGGCCATCGTCCAGCACCTGCAAAAGCACGTTGAATACGTCCGGATGCGCCTTCTCGATCTCGTCAAAGAGCACCACCGAGTAGGGCCGCCGGCGCACGGCCTCGGTCAGCTGGCCGCCCTCGTCGTACCCGACATACCCTGGAGGCGCGCCAATGAGGCGAGCCACGGCGTGCTTCTCCATGTACTCACTCATGTCGATCCGCACCATGGCGTTCTCGTCGTCGAACAGGAACTCCGCCAGGGCACGCGCCGTTTCGGTTTTGCCAACGCCGGTGGGCCCGAGGAAGATGAAGCTGCCGATCGGCCGCTTCGGATCCGACAGCCCTGCGCGCGACCGCCGAATTGCATTCGCGACGGCGATCAGCGCCTCGTCCTGCCCGATCACCCGGGCCCGAAGACGGTCCTCCATCTGCACCAGCTTCTGCACCTCGCCTTCGAGCATCTTCGATACCGGAATGCCCGTCCACTTCGAGACGATGGCCGCGATATCCTCCTCGTCGACCTCCTCCTTCAGCATCCGCGAAGGCCGCTTGGACACGCCGCTTGCTGCTTCGGCCTGATCCTCCGCAACCGCCGCCTCCTGCACCTCCGTCAGCGCCCGCAGTTCCGCCTCGGCCTTCGGAATTTCGCCGTACTGCAGCTCTGCCGCGCGCTGCAGATTGCCTTTGCGCGTTTCTTCCAGCTGCTGAAACCGCAGACCTTCGAGCTGCTGCTTGAGTTCCGCGATTCGGCCAATCGCGCCACGCTCGCCCTGCCAGCGGGCCCGAAGTGCGGCGACCTTCTCCTTGATTTCGGCCAACTCTTTTTCGACGACCTCCAGCCGCTCGCGCGAGTTTGCGTCCGTCTCCCGCGTCAGGGCTGCGCGCTCGATTTCGAGCGACGTCACCTCCCGCTCCAGGTCGTCAATTTCCATCGGCACCGACCCAATCTGGATGGCCAGCGCCGCCGCCGCCTCGTCCACCAGGTCGATCGCCTTGTCCGGCAGGAAGCGGTCGGAGATGTACCGGTGGCTCAACGTCGCCGCCGCCACAATCGCCGCATCCTTCACGCGCACCTTGTGATGCGCCTCGTACCGCTCCTTCAGCCCGCGCAGGATCGCGACCGTGTCTTCCACGTTCGGCTCTCCCACGTACACGATCTGGAACCGCCGCTCGAGCGCCGTGTCCTTCTCGATGTACTTGCGGTACTCGTTCAGGGTCGTCGCGCCAATGGCGCGGAGCGTTCCCCGGGCCAGCGCCGGCTTCAGCATGTTGCTGGCATCCATCGCGCCCTCGGCCGCGCCCGCGCCCACAAGGGTATGCAGCTCGTCGATGAACAAGATGATTTCGCCGTGCGAGCCCTCGACTTCCTGCAAAACGGCCTTCAAACGCTCTTCAAATTCCCCGCGAAACTTTGCCCCGGCCACCATCGCGCCCAGGTCGAGCGAGCACACCCGCTTGCCGCGCAGAATTTCCGGCACGTCGCCGAGAAAAATCCTCCGCGCCAGACCTTCGACGATCGCCGTCTTACCCACGCCCGGCTCGCCGATGAGCACCGGATTGTTCTTGGTTCGGCGGCTCAGCACCTGCACCACCCGGCGAATCTCCTCATCGCGCCCGATGACCGGATCCAATTTGCCGCGACGCGCCAGCTCGGTGAGGTCTTTCGCATACTTTTCGAGCGCCTGAAACTTGCCCTCAGGGTTCTGGTCCGTCACCCGCTGCGACCCGCGCACCTGGCTGAGAGCGCCCAGCACCGCCTCATGCGTCGCGCCGACGCCGGCCAGCGCTGCCTGCACGGGTTCCCCCTTTGCCTGCGTCATCGCCAGCAGCAGGTGCTCGGTCGAGACGTACTCGTCCTTGAAGCCCTCTGCTTCCTTGAAGGCCTGCTCCAGCACCCGCTGTGCCGCCTGCCCCAGCCCCGGTTGTGATCCGCCCTGGATCTTGGGCAGACGCCCGATTGCCCCGTTCGTGGTCGAGAGCAGCTGCTGCACCGGCACATGGATTTTTTCGAGCACCGGCAGCACCACACCGTCCTTGTCTTCCAAAAGCGCATGCAGCAGGTGCGTCGGCATCACCTCCGGATTGCCGTTCTCGGCCGCTAACCCTTGCGCCGCCTGCACCGCCTCCTGACTCTTTACCGTTAACCGATCCCACTTGATGGCCATCGTCTCTCCTTGTTTCAATCCAAAATCTTCGGCGCACCCACTTTGCCCCGTACAGGATAGATGCTCCTGAGCGTTCGCGGATACAAAATGTGATAATGACTCACTCACATACTTTGGCCTGTCCTGGAGAAAGCTGACCGGCTCCCCGTGTTCCGGCCGGACGCAGGGATGCCCAGGTCCGCCGTGGCTGGCGCAACTCGACTGGCCGGCGTGAGATCGCCGCCGTCCAGAGCACTGAACCCGAGTTCTACTCCCGTCCGCATCCCACGTAGGGTGCCTATGGCCAAAGCCGCCAGCCCCGGCCTCCTTACCGCGCTGCTGCTTGCCACTTGTGGTGGCCTGCTCGACTCGGTCACCTATCTCGTGCACCACGGAGTCTTTTCGAGCGCCCTCTCCGGCAATGTGGTCCTTCTTGCGGTTGACCTGATGTATCCCAACATGGCCCAGGCGCTGCGTCACCTTGTCCCGATTGTCGCCACCCTGGCCGGCATCTTTCTTGCGCGAGCTATCCGGACGGAACCCGCCGATCGCGCGATTACCCTCTCGCTCCTGCTGGAGGCCGCCCTGCTTCTGCTGTGCGGTCTGTTGACCCAATTCCTTCCCGGCCCGTTGATCGTCGCCATCGCCGCATTCGCCGGGGCTTTTCAAATCAGCAACTTCCGCCGCGTCGACCATCTGCCGTACAGCTCCACGTTCGTCACCGGCAATCTTCGCGACGCAACCGAGGGACTGTTCGAAGCGCTCGACCACGGACCCGAGGCCAACCCCGGAACCCGCCAGCGCGGCCGGCGGAAGGCGCGCGACCTATTCCTCGCTACCCTCGCGTTTCTGTTGGGCGTAGCAGCCGGCGCGGCCCTTGCCCCTCACTTCCACGATCGCGCGTACTGGGCTGCGATCCCCCTTCTCCTGGTCGCGCTCGTCCCTAATCGCCCCGTCAGCAACCGACTGCTCAGCCACAAACCACTCAACGACAACCGCTGAACGCGCCTAAGCGTCGGGGGCGCTGACCGCAGCTCCCTCCCGCCGCAGCAGTTCCCGCTTGCGCTCCACGCCCCACCGGTAGCCTGACAGGCCCCCGTCGCTCCGCACGGCGCGGTGGCACGGGATTGCCACCGCCAGTGCGTTGGCCGCGCACGCTCCTGCCACCGCCCGCGCCCCGCTCGCCGCCCCCATCCGCCGGGCCACCTCGGCGTAGCTCACCG
>CAXUCK010000067.1:0-10253 GCA_964249375.1 uncultured Acidobacteriaceae bacterium
GGCGTTGGGGTCTGGTACCCGGCGGAGGGCGTCTGGCGCCGGCTGGGAACGGTGAGGACGGGACCCAGACACGCAACCCAGCCGAGCGCCCCGAGGTAGCCGAGCAGCCGTTTGTCGATCTCGGCGGAGTGGCCGACTCGACGTTCATCGCTCCTGCAGGTACTCTGGGGATTCCTTTTGCATGCGCGTTACTCCTGCTCTGCTAACAGTTGCCCTCTCCCCGGTTCTGCTTGCGGGGAGTCCGGCGCAAAGTCAAGCTCCGCCCGCCACGCCTGCCGACCCCCAGGTGCGCGTGGTTACGGCCGCGATTTCCGGGGTGGTGAGCGATCCCGCAGGGGCCAAGGTCGCCGGCGCCACAGTCCATGTGGAGAACGACACTTTCCAGCGCGACCTCACCACGGACTCGTCTGGTCACTTCTCGGTGGACCTGCCTCCGGGCACGTACCGCTTCGACATCCTGTCGCCCGGCTTTGAACCGTACACGCGCGTCAACGTCGCGGTCGCTGCCGGAAAGCCGCTGCGGCCCTTGAATGTGGCGCTGCGCATCGCGTCGGCCAAGGAAGTGGTGACGGTGGATGCGAATGGCGAATCGACCAGCGCCGGCGACAACCAGTCCGCGCTGGTCTTCAAGCAGGAGCAGCTGAACACGCTCTCGGACAATGACGCCACGTTGCAGCAGCAGCTGCTGGCGATTGCGGGTGGGGACGGGGAGCATCCCCCGCAAATCTACATTGACGGCTTTACGGGTGGCCGGTTTCCGCCGAAGAGCTCGATCCGCGAGGTACGCATTAACCAGAACCCCTACTCGGCCCAGTACGACAGCCTGGGTTTTGGCCGCATTGAGATTTTTACCAAGCCGGGCTCGGACAAGTTGCACGGCTTTCTGCAGGTCCAGGGCAATGACAGCTCGTTTAACTCGCGAAACCCGTTTACCGGCGTGCAGCCGCCGTACCACCAGCTTTACTTCGACGGAAACGTGAGTGGACCGATCGGGAAGAAGACTTCGTTCTTTCTTGGCAGCAGCTACAACGACCAGCAGAATAACGCGGTGGTGAACACGGTGGTGCTGGACTCCTCGAACAACCAGGCGCCGTACTCGGCCGCGATCCCGAACCCGGTGACGAACAATACGCAATCGTTTCGCCTGGACCGCCAGCTCACCACGAACAACACGTTTACCGGCCGATACGAGTACAACCAGACGACCGCGACGAACAGCGGGGTGGGCCTGCTGGTGCTGCCGAGCGAAGGCACGAATAACACGACCACCACGCAGACGCTGCAGATGGGGAATACGCAGATCATCGGGCCGCACCTGATCAACGAGACGCGGTTCCAGTACATCCGCACGCGGTTCGATCAGACGGCTGTGAGCAGTGCCCCCACGGTGATTGTGCAGGGGTCGTTCTCGGGTGGGGGCGCGCCGGCGCAGTTTGCCCGCGATAACCAGGACCGGTATGAGTTTCAGGATTACCTGTCGCTCGAGCATGGGAAGCACTTCCTCCGCATGGGCGCGCGCTACCGGCTGTTGCGGGACAGTAACCTGTCGACGGGCAACTACAACGGCCAGTACACCTTTCCGGACATTACGACGTACCAGAAGACGGAGCAGGGACTGGCGGCGGGTCTGACGCCTGCGGAGATCCGGGCGGCGGGCGGGGGAGCGACGCAGTTTTCGTTGACCGCCGGGGTGCCGTCGGCGGCGGTGTTGACCGGGGATCTGGGGCTGTACGCGGAAGACGAGTGGAAGACGACGAAGAACCTGACGCTCAACTACGGATTCCGCTTTGAGACGCAATCCGCGATTCCCGATCACAGCGATCCCTCGCCCCACCTGGGCTTTGCGTGGGCGGTGGGAAAGCGCGAGAAGAAGGCCGCCTGGTTTACCCTGCGCGGCGGATCTGCGCTGTTTTACACCCGCTTTGACTATGGGAACATCCTCACCTCGATTCGCCAGAACGGCGTGACGCAGCAGGCTTATTTCGTCACGAATCCGGACACCTTTCCTGTTGTCCCGCCACTTTCAAGTCTCGTCGGCGTCCAGCCCACGGTGTACCGCATCGACCCACACCTGCGCGTGGAGTACGACATTGCGTCCGGCCTGACGGCGGAGCGCTCCCTGGGCAAGATCGGCAGTGTGACGGTCAACTATCTGAACATTCGCAGCGTCCACCAATTCCTGTCGCTGAACGTGAACGCTCCGCTGCCGGGGACGTATAACCCCGCCGACCCGACCAGCGGGACCCGACCGCTCGGCGGCACGCAAAACATTTACCAGTTCGCGTCGCAGGGTGTTGGGCGTGGCAATATCCTGTTCACCAACTACAATCTCCATCCTGCGAAGTGGGTGAGTTTGTGGGGCTTTTACGTCAACATGCACTTCAACGTGGACGCCGCAGGCGGGCAGAACGGAGGATCGGCTTTCGCGTCCAACTCCTACAACATTCGACAGGACTACGGGCGGAGCCAATTCGACGTCACCAACCGCCTGTTTACCGGCGGCACGCTGAACCTGCCGCGCGGCATTGCGATTGAGCCGTTTCTGATCGCGACCAGCGGCCCCGTGTTCAACATTACGACGGGGGCGGACAACAACGGGGACACGATCTACAACGACCGGCCGAGCTTTGCCACGGACCTCACCCGCGCCTCTGTCGTTCACACACGGTATGGCACGTTCGACACGGACCCTCTGCCCGGCCAGCGCATCATTCCCATCAATTATGGCCGCGGCCCTGCCTTTGCGACGCTGTTCCTGTCCGCCTCAAAGAGCTTCAAGTTTGGCCCGCTTCCCGCGCCATCGGCTGCCGGGGCTGGTTCGGCGTCGGTCACAACGCCGACCGTCTCCACGCCTGGCGCGAGCGCCGGTCCTGCCCCCAAGCCCGACCCGCCGTTCGAGCTCGGCTTCTCCGCTGAGGCGCAAAACATCACGAACCACGTGAATGCCGCCCCACCGATTGGCGTGCTGACTTCGCCCTTCTTCGGGCGCTCCATCACGCTCCAAAACAACTTTTCCAACTCCACGGCTGCCAACCGGACCATTACGTTTCGGACGTACTTCCGCTTCTAGCGGCGAGGTGCCGCACGGGGGTGGCCGGAGGTGGCGCGGGCCCCGCAACCCGGGAGGATTCCGACTGGATGCAACGCTTGCGTGGGTTCGCTTGATCGGACGCACTGCCCCGGTTGGGGCAGGCCGGCTCCCGGGGCCAACTGCTCATCTCAGGTTGGTGATGCCACGCACCCGTAAATCGAACGATCAAAGCGTTGCCACGCCGCCTGGGGAGCAGGGCAGCGGCCCCGCGGACAAGGCGATGAGCGAGCCGGACCCAAAGGCGCTTTCTCACCACCCCGCCCGTGAAGCCGCCATCCACGCCGCGGCGGAAGCGCTTCACCAGCCGGAGAAGTCCCGAAGGAAAAAGCCGGCGACTAAGAGCCGCGATGAGCGCCAGCAGGGTGCCGCGGTTCTGCTGCACCCGGAGCTTTCCGCTGAGCTACGCGCGCTCGCAGCGGATGATCGGGTGACGATCCGCCGTGACGGGCCGCCATCTCCTGCGGGCAAAACGGTCGTTTACTGGATGCAACGGGCGGAACGCGCGACCGATAACCCCGCTCTCGACACCGCGATCCACGTGGGCAACGCCCTTGGCTTGCCGGTGGTGGTTTATTTTGCCGGAATTTCGAATTTCCCGAACGCCAACCTGCGCCACTACATCTTTCTGAACGAAGGGCTGCGCGACGTGGCGGCTGACTGCGCGCAGCGGAATGTGAGCTTTGTCCTTCGCAATGCGCCGCGGGAAGATCATCTTGCCCTCTTTCGCGATGTGGAAGCGGCGCTGGTGATTGGCGACGAAAATCCGATGCGGGTTCCGGAGAGTTGGCGTCAGCACGTTGCGGAAAAGCTGGAGGTGCCTTTCTGGACGGTTGATGCCGATGTCCTGGTGCCGACCAAGCTTTTTCCGAAGGCCCAGTACGCCGCTTACACGATGCGGGGAAAGCTATGGAAGCTGGTGCCGGAGTACCTGGTGGCACCCGAAAACCCCCGCGCCGAACACGCCTGGCGGCGGCCGAAGGACTTCTTTGCCGACGACCCGGCGAAGGACATGACAGAAGGCTGGACCGACCTTGACCGCTCGGTCGGCAAGGCCCCTGAGCTTACCGGCGGAGCGCATGCGGCGCTTGAACGTCTCGAGCACTTCGTCACGGAACTACTGCCCGCCTATGCACACAACCGCAACCATCCCGACATTGATGGCACCTCCGTTCTGAGCCCTTACCTCCACTACGGCCACATTTCCCCAATCACGATTACCCTCGCGATCGAGGCGGCGGCCGAGCGTGATCCACAGTTGCGCGAATCGGCCGATAGCTTTCTCGACGAACTGGTGACCTGGCGGGAACTCTGCATCAATTACGCACGCTACAACCCGCACTATGACGACCCGGAGTGCGCGGAGGCGTGGGCGCGCGAAACGATTGCCGCCCACGCGGGGGACACGCGCGACCCGATCTATACACGCGAACAGCTGGAGCGCGCCGAGACCTATGACGAGCTGTGGAACGCTGCCCAGCGCCAGATGGTGCGACGGGGATGGATGCACAACTTCATGCGGATGTACTGGGCGAAGAAGGTGCTGGAATGGTCGCCCGACAACGCCACGGCGATGCGCACGCTGATCTATCTCAATGACAAATACTTTGTCGACGGACGCGACCCCTCCGGTTACGCCGGTATTGCGTGGGCCATCTATGGCAAGTTTGATCGCCCGTGGTTCAACCGGCCCGTCTTCGGCAAGATCCGCTACATGAGCGGGAAGAGTACCGGCGCGAAGTTTAACTCGGCCGCCTATATTGCCCAGAACCCGCCACTTAGTGCACCGGACGCTGCACCGGGTGCTGCTCCGAAAGCTGTTTCCGGACGGAGAGCCCCACGCGCCAGGGGCCAGCTCTCCTGAGCCGAACTCGTCTCCGGCGGCGGTGATGCGGGAAGGTACGTGGTGAGGCTGGGGTCGGTTCCCCAGAAGATCACGATGCTTTCGCCAGCCGGAGTTGGGAAATCGGAGCGGCGATCAGGCGGACCAGCTGTGACGAACCTCGGCGCCATCGTCGTCCGGCCAGCTTTTTGCTCCAGGCTGGACTGAAGGAAGGTGCTGCGCGATCGACATCTGCTGGCTTTCCCGCTTCTGCCAGGTGGCGCGGGTCTCTCCAACCAGCCTGGCGAGCTCATAGAAGCCTGCGGGTTCGGTGGCGGTTTGAAGGAGCATGGCCTGAACACGGAGGTATCGGTAGAACTGCAGCAGGCTCGCCTGAAGTGTGGCGTCGTCGAGCGATGCGGTCCAGCTTTCAAGGTGTCCCAGCAGAAGCAACGCGTGGTTGGTTGCGTCACAACGCGCCTGGATGTCCGCGTTCTCGACGGCCTGGCCTGCGCGGCGAAGATCTTCGGCAAGGGTGTCGTACACCACCAGGAGCAGACCGATGTAGGTGGCGCCTTCTCCGGCCATTTGACGGTACAACGTCTCGCTGCTGGGCACGATTTAGCTCCCTGAATTGTTGCCGAGCTCGGACTGCAGCTGCTTTAGGGTGGTGGGTAGCGATTGCAGGGCGATTTCGGCCTTGCTGTACATGGCAGTCAGCACGGTTGTCTGTGAGGCAATGTAGCCGGACTGGTAATCGTCTACCTGAGTTTGGAGGTCGGTGTAGGTCTGGTTCAGGTTCTTGATCCCGACCGTGAGGGCTCCCGTGGAGGGTGCCGTGAAGGTGTTGAGCGTTTTGGTGAAGCTCTGGGCGAAGCCGTTGAGGGATGCGCCCTGGAAGAAATTCTGCACGGAGCTTGGATTGCTGGCGACCGCCTGCGACAGCTTGCTGGAGTCGAGGGTGAGCGAGCCATCGTCGCCCATGGTGATGCCAAGCGAGGCGAGGCTGAGCACGCCCGAACTGGAGGTTATGCCGGAGCTGGAACTCGATGCACTGCCCGTATAGCCCATCATGCCCATGAGCGCGCTCTGGAGGGAGCGGGTGGTGGCGTCTCCGCTGAGCACACCCTGCGAACTGCTGGTTGAGCTGTAGGTGAACTGCGTGTTGACCAGAGAAAGAGCCGAATTGTAGTCGGTGACGAACTGCGAGATGGCATTGGTGATGGTGGAAGTGTCGGCCGCTACCGAGAGGGTGGCGGGGCTGGACGTGGGATTGGACGCCGACGTTGTTGTGCCGAGCAGGTTCAGCGTGAGCCCACTGACGACGCCGCTGACGGTGTTGGAGGCGCTGGTGACCGGGATGCCGTCGACGCTGAGAGAGGCGTCCGCACCGCCACTGGCACGGGTGAGTGAGAATGCGGGGTCGCCGGTGACGTTCACGGTGCCGGAGTTCGAGGAGGCGAGCGAGAGGTGCGCGCCGGAAGAATCCGTAACCACGCTGGCGGTGACGTTCAGGCCGGAGCTGTTGATCTGATTTGCGACGTCGGACAGCGTACTGCCGGCGGCCACGTTGACGGTGGAGGTGGACGTTCCGTCGCCGACCTCGAAGCTGCCGGCGGAAAGGGCGGTTGAGGCGCTCGCGACCGTCGTAGAGGTCCAGCCGCTGCCGGACACGGGGCCGTATGAAACAGAAAAGTCACTGGCGGCGCCGGTGGAGCTGCTGACAAGTGCCAGACGTGCGCCGCTGGAGTCCGTGACGACGGAGGCGCTCACGCCCAGGTTGCTGCTGTTGATGGAGGAGGCGAGAGCGGTGAGGGTGTCCGTGCCGCCGCTGCCGGTGCTGAACCGGGTCGTGGCGCCATTCTGCGCGATCAGGTTGATCTGCATGGTGCCGAGCGGCGCGGTGGAACTGGGAACGCTGGGCGAGTACCACGAGGCGGCAGTTGCCAGTTTGCTGACGGTAACGGTGTGGGAGCCGACCGTCGCGCCGGCGGTGGCGGACGCGGTGACGGCCGAACTGGAAGAGGTGACTGCCCGAGAAGCCAAGGAACCGTTCAGGTCGTTAAGGTCATTGAGATCCGCAGACAGCGTTCCAAGGGAGGTCTGGATCGAGGTGAGGGCGGCGATCTGCGACTTTGCTGTCGTTTGTTCCGCCTGCCACTGCCGCTCCGGCGCCTGTGCGGCGTAGACGGCCGCGTTGACAGCAGCGGTCACGTCGATGCCGGTGGAGCTGGCTCCCGTGGCAGCGGCGAGAAGCGAGCTGATATCGACGGACGAGGAGGTGCTGGGGCTCGTGGCCGAGGACAACAGAGAATTCAGCGAAGAAACAGAGCTCATGCGTTAGGGTCCGTCGGTGATCCGGAAAGAACCGCGTGGAAAGAACCGGGCAGCAGAGAGAATTCTGCTGCCCGGAAGGGACTACTGGACGAGTTTGAGGACAGCCTGCTGTGCCTGGTTCGCCTGCTGCAGCGCGGCCATACCGGTGGACTGAAGCACGTTGTACTGCGTCATGCTGGCGACGGTCTTGCCCACATCGGCGTTGAGGATGCCGTTGGAGGCGCTGGTGAGGTTGGTCACCTCGGTGGTCATGACGGTGGAGGCCGCCGTGAGACGGTTGACCGAGGCGCCGATGACGCCGCGCTGCGCGGAGACGGCCGAGATGGCGTTGTTGACGGCGGTCAGGGCGGTCGCGGCGTTGGACTCACTGGTGAGTGAGTTGGTGTTGAGGTTGAGCGTCGAGGCCGAGAGCGCATTGATCGTGGTGTTGATCTGCGTGTTGAGAGCGCTGGTCTGTGTGCCGTCACTGATGAAGACAGTGGAGTTATTGTTGCCGGCGGTTGTCGCGCTGAAGGCGCCGAGAACACTGTCGTTGCTGGTGACGCTCAAGGAGTCGCCGGCGGTGGTGGTGGCGATCACGAGTTTTCCACCGCTGATGCTGGCCGTTGTTCCGGCGCTCAGAGTGCCCGCAGAGACCGCGTTGCCGACGGCCGTTTCCAGGTCGCTGATCTTGGCGCCTGAGGGTGCGGTGTAGACGAAGGTTCCACCGGTTGCGGAATCCGTGATGGTGGTTTTCGACCCAGTGGTGAGGGCAGTGTCCGCAGCCCCGGTATCACCGAGGGAGGCCTGGGTGGAGGTGAAGGAGTTGGGTGTGGCGGACGAGAAGACGTTGACGCCGTTGAAGTCGGTGGTCTGGCCGATCTGGTTAATTTCCGAGAGGATGGACTGGAACTCGGTATCGAGCGCCGACGCCTGGCTGTTGGTGCCGGTAGTGATGCCGCCGTTGGCGGCTTCGGTGGCCAGGGTGACGGCGCGGTTGAGCAGCGTGGTGACCTGGGACAGGGCGCCGTCGGCGGTCTGCATCATGCCAACGCCATTGGTGGCGTTCTGCGAAGACTGCGTGAGGGCGGCGATGTTGGCCTGCATGCCGTTGGCGATCGAGAGGCCGGCGGCGTCGTCGGAACCGGTGTTGATGCGCAGACCGGTGGACAGCTGGGTGAGGGATTTCTGCAGGCTCATCTGTGTGCTGGACAGGGAGTTTTCTGCGCTAAGGGCGGAGATGCTATTGAGGACAGAGATCATGATGGGTTACAGCTCCTTTGAAAAGTCTTTGTATTTCGAGCTCCCCGCTTCCGGAAGATGCTCGTCCTGCTGTTACTTCTCTTATCGGCAGGTTTCGGAAAACCTTTAGCCTCTTTCGAGAAACTTTTTACATTTCTTTTCTCCCTCTATTTCAGGTAGTCAAGAAGCGACACCGGAAGGACCTTGGCGGCTACGGCGAGAATGGCGGATTGCGCCGTCTGTGCCTCGGTCAAGTTCGTGGCGGCGGTGGAAAGATCGATGGCGGTGAGCGCGCTCTGCTGCGAGGTGAGCGAGACGGTCTCCTGCGAGAGGTAGCTTTCCTGGCTCTGGGATTGATTGACCACGTTCGCGTACACGACGCGCTGCTGCCCGACCTGCGAGATGGCAGCGCTGACGGCCGAAGTGGCGGTCGCGACGGCACCCGTACTGCCGCTCTCGAGAGCCGTGACCAGACTGCTCAGGGATCCCAGCACATTGCCGTTGGCGTTCAGGAAAATCTGGTCCCCGGGAACGTTGGTGGTGATGTTCAGGCCAGCGCCGATGGCGGTCTGGTTTACGCCGCTGTTGCCGTTGTAGGTGAAGCCGGTGGGAGAGGCGGCGTCGGCGGAGAACACGGAGCCCGGCGCGGTGGTACCGCCGAAAAGCGGGCTGCCCTGATAGGTGAGGTTGGCCTGCGCGAGCACGTTGGCGAGGACGCCCTGCACCTGGGTGACCATGGCGGCTCGATTGGCCGAGGTGAGCGAAGCGCTGGCGCCCTCGGTGCCAGCAGAAACCGCCTGGGTGAGCGAGGTGACGACGCTGCTCAGGGCGGAATCAGCCATCTGCGCACGGTTGACCGCAGTGTCCGCGTTGCTGGTTTAAGAGTCGACGGCGGCGCTTGCGGCCAGGCTGCGCACGTCGGCTGCGAAGGCCGCCGGGTCGTCTGAGGGAGCCGCGACGCGCTTGCCGGAGGCCAGCTGGCTGACAGCGGTGGAAAGGGCGGCCTGGCTGGCTTGCATGTCCGCCAGGAGTGCGGTGCTTTGGTTGCTATCGACACGCATGGTTAGTTCACCGTACCCATGTTCATCACAACGGTGAACAGGCTGTTGATGGTGGAAATGACGTTGGCCGCCGCGCTGTAGGCGTGCTGGTAGCGGATGAGATTGGTCGATTCCTCATCGACCGAGACGCCGGACGTCGCGCTCTGCTGCGACGTGAGCTGCCCGAGCGAAAGTTTGGTGGCGGTAAGGCTGGTGGACACACTCGAGGCGGCGGTGCCGATGGACGTGGTGAGGCTGGCGTAGGTGTCGGTCGGGGTCTGGCCGCCGGGCAGAGCGTTCGTCTGGACGGCGAGCAGGTTGGTGAGATTGCCGCTGCTGCCGGGGGAGCCGTCGGAGCTGGCAGCGATGCCCGAGGGACTCGAGAGGGCGACGTGGAGGCCGGTGCTGGCATTTGGGCCGGAGATGCTGAACAGGGGCTGCCCGGCTGCGCCCGATGTGTCGTAGCCGGCGGCCTGGGCGCTGTTGACGGCTGTCGCGAACTGGCTTGCCAGGGAGTTGAGTTGCGTGAGGAATTGCGGGATGGCCGTGTCTCGGAGATTCAATGCGCCGCCAAGGGTTCCGCCGGTGAGGGACGAGGTGACGTCTGTGCCGCTGGCGTCCGTGATGTGCTGCTGGCCGTCGGCGCCGGTGCTGACCTGGAGGGCGTACGCCTTGTCGCCGACGACGAGCGGAGAGCCGTTGGCTGTGGTCAGCGTCGGCTGGCCTTCGGTTTGGGTTTCGGAGA
>CAXUCK010000067.1:10263-10816 GCA_964249375.1 uncultured Acidobacteriaceae bacterium
GTTGGGCGAGCTGCGTCGTGAGCTCGTCGCGCTGGTCTTCCAGAGCGCCGCCACCCTGGCCGCTCGTGCTGTTCGCGGTACCGAGCTGGCCGTTGAGAGAGGCGATTTGCTGCGACAGCTGATTGATCTGCGCGACGGTCGTGCTCACCTGCGAGTTGGCGTTAGTCTGGGCGGTGGTGAGCGAAGACCCACCCTGCTGGAAGGCGCTGGCCAGCTGCGAAGCCGCAGAAAGCACCGACTGCCGGGTGGACTCGTCGGCCGGATTGGATGACAGGGTTGAAAGGCTGGAGAAGAAGGTGGAGAGGGCAGCGCCGATGCCGGTGGTGGTGCCGGAGAAATCGCTGTTGACAGCAGCGAGCGCCGCGGACTGGGTGTCGAGGCTCCCCTGGTCGGAGGTCTTGTTGTTGACCGCGATGTTGAGCAGCTGGTCGCGCACGCTGGTGTAGCCGCCGAAGGAGACGCCGCCGTCGGCGCCACTGGCCAGACCTTCCGCGCTAAGGTTGACGGTCTGGCGCGAGTAACCGACGGTGTTGACGTTTGCGATGTTGTTGCT
>CAXUCK010000067.1:10826-11289 GCA_964249375.1 uncultured Acidobacteriaceae bacterium
CGATTGCGCCATCCTGCGCAGCGAGACCCTCGGAAGCGATTGACAGCGACGCGTTAAGACCGACCATGACTATGCCTCACAGGACCACGACCGCGACGGCGCGCCCGCGGTGGAGATGGGGGTAGGGGACTCGATCGATGCCTGAGCCGACTCCTGGTAGGAGCGGCACAGGCGGCGGAGGAGGTTGTTCTGTTGACCGCACTGCTGAATCAGAAGAGCGTAGCTGCGATTCAGCTGGTCGAGCGCTGAGCTGGCTTCCTGGATACGGCGCACCAGCGGGCGTTCCATGGGCTCAGTCAGAAGCGATGTCGAGAGGTGTTTGAGGCTGGTGCAGAGTACCTGCTGGCGCCACAGGCTTTCTTCGAGCGCCGTGAGCCGATTGCCGGAAACCAGCAACATGGCGGATTCGATCTCGACGCGCAGCTGCTCCACGTCGGAGAGGTAGGCCGCGGCGCTCGTCGGA
>CAXUCK010000068.1:0-11086 GCA_964249375.1 uncultured Acidobacteriaceae bacterium
GCCGCATCCTGAAAGGTCGCCGGCCAGCCGCCGCCCGTCACGCCCGTTCGCCGGTACTCGATCGACCAGACCGCAACGCCCGCATCGCGCATCGCCCGGCACAGAAACCCGCCATAACCGGAGTCGTATCCGGAGCTCCACCAGCCCCCATGGAGGAACGCCACAACCGGCCAGCCGTGAGCCGGACACGTTCCGCGCGGCAGCCACAGATCCCCAAACTGGCTCGCATCCGAGCCATACGGAATGCGCTGATCCGCCTTGGGAGACGCCTCATCGAGAATGCTCACGCCGCGCCGCTTCGGACCTTCAGTGGGCCATCACCACGGCCGAGTTCGCGTTCGCCGCCGGAGCCTTCGCCGGCAGCGTGTAGATCACCTCGCCTGGACGCGTGTAGTGCAGTTCTTCCCGCGCCTCATGCTCGATCGCGCTCGGGTCGCTGGCGAGCCGGTCGACGTGGCCCTGCAGTTGGTCGTTCTCCCGCGCCAGCACCTTCATCTGCCCATCCAGGCTGCGCGTCTCCTCGCGCTTGTGCTGGTACGCGATCAGGCCATTCTTGCCCAGCACCACGTGGTAGCCCACCGCAACCGCCAGCGCACCCGCGGCCACCGTCGCCGCCTTGCGCCAACCCGCGGCCAGTCGCAGCAGCCGCTTTGTCGTCTTACTCTGTTTTTGCACCGTCTTGCCCCAAGGAACCGCTGTTGCCAGTAAACCCTCGCTGCGAGGGACGGTCAACCGGCAACGGCACCCGCTCTCCTCGCAGGTATCCACTTGATACCCTCACAACTCCGCAGCGGTCGCGCTCACGATCCGAAGCACAACACGTGACTCGCTCCGCAGCGGCCAACTCAGACCCGGCGCAAAGCTATACTTGCAACTGGCGAAAGGAATCGAACTGCATGAATCCCATGGTCGCGCGCAACACCGCTGCCGCATCTGTTTCCCGCTTGGAGGTCTCGCCGCTCACCCGCAGGTGCGCTTTGGTGATCGCCGCTTCGGGCTTGGTCGCGCTGTGCGCCCACGCCTCGGTGCCTCTCCCTTTCACGCCGGTGCCCGTTGTGCTGTCGGACTTTGGTGTCCTCGTTGTGGGCTTGCTGCTCGGACCGGCGCTCGGCTTTGCCGCCCTCGCGCTGTATCTACTCGAGGGCGCAGCCGGCCTTCCAGTCTTCAGCCCGTTCGGTCTCGGAGGCCTGGCCCAGCTGCTCGGCCCCACAGCCGGCTACTTGTTGGCTTACCCGGTCGCCGCCGCCGCCGCCGGCGCCATCCGCGGTGCGCTTCAGCCAAGGACCGGTTCGTTCCTCGCGTGTCTGATTGGCGCGACGGCGGCCACAATCCTTCTTCTGCTCTCGGGCGCTCTGTGGCTCGCTCATCTTCATCACCTCAGCCCGTCTCTGGCCTGGGCGTTGGCGATCCTTCCCTTTCTGCTCGGCGCTGGCGCGAAGATCGTCGCCGCGTCCGGGATGTCGAGCGCCGCTCAGAGCCTTCGCAATCTCCGTCGTGGTTGACACCCTCTTTTTCTAGAGCCGCTTCGTCTCACCTACCCGTTAGCTGAACCATGAACGCAAGGAACAAGATGCCAGCAGTACATTCTCCAGTCCGCGACATCAGCATCGCGCATAGTCCCGACTCCGATGACGCCTTCATGTTTTACGGCCTGGCGACCAACAAGGTGCGCGTTCCGGGCTATCGCTTCAACCACACCCTGACCGACATCGAAACGCTCAACCAGCGAGCGATTCACGAAGCCTTTTACGACGTGACTGCGATTTCATTCCACGCTTACCCGTACCTGCAAAAGGACTACATGTTGATGCCGTGTGGTGGCAGCGTCGGCGAGGGTTACGGACCGATGATCGTGGCTCCGCGGGCGATGTCGATCGACGATCTGAAGAAGGTGCGCATCGCCATTCCGGGAACTCTGACCACTGCATATCTAACCCTGAAGCTGTTCGCTCCTGAGATCGAGACCGGCGTCGTCCCCTTCGATAAGATCATTCCCGCCGTTCTCGCGGGTGAGTTCGAGGCGGGCCTGATCATTCATGAAGGGCAGCTGACCTACGCTCGCGATGGTCTGGTGAAGCTGGTGGATCTCGGGCAGTGGTGGCGCGAGGAGACCGGGATGCCCTTGCCGCTTGGAGGGAACGCCATTCGGCGATCGCTTGGGCGTGAGGCGCTGGAGACCACGACGAACGCGCTGCGCGACAGCATTCAGCATGCGCTCGACCATCGCGACGAAGCGCTGAGCTATGCCATGCAGTTTGCCCGTGATCTTGACTCCAGTTCTGCCAATCGGTTCGTCGGCATGTACGTGAACGAACGCACGCTGGACTATGGTGACGATGGGCGGAAAGCAATCCAGCACCTGCTTGACCTGGGGTTTGAGCGCGGGATTATCCCGCAGCGCTCCTCGGTGGACTTCGTTTAGCCGCCGCCAATCCAAGCCCGGACTTATGCTATTCTCGGAGAGTTGACCGGGTGAGGCGACACCGCCGAGCCCTGCCGAGTTCTCTGGGAACAAGGCCGCTGGACGCGTAGCTCAACTGGCAGAGCATTCGACTCTTAATCGACAGGTTGAAGGTTCGATTCCTTCCGCGTCCACCACTTCGTCCGAACTCTTCCGCTACCCCGAAGCAAGGTGATTTTTGAGCGAACGCTTGCGCTCTGGGCATCGTAGTTGTCAGTGCGCATGGCGACTGAGGTGCCGACATGGTCTTTGCAATGAACACCACCCCGAAGCACAGCGTTTACAACCTGCTGATTGGGTTGGTTGCGCCGCGACCGATTGCGTGGGTGACGACGCGGAACGACGACGGCAGCATCAACGCGGCTCCATATAGCGCATATAACTACCTGTCGATTGATCCGCCGGTTGTGGGGTTTGGTGTCGCGGATCGGGCAGAGGGCGATCCGAACCCGAAAGATACGGCGCGCAACATCCGGCGAACGGGGGAGTTCGTGGTGAACGTTGTGACCGAAGACCTGCTGCATGCGATGAGTGTGTGCTCGACGCCGTTCCCGCCTGGGATGAGTGAAATTGAGATGGCTGGGCTGCATACGGCCGAATCCTCGGTGGTGACTGTTCCACGGATTGCCGAGGCTCACGCTGCCATGGAATGCCGATGGTTGCAGACCATCGAGATAGGCCGGTCGCGGATTGTGCTGGGCGAAGTGGTGGCGATGTTTGTGGAAGATCGCTTCGTCGATGGAAAGGGGCCTTACATCCGCGCCGACGAGCTGCATGCGATGGGACGGATGAACGGCCTCGGCGCTTATGTGCGCACGCGGGACGCGCTTGTGAACGAGCCACGGATTTCGTACGAGGCTTGGATCAAGGGGAAACGCTAAGCTCGCTGGGTGTCCCTTCGCGGGCCGGTCAGGTTAGCCTCGCTGGAAGTGGAACAGAAGCTCCTGCTCGCTGGGAATCGGCGAGCCGTCGCGGGTCGCGGGCGTGTAGGTCCACTGTCGAACGGTCGCGAGGACAGCGTTGTTGATCGGCTCGGTCAGACCGTGAACGAGGGTGAGTTGGGTGATGTTGCCCTCGGCATCGATGGTTGCGTCGACGATGACGTCGCCCTGCGTTCCCGCGGGAAGGCTGGAAAGATCAGGATGCGGGGAGGGAAAGAACTTCTGCAGGGCGATGTTGATGTTGCCCTGGCCGAGGCCGGACGGGCCGGTGGTGCCGGTTCCGGGGTCGGTCGTCGGAGCGGACGGGCCCTGGACGGCGGTCGCTGGAGTGGGACGAACCGCGGACGGGGCTGATGGCGCGATGTGCGACCGGGGTTTCTGAAGTGTGCTGGTGGACTGCGCCGGGGCTCCGCCGGGGCTGTAATAGGTGAGCAGTTGGAGACCGTGCTCGGTTCCGGGCAGACGCGTGGGAGCGAGGCGGGGTGACCGGTGGGCGGAGAAGAGCAAGGCGGCAAGGAAAAAGTGTGCGCGGCCAAGGCGTAGACGATGCTGGAGCGTCTCATGCTGGTCTCCCGTGACGAGGGTACGGGTTGGACGGGTGCGGGGGAAGATGGTTCGCGGCGATTTCGCGGGGCCCGAACGGAAGGTTTACGGCAAATGCCTCGTTCCGCTTCGCCCACTGGACGTTGAGCGCCGACGAAGTTACCAGGCGCCCTGCTTCATGCCCCACCAGTAGACGAGACCGACGGTGGCAGTGGGTTGTGCGGGAGTGAGGGCGCCGGCGGTGTCGGTGAGGAAGAAGCGCTGGTTTGACCAGTCGCGGCGGTACTCGAGGAATAGAAGGAAACCGGGCGCCATCTGCCGGTTGAAGGTGAAGGTCGTTTCCTTGAGGGCCTGGGACGTGTTGGAGAACAGGCCGGAGCGGTCGTCCACATACTCGAATCGGCCGGCCAGATAGGAGTTGTGAGGCAGGAGGTACTTGAGGTGCATCGAGCCGCCGGCCGTGTGTTGCTCGGGCGACTGAGCGAACACGCGATCGATGACCAGGTCTGCCTGACCCTGGAGCGTGAGTTTGGAGGTTGCGGACCAGGTGGCGTAGGTGTCGAAGATATGTTCCCGGCCGTTTGGGGCAGGAGAGATGTTGGTGGTCGGGAGACCCGGCTGTGTTGGACTGCCGGGCAGACCGGGGTTGAGCGTGGAGGCGACGTCGCGCTGCTCCTGGCCGAAGTAGTAGTTAATGTTCCAGGAGAGATTCTTAGATGGCTTGAGGGTTGTAATGAAGCCCTGCGATTTGAAGCCGTTGAAGTCTTCGGTCTGCTGGGCTCCGTTGACCAGCCAGTACGTAAGGTTCGCCTTGGGGGACAGATCATATGAAGCGCGCAGGCCGGTGTGGTAGAAGGGCAGGTAATTGAAGAGGAACGAGCGGGAGTAGTTGATCTGGTCCTTGGTATAGTTTCCGCCTGAACCGAGGGCGCTGGCGAACTTCCCGAAGTCGATCCGGAGGCCGGAGCCGACCGGCGCGAGGTAGGAACCATAGGCTTGGTAGAGGTTGCGCCAGACCTGCGGGCGCTGCTCACTGGCCGAAGAACCTTGCAACGTTTCGGTGGCTTGGCCGAACTGGAGGTCGATGCGACCGCCAAAGCGCTGTCCCTCGGCGGCTACGGGAAGGCGTTCTACGACGACGCTGGCCTGGTTGATGGAAAAGGAGTTGGAGGAGACATCGTAGGCACGGAGGAGGTTGACGCGCCCGACGGGTTGGTCGAAGTTGTACTCGTAATAGCCGTCGAGCCCAAAACTGAGGGTTGTGCCGTGAAAGAAGTCGAGCGTTTGCCGGTCAGTGGTGTCGAGTGGACCGGTGGCGGGTGGGACCGTGCTGGAGCTCGATGTCAACGTCGCGGCGTCCTTCGTCGCTGGGATGGAAGCAGAGGCGGCCGACGAAGCTGCTGCTTCGGATCGTCGTTGCGTGGCGGAGTTGGTGGGAGGCGGTGCAGTTGACAGGGCAGCTTGGGGCGTAGCCCGCTCAAGAGCGTCAAGCCGGGCGGAGATACGGGCAAGCTCAGAACGGAGTTCGAGGATTTCTGCTGAGCGGGCGTCGGCGCGGGGTGGAGCGGAAGCTTCAGTTTCCCCGGATTGTTGTTGGGCGATGGCTGTGACGGCGAGAGTGAGAGCGAGGGGCAGCGCTGACAGCTTCATGGATCACCTTCGAGGGGCGCAACGGTGCTCGAAT
This sequence comes from uncultured Acidobacteriaceae bacterium, assembly GCA_964249375.1. GTDB lineage: Bacteria > Acidobacteriota > Terriglobia > Terriglobales > Acidobacteriaceae > Edaphobacter. The sequence continues at coordinate 5,630 of CAXUCK010000068.1, forward strand.
CGCGGCGCGCGAGCGCCTCGGCTGATGGGATGCTACTCGACGTTGACGGACTTGACGAGGTTGCGGGGGCGATCGACGTCGAGGCTGCGGCCGAGGGCCATCCAGTAGGCGAAGAACTGCAGCGGAATGATTTCAAGGATCGGAAGGAGGTATTCGCCGGCGGGTGGGATCGACAGCACATCGCTTGCGAGCGCGGGGAGGTCGGGGTCGTGCTCGACGCCGACGGCGAGGACGTGCGGATGCTGGGGCTGAATGTCTTCGAGCAGGCGGAGGGTTTTGGTGTAGCGGGCGAGCGAGTGGGGAAGCGCAGGGTCGGCCGCGGCGAGAACGACAACCGGCGCGCCAGAGCCGAGCAAGGCGTTTGGACCATGCTTAAGCTCGCCCGTTGGATACGCTTCGGACGGGATGTAGCTGACTTCCTTCAGCTTCAGCGCGGCTTCTCTGGCGATCGGGTAGGAGAGGCCGCGTCCGAGGAAGAGGAAGGATTGGGCATCGCGAAGATGTTGCGCGGCGAGCTCGGCGGAGGTCTGCCAGACAGGGAGGAAGCGCTCGATCAGCTGAGGGAGACTTTGAAGAGAGGCGACATGCTGGTCGACCTCCGACGCGGAGAGCCGGCCGCGGTGCTGGCCCAGAGCGAGGGCGAGGAGGTAGAGCACGGTGAGCTGGGTGGTGAAGCTCTTTGTGGCGGCGATGGCGCGTTCCGGTCCAGCGGCGGTGAGCAGGTGAGCGTCCGCGACCTGCGACATGGAGGATCCGGCGACGTTGGTGATGGAGAGGGTGGCAGCTCTGCGGCGCTTGGCCTCGGTAAGCGCGGAAAGGGTGTCAGCGGTCTCGCCGGACTGCGAAAGGACGAGAACAGCCGCCCCGGGATTTGTGCCGGGGTGCTGCAGGATGTATTCGCTGGCGTACTCCACGTCGACGGCGATGCCGGCGAGCTCCTCCAGAAGGATTTCAGCGACAAGCCCTGCGTGACGGCTTGTGCCACTGGCGGCGATCACGATTTGCGAGCGCGTGCCGAAGGTGTCGAGAACAGGCTGCCAAAGGTCCGCGCGAAGCTTGCCGGCGATGGTGTAGCGATCGAGTGTCGCGGCGATGGCCCCTGGCTGCTCGTGGATTTCCGCAAGCATGTGGTGCTGATGAGGGATGGCCTGGGAGGTCGGGTCGGTGGTTGAATTCATGGCAGTCCTATGATGCCACGTAAGTAGAACACCAGCAGAATGATGTACTTGCAATTTGCCCGAAGGTTTGTACCTGTGTAGCCTTGGGGAGGTTTGAGTGCACGAGAAAGGCAAGGTACGGATGCGAGCTCTACTGAAGGTGGTCTCGGGAGCAGTGGCGCTGACGGCGATGTGCGTGGGCGCATTCACGATGTGCGACGCGCGCGAGATACACCCAACGGGCGCTTCGGCGGTGGGTGCCAACGTGCGGCGAAGTGCGCTGGGAACCACCGAGGCACGCGTCACGGGGCGGATCGGCAAGGCAGGTTCGAGCCTGCTGTCGGGTCTGGCGTCGTGGTACGGCGAGATGTGGCAGGGACGCCAGACGGCTAGCGGAGAGCTCTTTGACAAGGACCAGATGACGGCGTGCCACCGAACGCTGCCGTTTGGGACGCTGGTGCGGGTCATCAACTTACGGAATCATCGGTCTGTGGTGGTGAAGATCAATGATCGGGGAAATCTGAGCTCTCGGCGGGTGATCGATCTATCGTCGGCCGCAGCGCAAAAGATTGGGTTGCTGCAGGCTGGGCTGGCACCAGTTCGGCTCGAGATTGTGGCGATGGCCGTGCCGGTGCACAGCTAGCAAACAGAGCAGACGGTTTGAGCATAGGAGGCCCGCCACGTTGGTGGGCCTTTCGCTTTGCTGGTGCAAGGAAGCCCTTAGTGGAGGTAGTCCTTGAGCCAGGGGTCATCGCTGTGGACGAGATCCTCGGTGACTCCGTCAAACACGACGTGACCCTCGTTGAGCACGAGAAAGCGGGTAGACGGGTCAATGCCGTTGTGGTCTTCGCGAGGGATCGGCTCCATGTGGCTGGTTTGGGGATTGTAGCGATGGGTGGCCAGAGTAAAGGCGTCCTGCAGGCGGTGGGTAATCAGGAGCGAGGTGGTGTGGGAAACGTCGCGCTGCTTGACCACGAGTTCGATGATGGTGGTGGAGGTAATGGGGTCGAGTCCGCCGGTAGGAGAGTCGTAGAGGATGAGGTCGGGGTCGGAGACGATGGCGCGGGCGATGGACGCGCGCCGCCGCATACCGCCGGAGAGCTCGGAGGGGAACTTGGCTTCGGCATTCTCAAGAGCGGAGAACTTCAACGCATCGAGCGCACGGGTGTGGGCCTCTTCGGGAGGCGCTTTTTCTTCGTGGAGGCGGTACGCGACGTTGTCTTCCACGTTGAGCGAATCAAAGAGTGCGGACTCCTGGAAAACCATGCCGATGCGGCCGCGCAGCTTGTAAAGGTCGACCTCGCGCATGCGGGTGATGTCCTGGCCGAAGACGGTGATGGTTCCGGAGTCTGGGCAGAGCAGGCCGTTGACCAGTTTGAGCAGAACGGATTTGCCGCAGCCGGCGGGGCCAAGGATGACGCGAGTTTCCCCCGGGGCGACGGTGAAGGACACGCTCTCGAGTACCGGCTTGGTGTCAAAGGTGATGGAGACATCACGTACTTGGACAACAGGGGCATCACCCCTGCTGGCGTTCTGAGGATCGGCGGGCGATGCGGGCTGCTCGAGAGTTTCTGCCATGCGATTTCAGGTTCGATGATGGGAACGCGGGTGTGGTCGCTTTCTCTCTTCGACTCGGGGCACGCTTGCTTGCGGCCCAGCGTTGCACCCACTACAATGAGGGTTGCCCGAAGGAGCAAAAAAACTCCATGAAGCTTTCTCCCCTGGTTGCTGGATCCTCGCTTGCACTTGCTTTGGTTTGTTCCGCGTCCATGATGCGGGCTCAGGCGGCCGGACAGGCAACCGTGCCTGCGGACGGCGTGACGAAGGCGGCTCCGACGACGGAGCAGCCGGACCCGACCAAGCGGCGGCTGAGCGACAAGGAGCGATTCCAGCAGCAGAAGGCGCTCAAGGGGGAGTTGAAGGGCGAGTACAAGAAGTGGATTGACGAGGACGTCCGGTGGATCATCACGGACGAGGAGCTTGCGGCGTTTAAGAGCCTGGGGAACGACGAGGAACGGGACCAATTTATCGAGAACTTCTGGCTGCGCCGCAACCCGAACCCGGACTCGCCGGAAAATGAGTACAGGGAAGAGCACTACGCCCGGATCGCGTATTCGAATGAGCACTTCGCGGCGGGCAAGCCGGGCTGGCGGACTGACCGCGGGCACATCTACATTGCCTATGGCAAGCCGGACAGTATCGATTCGCATCCCAGCGGCGGCAATTATGAGCGGCCGATCGAAGAGGGTGGCGGAAGCACGTCCACGTATCCGTTCGAGGTGTGGCACTACCGGTACCTTGAGGGGATCGGCGACAACATTGATATCGAGTTTGTGGATACCTGCCAGTGCGGGGATTACCACATGACGCTCGACCGGTCGGAGAAGGATGCCCTGAAGTATGTTCCGGGCGCGGGGCAGACGCTTTACGAGGAGAATGGCCAGTCAAAGAAGGCAGATCGCTTCAATAACAGTGGTCTGGAGCAGCTGGGCAACGGGCCCATGAGTTCGCAACAGCAGAGCAAACAGTTCGACCGGCTGGACCGATTCGCGAAACTGATGGCGCCGCCGGTCGTCAAGTTCAAGGATTTGGAGTCGTACATGACGTCCTCCAAAATTCTAACCGGGCCACCACTTCTGTTTGATGTGCGTACCGACTACGTGAAGGTGACCAACGACACTGTGCTCGTGCCGATCACGGTGTCGGTCAGAAATTCGCAGATCACGTTCAACAACAAGGACGGGGTTGCGATCGGTACGGTGAATATTTTGTATCGGGTGTCCAACCTGAACCACAGAGTGGTCCAGACACTTGAAGACACGGTCAGTGTTCAGGTGCCGAGCGAGTTGCTGGCCAAAGCACAGAACAACTCCTCAGTTTCGTGGAAGTCGATTCCGCTGCGGCCCGGGCTATACAAGGTCGATATCGCGATTAAGGACGTGAACAACGCCGACCACGTTGGCATATGGAAGCGTAGTATGAATGTGCCGAAGTATGATGACGACCGGCTTTCCGCGTCGTCTCTGATCCTGGCCGACCAGATGGAGCGCGTGCCGTCGAAGGACATCGGCGCGGGAAATTTTGTGATTGGAAATACGCGGATCCGGCCACGGGTTCCTGGGGCAATCGCGTCGCCGGTGACGTTTCACCGGGCGCAGAACCTCAACTTCTGGATGCAGGTTTATAACCTCGGGATCGACGAGAAAAGCAAGCAGAACGGAGCCACCATCGAGTATCAGGTGATGGACATGGCGACCAATAAAGCGGTTTTGAATGTGGAGGAGCTGACCAACAAGATCAGCCCTAACGCAGATCAGGTGACGTTAGAAAAGAGCATGCCCCTGGCGAGCCTGGAACCCGGAAAATACCAGGTCACGATCAAGGTGAATGACGGCATTTCGAAGCAGCAGATTGCTGAATCCGCACCGTTCACGGTGGACTAGGACTTCTCCTTGCCGGACGGCTGCGCGGACAGTGCTGCGACAGTCGACGGTTGAACCTCTCCTGTCGGCGAGGCACCTCGCAATCTGAGGTGATTTGGTTGGATCAGGCCGGCGAAGCGAATGTTGGGAGACTGTGGAACGAGTTCAGGTCAGATTCGCGGTGGTCATGTTTCTCGCGGTGTTCTCGGCGTCCGCGCTCACGGCGGAGGAGCACGGCGGAGGGCTTTCCGGGACGGTTCGTGATGCCCGCGGCGTACCGCAGATGGGTGCGGTGGTTGAGCTGATCGGAACCGGCCGGGGTGACGTGCGAACGGCGGTAACGGGGTTGGATGGGCGATACCTTTTCGATCATTTGCTGACCGGGACCTACCAGCTGCGCGCCTCGGCGAGTCTCTTCCGTCCGGTGTCAACCCGAGGCATGCGGGTGGGAGCGGGCGTGCAGGCGGTGGTGAACCTGACACTCGCAAATGTTTATAGTGCGAGCGTGTTGTTGCCGGTGGAGCGACGTCAGCCGGACGAAGCCAATGATGACTGGATGTGGACGATGCGCTCGGCCGCGAGCCGGCCGGTGCTGCGCCTCGCCGGGGGTGCGCCTGCGAGGCAGGCCGAAAATGGTGTGTCGATGAGGCCGTCGATGCCGGTCAGTGTGGGGCTGGGAGGGAGTTCGGGTGGCTTCGGCGCGAGTGGCGCGGAGCAGGAAGTAGCCGTTGGTTTCCGATCGGCCGATGAGACCAGGGAAGCGACCGGGGCGGTGCACGTGGATGGAACCGCGGGGCGGCTGATGCTGCGGATAGCGGGGGAGCGACGGAGTTCTCCTTGGAGCAGTCTTTCAGGATCTGTTGCGTTTGAGTCGGATC
>CAXUCK010000069.1:0-11047 GCA_964249375.1 uncultured Acidobacteriaceae bacterium
CACGCCGCTCCTCCACCGCAAACTGCCGGTGTCGCCGGCATGTCCGGTATGTCGGGCGGTTCGGCCGGTGGTGCGCTCGGCGGTGTTCTTGGGGGCGTCGGCACCGCGCCGACTCCGGTCGTCAAGGTTGAGAAGCCGAAAGGTCCCGCCCGCGTGTCGGGCGGTGTGATCGCCGGAAACAAGATCTCCGGTTCGAACCCGACCTATCCGGCAATCGCCAAGGCAGCGCACGTTCAAGGCGCTGTGGTGCTGCACGCGATCATCTCGAAGGAAGGCACGATCAAGAATCTTGAAGTCGTCAGCGGACCGGAGATGCTTCGGGCGAGCGCCCTTGATGCGGTGCGTGGCTGGCGCTACAAGCCGTACTTCCTCGGCAGTGAACCCACCGAAGTGGAGACAACCGTGACGGTGAACTTCAACTTCGGCGGATAAGTTCCGCCGCCATAACCTGCTCGCATCCCCTTTCTCCGAAGCCGGGCGCCCTCGAAGACGCCTGGCTCACGGAGACTTTTTGACCAACGGAAGGGCAACCCAGGAGGAACGTTCCAGTGATTCTCGCTCAACTCGCACATCTCGCACCCACCCACGCATCCCTCGCCATGTTCTTCCAAGAGGCCGCCGGCCCAAGCTTCAGCGTTACCGGCCTTTGGTCGAACATGGGCGCGCTTGCCAAGGCCGTCGTCGTCATCCTGTTCATCATGTCCATCTGGTCGCTGGCCGTGATCATTGACCGTGCCCTCTACTTCTCGGCCGCCCGCAAGCAGTCGCGTGAGTTTGCCCCGAAGGTTGCCGGCGCCCTGAAAGACGGTCGTCTGGACGAGGCGATCAAGGTTGCCGACCGCTCGAAGAAGTCGCACCTGGCCGAGGTGGTCACCGCCGGCCTGCAGGAGTTCCGCTCCTTCGGTTCGGGCGGCGCCATCACCGAGGAGCAGGTCGAAAGCTCCAAACGCGCCCTTGAGCGTTCAGAAGCGATCGTGCACGCGAAGCTGAAGCGCGGTCTCGGCGGTCTCGCCACCATCGGATCCACGGCTCCCTTTATCGGCCTGTTCGGCACGGTCGTCGGTATCCTTAACGCCTTCCAGCAGATCGCCACCCAGAAGACCTCCGGTATCGGCGCGGTCGCCGGCGGTATTTCGGAAGCCCTCGTCACCACGGCGTTCGGTCTCCTCGTCGCCATCCCCGCCGTCATGACGTTCAACTACTTCACCAACAAGGTCGAGTCGTTCGACGTCGAAATGGATAACAGCTCGAGTGAACTGGTCGACTACTTCATCAAGCAGAGCCACCGCTAAACCGATCGGGTCAGTCCCTGCCCGCGCATTGCGAGCAGGGACCGGAACCGCCGATCAGCCCCCCAGAATCGCAGCAGGAAGCAACGGAGTTTCTCATGGCACTCTTGAAGCGGGACGAAGGCAAAAAGGTCAACTCAAACATCAACGTCACGCCCATGGTGGACGTCATGCTGGTGTTGCTGATCATCTTCATGGTGATCACGCCGATGTTGAATAACAAGGTCAATGTGGAGCTGCCCAAGGCAGACGCCGCGGTCGTGATGGAAGATGCCAACAAGGAAGATGCGGTCACGGTCGCCGTCACGCGCGACGGTCGTACCTTCCTCGGCGGAGATCAGGTCACGCTCGATGATCTTGGATCCAAGATCTCCGCAAAGCTCGAAAACAAGACCACCAAAGAAGTCTTCATGCGTGCCGATGCGCGAGCCAATTACGGCAAGGTCATGGATGCCGTCGACGGTATCCGTGCAGCGGGCGTGAGCCAGCTTGGGCTTTTGACCGAGAAGCGCGACGACGCCGGCAAGTAACTCGTATCGTAAGCGGGATACACAAACGGTTCACGTACGGAGCCGCGGTGCGGCAGAAAAGGAGATCGCTATGGGAATGGGTGGTGGAAGTACAGGCGGTGCAGTCTCGGAAATCAACGTCACGCCCCTGATCGATGTGTTGCTGGTTCTGCTGATCATCTTCATGGTGATCGTGCCCGTCACGCCGAAGGGTCTGGACGCGCTGGTTCCCCAGCCGCCGAAGAACAAGCAGCCCGACGTCGTGAACGATCGCACCATCGTCGTTCAGGTGCAGGCCAACGGAGCTGGTGCACCGGCCTACAAGATCAATGAAACGGCCGTCAATAAAGGCGAAATCGAATCCAAGCTGGCGGAGATTTTCGCCGCCCGGCAGGAGAAGGTGATGTTCGTCAAGGGTGATAAAGACCTGGACTTCAGCAAGGTCGCCGAGGTCATCGACTACGGCCACCAGGCCGGCGTCGACAACATCGGTCTTATCACCCCGCGCGTCGAAGCAGGGCAGTAAGCACCGGTTTTCTTCTCAGTGGAGCGTCTCGCCTTGCGCGAGGCGCTTCTTCTTTGCGGGCCATTTCCTGAAACGGTTTCCTCCGCCGGGCAGGCTTTCTGAAGAATTTTCGAGAAAGCACAACCAACTGGCCATTGGAGCCGATCTACCATTACAATCAGTCGGCAAGCCCAGAAGAAAAAACAAGACCCACTTATCCCGGTCGAAGCGCCATCTTTGAAGGAGAAAGACCTCTCATGAAATTGACTCCACGGATCCCGGTCACAGCCGCTATGCTGGCGCTACTGTTGGGTTCAGCAACCGGATGCGAGAAGCTCAAATCGCGCGACCAGCTGGTCAAAGGCGTTCAGGCATTCAAGAACGCGCGATACGAGGATGCGGTCGATCACTTTCAGAATGCGATCCGGCTGGACCCCTCGTCCTCCGACGCAAAGCTCTACCTTGCCACCGCCTACTCCTACCAGGTCGTTCCCAACCTCGACACCCCCGAAAACCTGAAGATCGCGCAGAACGCGATCAACGGATTTCAGGAAGTCCTGGCTAAGGACCCGAACGACCTGACGGCGCTCAAGCAGATTGCCTCGATCGACCGCAACATTAAGAAGCTGGATGAGGCCAAGGAGTACGAGAAGAAGGTCATCGCGATCGCTCCGAATGACGCCGAGGCCCACTACACCGTCGGCGTCGTCGACTGGATGCAGGCCTACAAGAACGCCATCACCATCCTGGCCGCGGACGGACACACCGACGACGGCAACGGCAACGTAAAGATGAGCAAGGGCGCCTGCCAGAAGGTCAAGGATGCGAACACGCCGCTCGTCACCGAGGGGCTCGACTACCTCAACAAAGCGGTCGACATCAACAAGAGCTACGAAGAAGCGATGACCTACCTCAACCTCATGTACCGTCGCAAAGCCGATCTCGACTGCGGCAACGCCGATGGCGTCAAGCAGGATCTGGCGCAGGCCGACGACTGGACTCAGAAGGCGATGGGCGCGCGCAAAGAAAATGAACTCAAGAAGGAGCAGAAGAACGGCGGCGGCGTCGTCATGCAGTAAGCTCGCTTTTGTCGCAACGCCACAGGGCTTCCCTAACGGGAGGCCCTTTCTGTTCCCGCGTCGCCACGAACGCTGCGGAATTGTTTTCCGCTTCGGTCGGTTCCGCCGTTAGAATGCGGGTCACACCCCGGGTCTGTCGCTGGTCGCGCCCGGAAGAGGACCCAAGGAAAGAGGATCATCATGAGCGCAGAGGGTGTCGTACCGCTTCCGAATCATACGCGCGCGGGGCTGAGCGAAGCTGAGCGCGTTCTCGATACGTTCCTCGCTCCCTCCATGACCTTCACCGACGTCCTCCGCAGCGCCCGCTGGTGGCTGCCCTTCGTCCTGCTCGCGCTTGTGACCGTCGCGACCGCGTTCGTCATCGATCGGAAAGTCGGCTTTGAGCGCGTGGCCGAGGTCCAGATCCACCAGAGCCCGAAACAGGCCGATCAGTTCGACGCGCTCCCTGCCGATGTCAAGGCGACGCAGTTGCGCCGCGGCGGCATCATTGGCCGTTACATCGCCTACAGCTCCTTCGTGCTCATCCTCGTTTTTGTTGCCCTCTTCGCGCTGATCTATTGGGCCAGCTTCAACTTCGGCCTCGGCGCGCGCACCACCTACGGACAAATGTTCGCGGTATGGATGTACGCCTCGCTCCCCAAGCTCTTCGTCGGCCTGCTCACCATCGTGACGCTGCTCGCCGGGATCAATACCGAAAGCTACAACTCGCAGAACCCGGTGGGCACCAACCCCGCGTATTACCTGCCGGATTCCGCGCCATGGTTGAAGGCGGTGTTGAGCTTCATCGACGTCTTCAGTCTCTGGCAGCTCGTCCTGCTCGTTATCGGCACGGCGATCGTCGCCAAGGTAAGCCGGGGCAAAGCGGCAACCGTGGTCGTCGGCTGGTGGTTGCTCGGGGTCATTCTTAGCGCCGGTGCCGCCGCAGCCTTTTCATAGAACCTGTCTCCTACAATCGATCTGGTGCTTTCTCCCGATCAGCGTCGGCGCGTCACGGTAGTTCTGGTGCGGGCGCGCAACCCTCACAACATCGGTGCCGCCGCGCGCGCGATGCACGACTTCGGCTTCACCGATCTCCGTATCGTCAACCCCTACCAGGTGCCGCTCGAGGCAGCCCGATCGGCCGTGGACGCGTCCGCCGTCCTACAGGGCGCGAGCAGTCACCCGACCGTCGCTGAGGCCGTGGCAGACTGCTCCCTCACCCTGGGAACGACGGCAGTCGGCGAGCGCAGGCTGGAGCATCCTCTGGAATCGTTGGCAGCCGCCGCGGGGCGCATCGTCGCAGAACTCGCCGAAACCGCTCCCCCCTCCGAAGTCGTCGCCGGCGAACCTCAGCAGGTCGGCCCGCGCGTGGCGCTGCTGTTTGGTTCAGAAAAAACCGGGCTGTCCAACGACGAGCTAAGTCATTGCCACGCCCTGCTGACCATTCCCATGCAGCTCCACGACGGCATGCGGCATCCCTCGATGAACCTCGGTCAGGCCGTGGCAGTCTGCCTCTACGAGCTCGTCCGCGACGCGCCCCTACCCCCGCGGGGTCCAGCCGGAGAGCTCGTTACCGGCGAAACAACCGAACGTCTGCGCGACCTGCTCACACAGGTGCTGCACCAGGCAGACTACGCCATCCACCATCCCGCAAACGCCACCGAAGCAGACCTTCGCCGGCTGGTCCTTCGTCTTCGCCTCACACGTGCGGATGCCCCCGTCTGGCTGGGCATGCTGCGGCAAATCCTGTGGAAGCTGCGGCAGCCCCCGTCTCGCGAGTAGTCTGCCGCCGCTCCCGCTCTACCGGTTGGCGCTCGTCAGCACCCAGCCGTTGCTGGTGTCGGTCAGCGTCGCCTGCGCAGACTGCGGACCGGCCAGATCGCTCTTCACCTGCGGGTACGCATTCTGCGTCTCCGGCGCGCTCGCCCATCCCGGTACGCTGTCCAGCGTGTAGCGGTAGTCCACCACCGTGGTCGCGCCCACCTGCCCGGTGTTGTCGGTCGCGCTGTCGATCGAGCTCACCGACCGGTGACCGTAACAGAAATTACCGAACCCAGGTTGCTGCTGGTCCGCCGTCCACGCCCCCCGGCCCTTGTCCGAAAGGTCGTAGTTGTTCACCTGCTTCGACGCGACGAGAAATACCTTCTTCTCCGCGGTCGTCCTGGTCAGCAACCCCTGATCCACCAGCGCGTCATAATCGCTCGTCTTGTCCGTATCACTGGTGCCGGCCTGCACCGGAAACTTCTTCGGGCTGCTCCACAGGCACACCGGGTGCGCGCTGTAGTACCCGTTAATCGCGCTCTTGTAGTTGAGCGAGTTGTCCGCCTTCTTGTTGCAACCGGCAGTTGCCAACAGCGCAACCACAGCCACAGCGGCAGCAGGCCGGATCCCGCTTGCGATGCTCGAAATTTTCATAACAAACCTCTCGTTCGCATCGGATGCGGCGGCGCGGCATCGCGTCCGCGCCCCGCAAACACATCGCCCGTACCTCCGCAGGCGACCGCCCCTCCGCCCTGAGCGTTCGCTGGGCCAGTGCATCGTGGCGCTTCGCCAGCCGCGCGGCGCTCGCATCCCGAAGCAGGTCCGTATGCCAGTAAGCCGGGGTCGCCAGCCCAAGCGCGCGCTGCAGCAGCATTTGCCGCGCTGTCGATCGCAGCAGGTCGCAGCCCCGCACCACTTCGGTGATGCCCATCGCCGCGTCATCCACCACGCAGGCCAACTGGTACGAGGGCAGGCCATCCTTCCTCCACAGCAGAAAGTCGCCAAAGTCGGCCCGGCGGTCGCATCCGGCGAGGATTCGCTGCGGGCCGAAGCACCCATCCGTAAACCTGACAAGCTCCCCATCGGGCACGCGAAACCGGTAATTCGTGCCCGGCTCGAGACCCAGGCTGCTCCCCACACGCGTTTCGCTGTCCGGCCGGCAGCGGCCGTTGTAAACCGGCTCGTCGTCTGCATCTTCGTGCGGCGCCTGCGTCATGCCGGCGAGCTCACGCCGCGAGCAGGTACACGGGTACGCCAGGCCCGCCGCCACCAGGCGATCCATCGCCGCGCGGTACATCGGCAGGCGCGCAGACTGCGTCACCACCGGCGGCTGCCACGCGATGCCCAGCCACGCCAGGTCTTCCATCGTCGCCGCCGCAAATTCCGGCCGCGACCGCTGCGGATCCAGATCTTCATTGCGCAGCCGCAGAATGCCGTCCGCGGCCCGCGCCCGCTCCCATGCAGTCCAGAAAGTCGCAGCATGCCCAAGGTGCAGCAGACCCGTGGGCGAAGGGGCCAGACGCCCAACGTACGCGGTCGTTTTTGTAACCAATTCGGTCACATATACTCCACGCCGTACTGCACCGGAATCTGCGTAAACGCAATGCGCGTCGGCGCACTTTCCCGCGCCGGCAGCATCCCCGCAAAATGCACCGTCGTGTGGCCGAACTTCAGGTTCAGCTTGTCCATCGTCTTCGACAGGTCAGACCGGTTGCCCGGCTCGTCAAACAACTCCACCTGCCGCTCGCTCTCCGGAATCAGCTCGCGCATCGTGACGCCCACAAAGAACGGCCGGCTGTACTCTTCACCCGAGGGCCGCTTCGCCCACAGCTTCCGCAGCACTTCCAGCAGCGTCAGCGTGTCCTGCGCAGACCGGAAGCGCGCCTCCATCCCCCATCCCGAGTGCTGGATGCCGCTGGTGTGGCGCTTCAGCTTCGCGGCACGCGCCGCCTGCTCCCGCGTCAGCGCGTACTTCACCGTCACAGACATCACACCCGCAAAGAAGTGCTCCATCCGCAGCCGCATCGCGGCCTTGTGCAGCAGCTTGTGCGCCACTGCCCACGCGCCCTCGTCCGTCCGGTGCTCCGGTCCCAGCACGTGCGAGTGGCCCAGGCTCTTCTGCCATTCGCTCGGCACCGGCGCTCCGTCGTCGCCCGTGTGCGCCCCGCGCAGCCAGTGGTACAGCCGGTCGCCCCACACCGAATCCCACAGCGCGTGCATGCCGTGCCGGTCGAGCGCCAGCAGCTCAGCCATGGTCGTGATGCCCTTGCGCTTCAGGCGCTCCTCCGTCTTCGCGCCCACGCCCGGCAGGTCGCGCAGGTCCAGGTGCGCAATCGCGCGTGGCAGCTGCGAGGGCAGCAGGCCAATCAGCCCATCCGGCTTTTGCATGTCGCTCGCGATCTTCGCCAGGTAGCGATTCGGCGCCATGCCGATCGAGCACCGCAGCGTCTCGCCCACATCATCCTTGATCGCCTGCTTGATCTCGAGCGCAATCCCCCGCGCACGCGGCGGCTCCTGCTCGCGGCCAATTAGCTGGCACACCATCTCATCGATCGAAGGCGTATGCGCCACCGGGCAGCACCGCTCCACCGCCGCCGCAATCCGGTGAGAAAACTCCGCATATTGCGTGTGCGATCCGTTCACCAGAATGATGCTCGGGCACAGCGCCTTGGCCTCGCCCACCTTTGTGCCCGTCTTGATGCCCAGCGCCTTGGCCTCATACGACGCGGCAATGATCGTCCCGGTATCCGCCATCGTCCCAACCACGCCCGTGGGTCGGCCCCGGTACTCGGGATGCAGCTGCTGCTCCACCGAAGCAAAAAAGCTGTTCAGGTCGATATGCAGAAAGCCGAAGCGATCAGGCTGCGGGGCAGCGGGTTGGACGACGTCGTCCATACCTCATTCTAAAAGGGGCAGGGAACTACCGCACGTCAGCAAACGGCGATGCCGCTCCGCCCGAAATCTGCGCGTGCCTGCCCGCAACCCGCGGCGCGTAAAATGGCCAACGCAGTCGATACCCTGAGAACGGAGAACGTGTATGCGAAGAATTCTGTGCCTGGCAGCTTGCGCCTTGTTCGGCGTCGCGCCCATGCTGGCGCAAGGCGGGCGCCCCGGCGGAGATCCGTGGAGCTACGGCAACGGCGGCCCCGGCAACTGGGATAACTCCTGGAACAACCGTCCGAATCCCCGCGCCGGAGCCTGCTTCTACACCAGCCAAAACTTCGGCGGCAACCACTTCTGTGTGCGCGCCGGCGACCGTCTGCCGAAGCTACCCGGCAACTTCGGCGACAACATCTCCTCCATCCAGGTCTTCGGCCGCGCCCGCGTGCAGGTCTTCGACGACCGCAACTACAGTGGCCCCAACTACGTCTTCCGGAACTCCGTCGCAGACCTGCGACAGGTCCCATCCCGGCCCGGCCACACCTGGAACAACCGCATCTCCTCAGTCGCCATGCGCTAGCTCCAACCGGCGCATCCAGTGGCGGGCCGCACCTTCGGCCCGCCGCGGCCCCTAGCTCGGCTCCTGCGGATCCGGCCCACGAATCGGCCCAGCCGGCGGCGCAATCCGTACCGTCTTCCCCGTTCGTGCAGATTCGTAAATCGCATCCGTCACGCGCTGGTCCTGCAGGCCCTCTTCGCCGGGCGTGTGGGGCTGCAGGTTCCTCTGCACGCACAGCGAGAAGTGGTCCATCTCCAGCGCAAACTGGTCCTTCTCTTCAATCGACGGCTCCACCACAACGTTGCGGCCTTCCTCCACCCGGTTGGTCCGCAGCTTCAGCCCCGTGTACCCGAACGACGGACTCATCTCCGCCCATTGCCGATCCCCTTCCAGCCGCATGGTCTGCGTCCGGTGCGCGCCATAGCCGCAGTTGCAGGCCGCCAGAAATCCGGAAGGGAAGCGCAGCAGAAACGTGCAGCTCTCTTCCACCTCGCGAAAGCGCGGATCGTCCTTCGGCTGCACCGTAAACGCCGTCACCTCCGAAGGCTCCTCGCCCGACAAAAACCGCGACGCGTTCAGGCAATACACCCCCACATCCGGCAGGCATCCCCCGCCGGCAAGCGCCAGTTTCTGCCGCCACTGATCCGGGTCGCCCTGGTCCTGCGAGTTGCTCGCCACGAAGCTCTTCAGCGCTCCCAGCTTGCCCGCCTTCACCATCTTCACAATCTCGCGGTTCATCGGCTCGTATTGCTGCCGGTACGCAATCATCAGCTTCACGTTCGCCTGCTTGCACGCGGCAATCATGCGCTCGCAATCCGCCACATTGGTCGCCATCGGCTTCTCGCACAGAATGTGCTTGCCGATCTTGGCACCCCGTTCCGTAAACTCCCGATGCATGCTGTTCGGCAGCACAATGTAGATCGCCTGCACCTCGGGGTTCTGCGCCAGCTGCTCATAATTTTTGTAGTCGTAAATCGAGCTCGATTTGATCCCGTACTGCGCAGCCACCTTCTCAGCCTTGCCGCGATCGCTCGAAACCAGCGCCGCAACGCGAGAGTACTTCGATTTCCCAAACGCCGGCAGAATCTGCCCCAGCGTCAGGTGGCCAAGCCCCACCACAGCGTATCCAGTCCGCTGCGGCGCGGCCTCAAACGGCCCCGGAATCTTCTCCGGCGCTTCGGTCGCGGCATGCAACTGCGGAAGCTCGACAGCATCCTGCTGGTTCGGCTTGCTTTGCTGCGCAAGCGCGGTCGCGGAAAGTCCAGTGGCGGCCAGGGCGGCGCCGGCGCCACGCAGAAAGCTGCGGCGGTCCGTTGCCGGATCAGCTTGGTTGGGGGAAGGCAATTTGCAGCTCATGTGCCGTGGGATGCCCGCGCGAAGGAAGCAGGATGCACACCCTGTCGCGCGCCGGCCCCGCGCCGGGAACAGCTTTCAGCGCTTCACAGAAATGCGGGACGAATGTTCCCGGCCGCCTTGTGCGCGGCGTCTCCGGGCTTACTTAGACGTGTCGATCTTGAGATCAATCGTGAAGCTGTTCTTGTTATCAAAGGAACTGATGCTCTTGGTCCCGCTCTTCTTCCCGCTCAGCTCGGCCCACAGCTCATAATCCGTCCCCGTAGCCAGCTGGCCGAAGCGGTACTCCCCACGGTCATCCGCGATGTAGCTCTTCACCGACAGCGTGTGATCGTCCTTTAGGTACACCACAGCTCCCTTCAGCGGAGCGTCGCCCTTGTCGATCACCTTGCCGGAAACCACCCGGTTGGCCGCACCGCGCTGCGCAAACACCTCGGTCGGACGCAGAACCAACGTCGCAGGCGCAACAACAAGTGAGAAGGCAACAGCGAAATGGAGCAGCGAGCGCAGGGAGCGGGGCCGGTCAGTCATGACCGCAGTATACCGTCAGGGTGCCCTTGCTGGTTACTCCTCTTCGTCGTCCGCCAGCAGAGGCTCCGCCTCGTCATCGTAGCGGCCCTCCTCGATCGGCGCGAGCTCCAGCGGGTCCAGCGACAGAATCTCGAGTTCCACCCCGCACTCGTCACAGTGCATCGTTTCGCCCTCTTCCACCTCATCGACATTGATCGCGATCGGATTGTCGCACTCAGGACACACCACAGCCATGGTCACTGCCTCCGTTGCCTTGCGTATACGTTGCGGATACTTGGATGGTCCGGACGGCGGATACGTTTTCGCTCGCCCGCAATGAAGCGATCATTGCACACCGCTCGAACGCCCGATCCGCAACGTCTTGCCCCCTGCCTGTTATCGTTCTGAAATCCCCCGAGGAACGTCCCATGCCCTTGCGACCACGATTCATCCTTTGCGCCGCCTTGCCGGCCCTCGCCTGCGCCGCTCTGGTGGCTCAAACAGACCTCGCCGGGCACCCACTAACCGCCGCCCCGGCCGATCCCGCCATCGCCCACGCCCTTGCGGCCATCTCGCCAGAACGGGTCCGCGCGGACATCGAAACGCTCGTCTCGTTCCGCAAC
>CAXUCK010000070.1:0-7321 GCA_964249375.1 uncultured Acidobacteriaceae bacterium
GACCCCACCTTCTCCGCCGCAAGTCCGCGCCCTGCGCCGCTGGGTTTAGCAACCCTCTTCGAAGCCGTTCCGCTCAGGCCGGTAACCGCTAGGAAGAGCAGTCTCCGGAATGTACTGCCGCCAGCCGTCGCCCTCAGCCAGCTGCTTGATCAGCTGAAACCGCTTCCGCATCAGCCCGCGAATGTGCGGCACCAGCACCATCCGGCCCACCACCCACCCTGGCCAGCCGAACGGCATGGTGAACCGCAGCTCATCGCGCAGCAACACCGCTCCTTTGCTCTGGTTCAGGAAAGCATGATCGTGCTCGAAGCTCTTGAATCGGCCGCGCAGCATGAAGTCCTGAAAGAACGTGTTCACCGTGAAGTTGCGGATCTCACTCTTGTGGAACTGTGGCAGGCCCAGCTGCCATCCCTTCCACAGCACCGTGTCGCCGCCGGTCACGAACCCGGTCGTTCGACCCGCAGCAGGATGCATCTTCAGCTCGCGTTCGACCACGGCGACGCTTGTCGAAAGGAGGAAACATCGTTCCACCGGAGCATGAACCACGATCTGGTCGCGCACAATAAACATGATCGCCAGTCTAGGTCTGTGCTGAACGGCACAATGATCGGATAACAACGAGGGAGCGAGAACGTTGACGCCTTTCACAGGCACGGTACGAACGGTCAGTCAAGACGCTGGTTCCGCCGCAAGCGTCATCACGTGATCGCGCACCAGCTGCTGCGCTCGGGCCGTAAAGGCTTCGACCGCAACGCCGCCTTCGTCGCCCTTGCCGCGCGTCCGCACGCTCACCTGGTCGGTCGCCGCTTCCTTGTCGCCCATGATCAGGACAAACGGCACTTTCTGATGCGTGAAGTCACGGATCTTGGCATTCATCTTCCCGTTCGACGCATCGAGCTCCACGCGCAGACCCGCTGCTTCCAGCCGCATCTGCACGCCGCGCGCATAGTCGATATGCTTCTCCGAGATCGGCACCAGACCGACCTGCACCGGCGCCAGCCACATCGGGAACGCGCCTGCGTAGTGCTCGATCAGCACGCCGAAGAAGCGCTCGACCGAACCGAACAGCGCGCGATGCACCATCACCGGCTGGTGCTTCTCGCCGTCCTCGCCCGTGTACTCGAGCTCGAAGCGCTGCGGAAGCGTGAAGTCGAACTGCACGGTCGAGAGTTGCCACAAACGGCCCAGCACGTCGACCAGCTTGATGTCGATTTTGGGCCCATAGAACGCGGCTTCACCGGGAATCTCCGTGAAGGGAATCCGCTTGCGCTCGAGCGCGCTCTTGAGCGAGTTAATCGCGAGAGTCCAGTTCTCCGGGCTTCCCGTGTAGCTCTTTTGGTCCTTTGGGTCCCATGTCGAAAGCTCCACGCGAAACTCGGCAAACCCAAACGTCCGCAGCACCGACTGCGCAAACTCGACGCACGCGATCACCTCGTCTTCAATCTGCTCCGGCGTGCAGAAGATGTGCGCATCGTCCTGGGTGAAGCCGCGAACGCGCAGCAAACCGTGCATGGTTCCAGAGCGCTCGTAGCGATACACGTTGCCGAGCTCCGCGTACCGAACCGGCAGATCGCGATAGCTCTTCGGCGAGCTCTTGTAGATCAGGATGTGACCCGGGCAGTTCATCGGCTTCAGGCGGTACTCCGCGTCGTCAAGCTCCATCGGCGGATACATATTCTGCCCGTAGTAGCCTTCGTGCCCGGAGATTTTCCACAGCTCGCGACGCATGATATGCGGCGTAAATACGATGTTGTAACCGCGACGGATACACTCGTCGCGCATCCAGTCTTCCATTGCCTTGCGGATCAGGCCACCCTTGGGATGCCAGAAGATCAGCCCCGCGCCAGCGACCTCCTGGATGGAGAACAGGTCGAGCTGCTTGCCCAGCACGCGATGGTCGCGCGCCTTGATCTCCTCAAGCCGCTTGAAGTGCGCCTCGAGATCCTTGGTGTTGAAGAACGCGGTTCCGTAGATGCGCTGCAGCTGCTGGTTCTTCTCGTCGCCCAGCCAGTACGCTCCGGCGACGGACGTGATCTTGAACGCCTTCACACGGCCAGTCGAGGGAACGTGCGGACCGCGGCAGAAGTCGGTAAAGTTGCCGTTGCGGTAGAGCGAGATCTCATCGCCAGGTTTGGTGAAGCGCTCGATGAAGTGCACCTTCATGAAGTCGCCCTGCGCCTCGTAGTCCGCGAGGCCCTTCTCACGCGACTCCGCCTCGCGCACGAACGGTTGGTCGCGCTTCACCACGTCGGCCATGCGCGCCTCGATAGCGGCGAGATCCGCGTCGGTGAACGGCGTCTCGCGATACACGTCATAGAAGAAGCCCCCGTCGGTCGCCGGTCCGTGACCGAGCTTGGTCTCGGGAAAGAGCTCGAGAATCGCGGTCGCCATGACGTGCGCGGCAGAGTGACGCAGCACGCGCTGCGCGTCCTCGTCGGCTTCCTTCAACAGCTCGAGCGCGACGTCCTCGTGTAGCGGCGCCGCGAGGTCGACCAACCGCATGCCCGATCCCGGCTCGTCGGCGTACATTGCCGCTTCGGTCTCGCCGGCGGTCGCTTCTGGCGCGCCTTCATCGGCAATGCTACGCAAAGGCTGGATGCGCGCGACCACGACCGCCGCGGCGAGACGCGGCGAGATGCTGGTGGCAATGGCAAGCGGCGTGGATCCGCGCGCGACCGTGCGTACCGATCCGTCGGGCAGTTGGATGGAGATGGTGTCAGAGGTTTGCGGTGGCTGCATCGGTTCAGGACTCACGCTCTTCAGCATATCGCTGTCAGCAGCGAGGCATCGAGCCCGCCGTACAGCGACCGGGCGAACGAGGGAAGCCCGTGATGAGCCATCGGCGCTCCCCCGATCGTGCTATGGGCAGCACCTCCCTCGGCAATCTAGTGTGAGCTGTCTGGCAAAAAGCCCCAAAGACCAGCGCGAGAGCATACAAGGGGCAAAGGAGAGTGACGCGATGCAGGTCCTGGTTCGGAAAACAGAAGGCAAGGGCGACGTTCAGTGTGGGATTTGCGGCCAGGGCTTCCGGCTGTACTGGGAGCGGACGGCGAGCAGCGAGCAGGTTGGCATGGACGCGACGATCCGCGAAACGCTGCACCGCCAGCACATGGAGCTGACCGACCACACCGCGCATCCGGTGATCCCGTTCAACGTTCCGAGCTGGCCTGGCATGCCGCAGTTCTCAGCCGCCGCTCTGCTGGGCGGACTGTCGAGCGTGCGTCGCGTGCCGGCATTGACACGGCCGAGCGCCGGTCAGCTCTAAAGCACAAATCAGCGATCGAGTGAAGAGCGCCTGCGCGCTCGCCAGCAAAGGGCGAGCTCTCAGGCGCAGCAGCACTGTCCCGATCTCCCCGTCAGCCCGGAAGGCAGTCGCCTTCGTGATCGCTGGCGTGGAGATTTCTGTCGTGCAATGAAGACGCTGGACCTCAAGGCGCTGGACTGGCCACGGACAGTGCGCCGGTGAGGTGGCTTTGTGGAAAGGCGGCTCTGGACGGACTGCTTTCCGCAGACAACAATGGCCGCGCTGGTTGACGCGGCCATCTGGTGTGAAGAGCGTGCTGAAAGGCGCTAGGCAATCTCGACGACGTTGGTCGCCGGTACGGTCTGCTGTTCGGAAATGTGGGTACGTAACCAGACGTTCGCTCGCCAGCGACCGATGAACGGAGCGACGATGATCAGACCGAAAGCAAGTGCCAGCGCGACTTCCATGAAGTTCTCCTCGTTGCCGGGCGTTAGGTTTAGTTTGGCCGGTCTGGACGACGTCCGCCGATGCGGCGTGTGCGCCCTGACCGATGCTCGGCGATAGGAGCACTATCGACGATCCGCCTCGCTGAAGCTATTCCACGGAAGGCGCGTGCGTCCCCCGTTTGGGTGATGGTGTTTTGGCCGGAGATGTGACGGGGCGGGATCGCCTAGAATACCGGCATGTCTTACGCCCAAGCAGTGGACCGGCTGTATGCGCGCGGCATGGAACTGGCGACGCCGGTGGACGGTGCGCCGCGCCGCAAGTTTGACCTGCAGCACATGCGGACGTTGCTGCGGGCGCTGGGAGATCCGCAACAGGGCTTCCGTTCGGTGCTGATCGCGGGGACGAACGGGAAGGGGTCGACGGCGGCGACGCTGGGCTGGATCGTGGCGGCGGCGGGTTACCGCACGGGCCTCTACACGTCGCCGCACCTGATCCGGGTGAACGAGCGCATCCAGGTGAGCGCGCCGAGCCGACCGACGGAATACTCCTCTGCCGATGCGCCGGCGAGCGCAGGGCCTGCTCACCTGCTGCCGATTACAGATGATGACTTCACGCGGCTCTACTTCCAGGTCGATGAGACCGCGGAGAAACTGGTTTCCGGCGAGGCACTGCCTGCGGCGCCAAGCTTTTTTGAAGTGATGACCGCGGTGGCGTTCTTGTACTTTGCCGAGCAGCGCGTGGCCTTGGCAGTGCTGGAAGTTGGTCTGGGCGGCCGGCTCGATGCGACCAACGTTGTTGAGCCGCTACTCTCGATCATCACTGACATTTCACTCGACCACCAGAACTACCTCGGTGACACGCTCGAGGAAATCGCGCGAGAGAAGGCAGGGATCTTGCGGCCACACGGGACGCTGATCACACTGCCGCAGCATCCGGAGGTGAACCAGGTGCTGGGCGAGGTCGCCGCGACGCTGCCGGAGATGCGCGCCATAAGTGCGACCGGTATGCTGCCTTCGCGCGGTGTTCAGGAGGAGGCGCGACTTAAAAGCAGGGCTGGAAGGACCGAGTATGAGATTGCGGTGGAGGGCGAGGCGCTCGCAGTGGCCTCGCCGCTGGAGGGAGAGCACCAGCATCGCAACCTAGCCCTGGCGCTTGCCGCGGCGTTTGAATTACGTAACGGACACGGTTACAATATCCCACGATCGGCGATGGAGGCTGGCATTGCGGAGACGCAGTGGCCGGGACGGCTGGAGTGGGTGCGACCGGATCTGCTGCTGGATGTGGCGCATAATCCGGCGGGTATGTGGACCCTGCGGGCGTATCTCTCAAGAGTGCAGAGCGACAGGCCGCGGACGCTGATTTTCTCGTGCCTTCGCGATAAGGATGTGGAGGAGATGTCACAGATCCTGCTGCCGCTGTTCGACTCCAGCCTTCCGGATCGTAAGCGCGATCACGTGATTGTGACGCCGATCGACAGTCCCCGGGCAGCGGGCGTGACAGAGTTGCTGGCTGCGGCACACAGACTGGGTGTGCCGGCGCATGCTGCTCCTCACGTGGAAGCGGCGTTGCATCAGGCGGTTGAGGTCACGGCGCCCGGTGGGTTCATCCTTGGAACAGGTTCGGTGTATCTCGTGGGGGAGTTGCGGCGACTCGCACTCGGCGATCCGAAGTGAAGAGAGCGGTGCCGAAACCTGAGAAGCGGGACAGCTCGACGGTGTTGACGGGGAGGGAGGACGGGCTGAGGTGCGTGCCGCGCGACGTGGATGGCTGACCTATATTCTTTTGTTACCGCTGATTGCGCTTGCGACGGCGATCTTCGGCTGCGTTTCCCTTTTGAGTTCGTTGTGGGACCGCAGTGGCAGGCAGCAGCATGCGATTGCGCGGATTTGGGCACGGTGTCTGCTCGTGATCGCTGGATCGCCGGTTCGCCTGGTGCAGGGGGAACGACTGGCGATGGATACCCCGGCGGTTTATGCGGCAAACCACCTGAGTTACATGGATACTCCGGTGCTTTACGCGAAGCTGCCATTCCAATTTCGGATTCTCGCCAAGCAGAGTCTGTGGAAGATTCCGTTTATCGGCTGGCACCTGCGGCGGTCAGGCCAGGTGCCGGTAGATCAATCGAATTCGCGCGCATCAATCTCCAGCCTTGGAAGGGGCGTGGCGGCGCTGAATACCGGTATGCCGCTGCTGGTGTTTCCTGAAGGTGGGCGGTCGCCCGATGGGGAAGTGCAGTCGTTCCTTGCGGGAGCAGCGTACATGGCGATCCGGGCGCAGGTGCCGATCGTTCCGCTTACCTTGATAGGTACGTATGAATTGCTCCCGATGCATGTCTACCATCTGGCGCCGCGTCCGTTGCTGTTGGTGATCGGCGAACCGATTGCGACGGAAGGCCTGGGACCTCGCGATGCCCAGGCGCTTACAGATCAGCTGCGAGGGGAGATTACGCGAACCTACATGCGGTACTCTGCGGAAGACACCTACGGGGAGTGAACCCGCATGAGAGTACAAGGAGCGTTCGTGCCCCGCTTTCCGCGCATTTTAATTCCAACCCCGACCTCTCTCGATTTGGCGTACAACCGGCAATGCTGGCCGCAGTACGTGACGGCTGTGCAAGAAGCGGGTGGGATGCCGATGCAGGTTGATCTTGATCTGAATGCTGCGGAGATACGGTCCCTGTGCAGGACGGCTGACGGCGTCCTTCTGCCTGGCAGCCTTGCAGACATCTCGCCGCAGCGGTACGGCCAGCAGCGGGACGAGGCGTGTGGACCGCCGGATGTAGCGCGGGAGCGGTGTGACTGGGCACTGCTGGAGGTCGTGTTTGCGATGGATCTGCCGTTGCTGGCCATCTGCTACGGATTACAGTCGCTGAATGTTTTCTGTGGGGGCACCCTGTTGCAAGACATCGATATCGTCTCGGTGCGGCACGCAGCGGGACCGAGCGTCGGGGTGGCTCACTCGGTCATCGTGGCCGGAGATTCGGATTTCGCGACGTTACTAGACGGATCGGAGACCGTGACAAGTGATCGTGGTGAAATGCGGCTTCCCATCAATTCCAGCCATCACCAGGCTGTGGCGATCCCGGGTGACGGTTTGCGCGTGGTGGCGCGGTCTGCCGAAGACGGGGTGGTGGAGGCGCTCGAGCCGGCTGAGAAGACGAGGAGATTTCTGTTGGGGGTACAGTGGCACCCGGAGAGGACGACCGGCATCAGCCCCGCCTCGCGCGCAATTTTCGCGAAGTTTCTTGGGGCGGCTGCGGGAGTCTCTGCCGGTAGGCGGAGTGAGGCCGGAGTTCTGTAGTGCTCACAGCCGACGAGATTGACAGCCTGCTCGAAGAAGCCCTTCCCGAATCTGTGTGGGCGAAATATCGAGCGCGGTCTACAGCGGGGGCGTTGGTTCAGTATATGGACCTGCTTCTGCGCTGGAACAAACAAATTCGACTGACTTCGGTCAGGACGCCTAAGGATCTGGTGCGGCGGCATGTCGCAGAAAGTCTGTGCTGTGCAATTGCTTTGGAGGAATGTGCCTCGACACTGGATCTTGGATCGGGGGCAGGATTTCCGGGCGTTCCGGTGCAGCTGATGTGGCCGGAGATGAGGGTGATCCTGGTCGAATCACACGGAAAGAAGG
>CAXUCK010000070.1:7331-10939 GCA_964249375.1 uncultured Acidobacteriaceae bacterium
CCGGACGAGCGCAGGCGCTGCCGGAGCGGAGCTCTGATTGCGTCTGTCTGCGGGCGGTCGATCCGATGCGACAGGCGCTCGAGGCAGCTGCTGTTCTTGCGCGGGAACGCATTTGCGTTTTGGGATCGCCGACTCTGGGGGAAGTGTATGGAGCGGGCTTAGGAGGGGGGGGGCTGGAGAGAGTAGGAGTTTGTGGGCAGGCGAAGTCGTGGCTTTACCAGTATGTAAGGAATTAGACACTGAGTGTTCCATGTGGAACATGGGCCGGGGCGTTCCACGTGGAACATGGATGCATGTAGTCTGGAGCAGGATCATGACTGCCGAACACCCTCATAAGAAAGACCAAGCAGGCGCACCTGGAGGAAAGATTGTCGCCATCGTCAATCAGAAAGGTGGCGTGGGCAAGACGACGACGGCGATCAATCTTTCGGCGGGCATGGCGATGATGGGCGTTCCGGTCCTGCTGGTCGACTGTGATCCGCAGGCAAATGCAACGGGCGGCCTGGGTTTCGCGCGGGATGCAGGGCGAGCGAGTATCTACGAAGTACTTCATGGGTCGACCGACGCGCATGAGGCCGTAATTCCGACGGCGGTTCCGGGCTTATCCCTGCTGCCGGGAAGTAAGAACCTGATCGGGGCCAACCTGGAATTGGTTGGGCAAGAAGGCCGGGAGTTTCGGTTGCGAGAAGTGCTCGATCCGCTCCGGGCGAAGTACCGCTTTCTTTTTCTTGATTGCCCGCCGGCGCTGGATCTTCTGACACTGAACGCCCTGGTTGCTGCGGACACGCTGCTGGTGCCCATGCAGGCGGAGTATTTTGCTCTCGAGGGGGTGTCGGAGTTGATGGGTACCCTGGACCGGGTGTCTCAGGCGTTCAATCCCCGGTTGTCGCTCGAAGGTGTTCTCCTGACCATGTTCGACGAGCGCATGAATCTATCGCAGCAGGTGGCTCAGAACTTGAGGGAGTTCTTCGAAGACAAGATGTTGCGGACGAAGGTTCCACGAAATGTTCGTCTTGCGGAGGCGCCGAGCCATGGAGTGCCGGTGGCGCTGTATGACGCGCGGTCCCGAGGGGCTGAGGCGTATCGAGATCTCGCGGTAGAGCTTTTGGAACGGAACGGGTTGGCCGTGAAGAAAGCCGGATCCAAGCTGGCTGGCAAGTTCGCTAAGAGAGGTTAAGGCATGGCTGCAGGAACGAAGCATCGGGCGCTGGGACGTGGGCTGGAGTCTCTGCTGCCGCAGAAGAGGCAAGAGGAGAGTCCGGCGGCGCCGGGGGCCGCCAATGAAGCCGGGCATGCTCTGGAGCTTCCGGTTGAGAGCGTGGATCGCAATCCCTTTCAGACGCGGACTCGATTTGACGAGGCACAGATGGCCGAATTGACCCAGTCCGTCGCGGCTACAGGTGTAGTGCAGCCGATTGTTGTCCGCAAAAAAGCCGGTGGACGGTACGAGCTTATTACTGGGGAGCGGCGGTTGATGGCTTCCAAACGAGCGCATAGGGCGACGATCCCTGCGATTGTGCGTGAAGCGACTGACGAGCAGGCGATGGAGATGACAATCGTCGAGAACCTGCAGCGCGCGGATCTGAACCCGATGGAGCAGGCACGCGCCTATCAGCGCCTCAGCCAAGAGTTTCGAATGACGCAGGAACAGATGGCGCTTCGGACAGGTAAGGAGCGGGCGAGCGTCTCGAACTTCCTCCGGCTTCTGCGACTTCCTGAGGAAGTGCAGGCGTCCGTCGAGGGGGGTGAACTCTCATTCGGACATGCGCGCAGCCTGCTTGCCCTTGAGTCGCCAGAGAGGATCCGAGCAGCTGCCCAGAAGGTGCAGAGCCTCTCGCTTTCTGTGCGGCAGACAGAAAGCTACGTCAACGGCCTGCTCCACCCGGAAAACAGAGAGAAAAAGGCCGAGAAGCTAGCGAAGCCCACTGACCCGAATGTGAGAGATGCCGGTGAGCGGCTCCAGCGGAGGTTAGGACTGCGGGTGCAGATCGAGGATAAGAAGGGAAAAGGTCGCGTGATCATCGAATATGCCAACTTGCAGGATTTCGATGCGCTCCTGAGCTTGCTGGGTGAGGGGAGCGGAAGCGAGTTGTAGGGAGATCGGGTTTTGTCCACTCCCAAATTCGTAACCCAATCTGTTACATATGGCTGGTGTCCGTCCGGTGTCTCTCTTTCGGCTGCGATATGCGCTCCACACGCTGATCTACGGGGTCGGTCTGTTTGCGCCTTGGGATCGCCTGGTTGCGGGATCGTCGCGCCTGTCGACCTGCCTGGTCTTGGCTGCGGATCTGGGGCGCCAGGGATGGATGAGCTTCACGGCGGCGACGATGGCCGTGCTGATCTGCGCGATTTTCCTTGCTTTTGCGGCGGCGGCTCTACGAACGTGGGCGACGGCCTGGATGGGGTATGGCGTTGTGGGGAGCGGGGAAATGCAAGCAGCGACCCTGGTGGCCGAAGGGCCGTACCGGCGGATGCGGCATCCGCTGTATGTTGGGATTTTTCTGCATACGCTGGCGCTCGCCGTGCTCATGCTCCCAGCAGGGGCTATGTTTGCGCTTGTGTCGGTCGTTCTGTTGGACGGATGGTTCGCCGTGGCAGAAGACCGGTTCCTTGGGGGGCGGCTGGGAGCGGCGTACGAGGCATATCGCAAGGAGGTGCCGGCGGTGGTGCCGACCCGACGGCCGCGGTCGAGTGCAGGCGGCGGACAAGCAATGTGGGGTCTGGCGGCAGCGAGCGAGATCTACTTCTGGGGGGTGGCGATCAGCTTTGTTGTGCTGGGGTGGCGATACAACGTGTTCCTAATGCATCGAGGCGTGTTGGTATCGTTTGGCCTGGCACTGGTCGTGCGGGCGCTGCTGCCAAAGCAGGCACCCGCAGCCTGACACTTCGGTCGAGGTCTGCGGGCGCTTCCGACGGGGCACTCAGGCAGCAGCGCACCCGATGAACGTGGCCAGCTACTTCTTGGGCGGCGCGATCGCGTCCTTGGCGGCTTTCGAAATGCGGAACTTGACCACGGTCTTCGCCTTGATCTTGATGGTCTCACCGGTCTGGGGGTTGCGGCCGAGACGCGCCTTGCGCTCCGCTTTAACGAGCTTCCCGAGTCCGGGGATGGTGAACTCGCCGTTCTTCTTGGTTTCCTTGACGGCGGTGTCAGAGAGGAGGGTGAAGAAGGTGCCGACTTGCTTGCTGCTGAGCTCGGTTTTTTCCGCCATTGCCCGCAGAAGAGCGGTCTTGGTCATTCCTTTTGCCATGTGTGTTGCTCCTTCGTCGTACGAGAGTGTCGTTTGGAAAGGGTGCGCGAAAGTGCCGCGCCCACTCAGTGTTTGCGACATTTCGATGCTGATCTCCAGTGTTTACGCGGGTTCCAGCACCTTGCCGAAATCAACCTTCGGCTTTTCCGGGCGGCTTGTCAACCGGTTTCGCCTGGTTTTGCGGGTTTTCTTTGGGTTTTGCGGGGAGGGGAATCAAGCTTGATGAGGAAATCCTGCTTGTTTCAGGCGAGTGTACCGTCATTGGAACAGCGAAACGCAACACGCGCTAAGAACCTTATGGTTGCAGGAGATGCGATCCTCTGAACAGGGGTGGGGCTCCGGGAGGGTGGTTAGAAG
>CAXUCK010000071.1:0-10920 GCA_964249375.1 uncultured Acidobacteriaceae bacterium
GTCCCCTTCCCCACCCTCTCTCCATCACGCCAGCTTTCCACCCGCGTTGAACGTCGGCCGTGCGCGAGCCCGACTGCTTGAAGCCGCTCATCCACGGACGCTATCGCCTCTGCGCTCTCATCCTTCTTCATCAGCTCTATTCTAGATTCCCGACCGGAGTCGACTTCACGCCGGGCAATCCGGTTTTTGCATGACGGGCAGCGTCTCGGTATGATCCGCTTGATCGCCCCCAAAGAAAGCACCTGTGTTCAAGCCTGACCTTCAGCAGCTCCGCTCCCGCATTGGCACGATTTGCATCGCTCTCACCGGCAGCACCGCAGCCGAGATGATCGGCAAGGCCAGCCAAGCGCTCGCGGAGAGCCCCTTTCAAGAGTTTCGCCTCGATTACCTCGACGAGCCGCTCGCCGCGCTCGCGCAATTGCAGGTCTCCTTGGCCGAGCAGCCGAGCGTTACCGCGATCGCTACCTGTCGACGGTCACCGAACGGAGGACACTTCGCCGGCACCCTCGAGGACCAACTGACGGTACTGACCGCAGCAGCAAACGCCGGCTTCCCGATCGTCGACCTCGAGATCGAATCCGCCGAGCAGATGTCGGCCACGCAGCTCGCCGATTTACGCGCCACCAACGTCGCTCTCCTGATCAGCTACCACGACTTCCACGCCACCGGCGATCTTGATCGAGTCGCGGCACGCATCGCTCGCTTGGAGCCTGAGTTCGCCAAAATTGTGCCGACGGCGCAATCGCTTGCTGACAATCTGCGTTTGTTCCGCCTGCTCGATCGCTCCGGCCAGAGCCGTTCGCTCATCGGCGTCGCCATGGGCGAGCATGGCCTCATCTCTCGCGTGCTCGGCCCGCGATTTGGCAGCGCATTTACTTTTGCCAGCACAGCAGACGGCGAGGCGACCGCACCCGGACAGATCACGGCGCGAACGCTGCTCGATCTATACCGTCTGGACCAGATCGACGAGCATACAAAGATCTACGGCGTCGCGGGAAGCCACGTCCGCAGCTCGCTTTCTCCGCTGATGCACAACACGGCCTTCCGCTGTCGAAATGTAAACGCCGTGTATTTGCCGTTGCAGGTGGAGAGCGTCGCCGACCTGTTGACGCTCGTCCATGAACTCCCGCTCGACGGCCTGAGCGTGACGATGCCCTACAAGCAGCAGATCATGCCGCACCTTGACACAACGGACGCTCTCAGCAGGCGCGTTGGCGCCGTGAATACGGTCCTGCGCACGTCCGATGGCGGACTCCACGGCTCGAACACCGATGTCGCTGGGGTCACCGATCCACTCGAGCGAAGACTGTCGCTCGAGAACGCACGCGTTCTGCTGCTCGGCGCTGGCGGAGCGGCACGTGCGGCAGCGTTCGGCCTCATCGACAAGGGCGCGACGGTCGCCATTCTGAACCGCACGCCCCAAGCAGCGCAAGAGCTCGCGCAGGAAACGGGAGCTACGGTGCTGCTCCGCGAAGATCTCCCTCGCGAGCACTTCGATGTGCTGGTGAACGCAACGCCGCTTGGCATGACAGGTTTCAGCGACGCCCCGCCGCTGCATGCGGAGGAACTGCGCGCCGACCTCGTCTTCGACCTGGTCTACAACCCGCTCGAGACGCCGCTGCTGCAGCTGGCGCGTGAGAAGGGACTGGCAGTCATCAACGGGCTGGAGATGTTCGTGGCCCAAGGAGCACGACAGTTCGAAACCTGGATCGGCAACACGGCGCCGCAGGACGAGATGAGAGACGCCGTCGAACACGCTCTGCGCATCGTGCAAGGCAGATAACGCCGGAACTCTCGTGATCGTCCGATATCGCTACAGGCTCTTGCCTTCGGCCGAGGCGATCTTCTCTTCCGCTTTGCGGGCGAGAGCATTCGCCTCATCGTACTTATGCCCGTCGTCGCCGGCCTCGTTCCACAGCTTCCGCGACTGCTCAAGCTCGCCTTCGGCCTCGGTGCGGTCGATCTCCTTCGGTTTGAGCGCTTCTTCGGCCAGGATGGTGACCCGCTCTGGAAGAACCTCGGCAAAGCCCCAGGCGACGAAGAATCTCTGGTCGCCCGACGAACCGCCGTGCAAACGCACTTCTCCGGCGCTCAGCTCCGCAAGCAGTGGAGCGTGCCCATAAAGCGCCTCCAAATAGCCAGAACTCGCCGGCAGCTCGACCGCATCCGCCGTGCCGTCCATCAGGATGCGATCGGGCGTGACCAGGCGAACGACCAGCTTGCCCTCGCCACTCGGGTTGTTCGTAGCGTCTGCCATTATGCGGTCTGCTTCATCTTCTCGGCCGCGGCGAGCACGTCTTCGATGCCGCCTTTGAGATAGAAGGCCTGCTCGGGGATGTCGTCGTGTTTGCCGTCGATGATCTCTTTGAAGGAGCGCACGGTGTCCTCGGTTTTCACGTAGGCGCCGGGGATGCCGGTAAAGATTTCGGCCACGTGGAAGGGCTGCGAAAGGAATCGCTGCACCTTGCGGGCGCGCGCGACGGTGAGCTTATCCTCTTCCGAGAGCTCATCAATACCAAGGATGGCGATGATGTCCTGCAGGTCCTTGTAGCGCTGCAGGATGCGCTTGACGCCCTGCGCGACATCGTAGTGCTCCTGCCCGACGATGCGTGCCGACAAGATGCGCGAGGTGGACGTGAGCGGATCGACGGCCGGGTAGATGCCGAGCTCCGACAGCGGCCGCGAGAGCAGCATCGTCGCATCGAGGTGGGCAAAGGTCGTCGCCGGGGCCGGATCCGTGAAGTCATCCGCCGGCACGTAGACGGCCTGCACCGAGGTGACGGAGCCCTTCTTGGTCGAGGTGATGCGCTCCTGCAACTCACCCATCTCGGTGGCGAGGTTGGGCTGGTAGCCGACGGCGGACGGCATACGGCCGAGCAGCGTGGAAACCTCAGAGCCGGCCTGCGTGAAACGGAAGATGTTGTCGATAAATAGCAGCGTGTCCGCACCCTCTTCGTCACGAAAGTACTCGGCGACGGTGAGGCCGGTGAGCGCGACGCGCAGGCGGGCCCCCGGCGGCTCGGTCATCTGGCCGTAGATCAACGAAGCCTTGGACTTCGGCAGGTCCTTCAGGTCGATGACGCCGGACTCCTGGAACTCGTTCCAAAGGTCATTGCCCTCGCGCGTTCGCTCACCGACGCCGGCGAAGACGGAGAAACCGCCGTGGTTGGAGGCGACATTGTTAATCAGTTCCTGGATGACGACCGTCTTTCCGACGCCGGCGCCGCCGAACAGGCCGATTTTGCCGCCCTTGAGAAACGGCAGGATCAGGTCGACGACCTTGATGCCGGTCTCAAACATCTCCTCCGACGTCGACTGCTCGTCAAAGGCGGGCGCCTGCCGATGGATCGGCATGTGCACCGTGGCGTTCACCGGTCCGAGTTCGTCCACCGGCTCACCCAACACGTTCAGCACCCGGCCCAGCGTCGGCCGGCCCACCGGCACCATAATGCCGTTGCCCGTGTCGATCGCCTTCATGCCGCGCACCATGCCTTCGGTGGCGACCATCGCGATGCAGCGCACACGGCCTTCGCCAAGGTGCTGCTCGACCTCGACGACAACATCAAGCGGATTGGGGACGTCGAAGCCCTCGCTGACGATGCGCAGCGCCTGGTAAATGGGAGGCATCTTCGCCTCGTCGAACTGCACATCAACGGCTGGGCCGCTGACCGAAATCACTCTTCCGATATTTTCCTGAGTTTCTGCCATAAGTCTTTCTGGTCAGAGCGCCGCGGCGCCGCTGACGATCTCGATGATTTCCTTGGTGATGGCGGCCTGACGCACGCGGTTCATGGTGAGCGAGAGTGCGTCGATCATGTCGCCGGCGTTGCTGGTCGCTGCGTCCATGGCGGTCATGCGCGCGGCATGCTCGGCCGCGGCGCTTTCGAGCAGCGCGTGGAAGATCTGCGTCGCGATATAGCGCGGCATCAGATGCCGGAACAGCTTCGCGGGGCCCTGATCGAAAATGTAGTCGACGTCGGCGGTACCGAACTTCTTTGCCTCGGAGTCGATCGCGGACTCTTCCGGCTGGCGGACCGAAATCCCTGCGTTTTCGGCAGCCTTGGCCGCAGCATCGCGCTGCTCCTCGGTCATCACCTCGGCCGCGGTAATTTCCTGCGATCCAAGCTTGCGGATGGGCAGCAGCTTCTCCACCACGACGCGCTGCGCAATGACGGACTTGAACTCGTTGTAAACAAGGTAGACCCCGTCAATTTCGGCGCGCTCGTAGCGGTCGATGATGGACTGGCTGGCCGCGGTCATTGAGCCGAAGTCGAGCTTGGCGAGGCTGGTGCCGTTTTCAATCACCTCGATCGGCTGCGCGCGATGGCGAATCACCTCGTAGTGAACCGAGAGGTCGTTGTCGTAGTGCTGCTCGGTGCGCTCGTACTGCGCAGCGGGGTAACGACGCCGGTACGCATCCCGCGCCTTCCGCCCGATCGGCTCCACATCGACGTTCTGCCCTGCGGCGCGGCGGCCATCGATAAAGGTCTGCGCCGCCTTGCTGATATTCGAATTAAAGGCGCCGGCGAAGCCCTTGTCGCCCGCAACCACAATCACGAGAACGGTCTTCTCTTCGCGCTCGATCAACAGCGGATGCAGGACATCGCCAGTCTGTTCGTCGTAGAGGTCCGCCCGGCGGACAAGCGACTGGAGCACGTTCGAGAGCATCTGCGCGTATGGCCGTGAGGCGAGCACATGCTCCTGCGCACGGCGCAGCTTCGCAGCCGAAACCATCTTCATGGCCTTGGTAATCTGGCGCGTGTTCTTGACGCTGCGGATGCGCCGCCGGAGATCGAGGACGTTTGCCATGGTTTACGCCGTCACGGGCTGCGCTGTGTTGGAGGTGGCTTCGGCGGGCGCTCCGGGAGAGCCGGACTTCGGTTCGGCCCCGCCGCCTTCTGCTTTGTGATGATTCGCGAGGAAGTCTGCCTTGAAGTC
Organism: uncultured Acidobacteriaceae bacterium; assembly: GCA_964249375.1. GTDB lineage: Bacteria > Acidobacteriota > Terriglobia > Terriglobales > Acidobacteriaceae > Edaphobacter. The sequence continues at coordinate 4,939 of CAXUCK010000071.1, forward strand.
CTTGATGGCGTCGGTCAGCTTGGCCTTGAGCGAGTCGTCAAGCGCCTTCTTCTCGCGGATGTCGTTCAGCACCGTGTTGCCGCCACCGTCGAGATACTGGTAGAAGCGCTCCTCAAAGGCGCGAAGGTCGGGAACCTCAACATCATCGAGCAGGCCATTGGTGCCCGCAAACAAAATCGCAACCTGTTTCTCAAACGGAAGCGGCTGGAACTGCGGCTGCTTCAGCAGCTCGATCAGGCGCGATCCTCGGTTGAGCTGCTGCTGCGTGACCTTGTCCAGGTCCGAGCCGAACTGCGAAAACGCCGCGAGCTCGCGGTATTGCGCCAGATCGAGCTTGAGCGTAGAGCCGACCTGCTTGGTGGCCTTGGTGGCCGCAGCAAAGCCGACACGCGAGACCGACAGGCCAACGTTCACGGCAGGGCGAACGCCGGAGTTGAACAGATCGGTCTCGAGAAAGATCTGTCCGTCGGTGATCGAAATTACGTTGGTCGGGATGTAGGCGGAAACGTCGCCGGCCTGGGTTTCGATCATCGGCAACGCAGTCAGCGACCCGCCGCCGAGTTTGTCCGACATCTTCGCTGAGCGCTCGAGCAAACGCGAGTGGAGGTAGAAGACGTCACCCGGGTACGCCTCGCGACCTGGCGGACGGCGCAGCAACAGAGAGATCTCACGATAGCTCGCGGCGTGCTTCGAGAGATCGTCATAGATCACGAGCGCGTGCTGACCGTTGTCGCGGAAATATTCGCCCATCGCGGTCGCCGCAAAGGGCGCAAGATACTGCATCGGTGCGGGCTCGGAAGCGGTGGCGGCGACCACGATCGTGTATGCCATGGCGCCGAACTGCTCGAGCGTCTGCACCACCTGGGCAACGGACGAGCGCTTCTGGCCGACGGCGCAGTAAATGCAGATCAGATTGTTCTTCGCCGAGTTGATGATCGTGTCGAGCACGATGGCCGTCTTGCCGGTCTGCCGGTCGCCGATGATCAGCTCGCGCTGACCGCGACCGATCGGGATCATGGTGTCGATCGCCTTGATGCCGGTGGCCATCGGCTCCTTGACCGACTGCCGGTCGATCACGCCCGGGGCAAGCCGCTCGACGGGGAGCGTCTCGGTGGTGTCGATCGGGCCCTTGTCGTCGATCGGCTGACCAAGCGCGTTGACCACGCGGCCGATCAGCGCCTTTCCCACCGGCACGCTCATGATCTTGCCGGAGCGCTTGACCTGATCGCCCTCGCGCAGCTCGGCATAGTCGCCCAGCAGCACAGCGCCGACCTGGTCTTCATCCAGGTTCATCGCAAGGCCAGAGACGCCGTGCGGGAACTCGATCAGCTCGCCGGCCATGACTTTGTCGAGGCCGTGGACGCGCGCGATGCCGTCGCCAAGCGAGATGATGGTCCCCACCTCATCGACCTGGATGCGCTGCTCGAAGTTCTCAATCTGCTGCCGCAGCAGCTCCGTGATTTCGTCTGCCCTGATCTGTGCCATGATGTCGGTTTCATCCTATCTGCTGCGTGCTGGGCCGCGTGCGGGTTAGATCACCGGAGCGGCGGTGAGTGTCTGCTTCAATTGCTCGAGCTGGGCGCGAAGACTGCCGTCGTGGACGGTCGATCCGATCTTGACGACAGCGCCTCCCAGTAGCGACGGGTCGAGGGAGTACGTGGTGCGAACGCGCGCTCCGGCGAGCTTAGCCACCTGCTCCTCAAGCTCCGCCCGATCCCCATCGTTCAACGGACGTGCGGTCACAATCTCAGCTTCCGCCATGCCTGCCTGCTGGTCGGCTAAAACGGCGTACTCGCGGAGAATCTCATTCAAATCCTCCAGCCTCTGATGGCTGACGATCACGGCAACAAAGTTGCGAACCTCGCGCGCCATGCCCATCCGTGCGGCGAGGGCGTCAAGCACCTTGAGCTTCTGCGGCATGGGAATCGAGGGATCGAGCATCACCTCTCGCAACTGCCGGCTGCCTTCAAGTGTCCCAGCGAAATCCTGCAGCTGCGCCCGTGCGGCGTCCGTGTCCAGGTGGAGCGCGCCGGCGACCTGCGAAAGGGCGCGCGCATAGCGAAGCGAAATGGCCGACATGCTAGTTGTCTCCTTCGCCGCCGACGCGCGTCAGGCGTTTGGCGAAGTTCTGTACCAGCAAGCGATCCGTCTCGTCCGAAACGACCATCTTCTTGGCTGCCTGGTCGATGGCCAGCTCCGCGGCAAAGCGCTGCAACTGACGCCGCGCTTCGCCTGTGGCGGCCTGTATCTCCTGCTCGGCTGCCGCAAGAATCTTTGCTTTCTCAGCCTCCACGGCGGCGCGCATGCGCTGCTCCTCGGCCGCCGCATCGGTTTCGAATTGCTGCTTCATCCCGGCAATTTGCTCATCCAATTTGCCGAGACGATCTTCTACGGTATTCAGCCGCGCACTGGCCTGCTCTGTGACTGAGCGAGCCTCCAAGAGTTGCTTCTGAATGCCGGAGTTGCGGGAGCGGAACGTCTTCGGCAGTGCGCGAACCAAAAACCAGATCACCAGCGCGGCCAGAACGAAGAAATTCAAGAACTCGAAAGTGGTTGCCGCGCGTTCCGGAGTCATGCCCAGTTTTCGGCCGATGAAGCGCACCGTTGCGGAGTGACGGTAAACGTCATTCTCGTCCGACTCAGTTTCCGCTTCGATCGGTTCCTGCTGGGCCGGGCTGGCCGCTTCCCCCGACGCGCTTTCGTGTGTGGGTGCGGGTTGCTGCGCGGGAGCGGTCGGCAGTGCGAAGCAGAGCGATGCGGCGAGCAGCCAGATTTGCAGGCTGGGGCGAAGCAAACGGCCGGTCACTGGATGGACTCCGCGGTGGAGATGCCTGCCGGCAGGACGGCAGCAATCACGCGCGCGCTGAGCTCCGCGCTCAGGCTCTCGATCTGCCCACGCGCGGCGCCGGCACTCGCTTCTATGTCAGCCCGAGCAGCCCGGACACGCTCGCCCGCCGTTTGCCGCACGTCCCCGAGAACTCGCTCCCGCTCTTCAGCCCAACGCTTCAGCCGCTCTTCTCGCGCGCGGAACAGTTCGGCCTTCGCATTCCGCAACTTGTCCTCATACACGGTTGTCTCGGCTTCCGCGGCGGCAATGGCCCCGCGCGCCTGCTCCACCGCTCCGATGGTGCGGGCCCGGCGCTCTGCAAGCATGGCCGTCAAGGGTCGGCGAACCAGCACGTTATAGGCTAAGATCAACAAAAGGAACAGGATCATGGTCGGCACGGAGCCGAGCACAAGTTCGCCGAGTTGTTTCAGAATCAGGTCCATGAAGGGTGGGAGGTAAGGTCCAGACCGTCCAAATCGTCCGTTGTTGGTTGTTCCAGGACGACGCGTTACGCGGGAAGGACTCTTATCTTCTAGCAAAGCGAATCGCGGGGTGTCAACCGAGCAAGCTATTCGGAAGTCTCTTCGAAGCTCGGCACAAGCAAGCTCGAGCATGCGTTTGGAAAGTCTTGGGACGCATCTGTCCGGCAGAGTTCAGGCTTTACAGACGTCTGCACGATCCGCTAACTTACGACTATCTCGACCACATCTGGGTCGCATAGGCCGTCCGACAGGGGACCCCACCTCCGCTCCCCTCGTCAGGCGGCCTGTGTTGCATCCGCCCGCACCTCGGTCTCGGCCAGCACCCGGCGCCCAGCTTGCTTCAATGCCCGTTCGTTCCGCCGCCTTCGTGCGCCGCGGCTGCGCCAACGCCGGCCGGTCCTCCAGCCGCCGCGGAACGGCCCTCCGGTCGCTCCGGACGCGCATCACCCGGGTGCGGCGCCCGGCCGCTCACCACGGTCGAGATCGCGTGCTTGAAGATCAGCTGCTCCTGACTATTGTTTTCAAGCAGCACGGAATATTTGTCGAACGACCGGATCCGGCCAGTCAGCTTCACGCCGCTCACCAGGTAAATCGTGATCGCGCTCTTGTCTTTGCGCACCGTGTTCAAAAAGGTGTCCTGTATGTTCTGTGCCGGCTTGGATTCCATGGGCCGATCTCCTTGATCTGATTTGCCAAAGCAGAAGGTTTGCCGTCGTACGGGGTTTCACGAATGGTACACAAGTTCTTCACGTTTGGGGAACTTCCGCGCCAGTGGCTTCCAGTTGCACAACAGCGCACATCCGTATCGTGCATAAAGCTCCTCCGGTAGACAGCGCGTCGGGAGCCGATCCGGATACGATGCAGGTGTGTCTGAAGAAGAAAACGCCCCCATCGTGATGCTTGATCTTGCCCGGCAGTTCCAGCCCCTGCGCGAGGAGATTCTCGAGGCGATCGGTCGGGTCTGCGATTCGCAGCACTTCGTGCTGGGGCCTGAGGTGCAGCAGTTCGAGGGTGCCGCGGCCGCCATGCTGAACGTGGACCACGCTTCCGGATGTGCGAGCGGCACCGATGCGCTTTGGCTGGCGATGGCCGGCACGGGGATCGGCGAGGGCGACGCCGTGCTCACGACACCGTTTTCTTTCTTCGCGACGGCGAGCTCCATCCTGCGCTGCGCGGCCAGGCCGATGCTGGCGGACATCGACCCTATGACATTCAATCTCTCGGCCGAAGCGGCTCGGGAGCGCATCGGAAGCGAGGCAAGCAGGGTGCGCGCCTTGCTTCCGGTCCACCTGTATGGTCAGTGCGCGGATTGGGATGCCCTGGGTGCGCTCGCGCGGGAGCACGATCTCCTTCTGATCGAGGACGCCGCGCAGGCGTTTGGGGCGCGGTGGCGTTCCACCTCTGCTGGCGCTCTGGGAGACGCTGCCGCGTTCTCGTTCTACCCGACAAAGAACCTGAGCGCCTTCGGAGATGCTGGTCTGGTCACCACGCCGTCCGCGGGCGTCGACGAGCGCGTCAGAATGCTGCGCGCCCACGGGATGCGCCGCCGCTACTTCCACGATGAAGTTGGCTGGAACAGCCGTCTCGACACCATCCAGGCGGCTGTGCTGCAGGTGAAGCTGCGCTTTCTGCCTGCGTGGAACGACGCTCGGCGGTCCGTGGCTGCGAGGTATGACGATCTGCTGCGGGAAACGGGCCTGGTTGCGAAGTTCGACTCAGCCAGGCCGCTCGGCGGTCTTGTGCTGCCGTACACCGACCCACGTGCCTTCCATGTCTTTCACCAATACGTCATCCGGGCGCCGCGGCGGGATGCGCTGCGGGCATTTCTGGCTGAACGGCGGATCGGCACGGAAGTGTACTACCCGCTGCCGCTGCATCTGCAGGCGAGTCTGAGCGGCCTGGGATACAAGCCGGGGGACTTTCCCGTGAGCGAACGGGCCGCGGCGGAGGTGCTGGCACTGCCCATCTACCCGGAGCTCCGCGAAGACGAGCAGGAGCGCGTCGTCGCAGGCATCGCGGACTTCTACGCCGGTCGCACCCCTTAAGGCAACAAAACAGCTAGCGCCGGCGGTGGTGCTTGCCCACCTTTTCCTCTTCCGGCTCGGGATGCGCCTCATCGGGCGGCTGGATTCCGGGCGGAAGCACGCGACGAATCAGGTTTCCTTCCAGCCGGTACGTCTTCTCGATCGTCCGGCCGGGCGTGATCGCGCCCGTTGTCGGATCGGGCACCACCGCCGGGGCGTCCGCAAGCAGCACATGGACCTTGAACGTAGGGGCCAGCGCCGTTGAGATCGGCTGCTTGCCGTACGGATCGTTCGCCATGCCCGTCGTCACCGGCAGGTATCCCTCGATATTGTGCTGACGAAAGGCCGTCTCATACCGGTGCTTCTTGACGTTCCAGATGAACACCCGAACCTGATCGAAATCGTACGGGAGCCCTGCCTTGTAGGGGCTCAGAACAGTGACATACTCGGGCACATCCTTGATGTCGCCCTCGATCTCCGGGTCGTTCACCTTGTTCAGCACATAGGCGCCCACGATGCGCTGCCCTTCGGCGTAGCGGGTCAGCGCGTCCGGCGCGTCCACGTCCATCATGCGGCTTAGCAGCCAGCCAGTGCGGCCGTCCGCGTCGCGAATGAGCCACCAATCCTCCATGGCCGGAGCCGCTGCGGC
>CAXUCK010000072.1:0-10570 GCA_964249375.1 uncultured Acidobacteriaceae bacterium
ACCCTCCTCTCCACGGTTGCACTAGCGCAGCAGCACAGCGACATCATGGGGCATCGGTACAGCTTCCGCAATCTGGTCGAGGCGGCCAAGGAGGGTGAGCCTGCAGCCCTCAGCACGGTAGCGCGCGCTGGGCATCGCCTCGGGGTTGCGCTGGCCTCGCTCGCGCAGATCTTCTTCCCCGATCGGATCAGCATTGCCGGCGGCCTTTCCGCGTTGGGAGAGCCGCTTCTTCGCTCTGCGCGTGCGTCGTTCACCGCACACGCCGGCACACTGGCCGCCTCCGCCAGCCTTGTCTGCGCCAAGAGTGGGGCGCACGCTACCCTCGTGGGAGCGGTCGCCAGCGTTCTGTTGTCGCGAGTCCCTCAAGCTGAACCTTGACGACCAGCTACCCGTGGGTCTACAACCGAGGGCAAACGTTTGCGGAAAGGAGAATGGACAAGATGGCCGGACAAGCGCCAAGTAGAAGGCAGTTGCTCCAAGCGCTTGCATGCGCCTCTGTAGCGAGCACCGCTCCAGGTTTTGTGCGGTGGAGTTTTGCCTTTGCCGAGCCGGCGCCTCCCCAGAATGCAGCCAACCATCACCATCAGCCGACCGCTGCGCCCGCCCATCGGGAGCGGGCCTACACGCCGCGCTTTTTTACCCCGGCGGAATACACCACCATCGTCACCCTTGCCGAGCTCATTCTGCCCCGCACATCGTCGTCCAAGAGATCGCCGTCACACAACGCCGGGACGCCTCACGGAGCGATCGCGTCCGCCGGATCTGGAGCCACCGACGCAGGCGTAGCCGAGTTCATTGACTTCATGGTCGCGCACGACCCCACGCTCCAGACCGTCTTTCGCCAAGGACTCAACTGGATGGACAAAGCGTCTGCTCCGCGAACGTTTGCAGTTCTGCTGCCCGCGCAGCAGAATGCCATGCTCGAGCGCCTCGCCTACAAACGCAATTTCCGTCCCGACGAGAAGCCTGGCCAGGAGTTCTTCTCTGTCATGCGCCGGTACACCGTGATGGGCTTCTATACCTCGCGCCTCGGCCTTGAAGCCCTCGACTACCCCGGCCTACGCTTCTATGCCGAGTCCCCGTCGGTTCCTAACGACGGCTCCCTCGCACAGCTCGGAGTGCAGGCATGAGCGAAACGTATGACGTCATCGTGATCGGCACCGGCGCGGGCGGCGGTATGGCTATCGCGACTTTGTGCAACGCCGGCCTGCGCGTTTGCGCGCTTAACGCTTCGCGCGAGCTTGACCCGGCGAAGGATTTTCGTGAACACAAGCAGCCCTACGATTTGCCGTTCCGTGGATTCGGGTCACCACAGCGCCGCGCGCAGAGTATCGGCTACATGGACAGTGAGTACGTGCCCTCTGATGTTTGGGAGCATGACATCGCCTACTCCACCGCGCCTGGCACCAAGTGGACCTGGCCGCGCTGCTATGCCGTTGGTGGCAAAACAAACTTCTGGGGTCGTTCGTCCGCACGCATGGGTGACATTGACTTTAAAGCCGCATCGCGCGACGGCGCCGACGTCGACTGGCCAGTCAGCTACGACGAGATTGCTCCGTTTTACCAGCGCGTCGAGAGGCGCATCGGCGTCGCCAGCACGCGCCAGAACCGCCCGTCGAATCCCGACGGCGATTACCTCCCGCCATTTGCCTTCCGATACATCGACTACTTGCTTGCGGCAGGAGCGAAGAAAGCCAATATTCCCTATTTGCCTGACCGCATCGCGCAGCTCACGCAATCGCTGGGCAAGCATCCTGCGTGTCATTACTGCGGCAATTGCACGAACGGCTGCGATGTGGGCGCCTTCTTCTCTTCACCCTACTACCTTCTTCCGGACGCGCACGCCACGGGCAAATTGACCCTCCGCACCAACGCCATCGCCCGCGAGATCCTGGTCGACGAGTCCGGCCAGGCATGCGGTGTTGCGTACGTTGATCGTCATTCCAAGCAGGAGGTGGAGGTGTACGCACGTGCTGTCGTGGTGGCGGCGTCCACGGTTTCCAGTGCACACCTCCTGCTTAACTCGCGCTCGCGCCACTGGCCTACCGGTGTCGCCAACTCCTCGGGGCAACTTGGCCGCAACCTCTGCGACCACATGTACGGCACTTCCGCGCGCGGCTATCTGCCGCAATTGCTTGGACGCCCCAGCTTTCCCGACAATGTTTCTGCCGCTACGATCGCATGGCTTCCGCGCTGGCAAAATCTGGAGAATCCACACGGCGAACAGTTTCTGCGCGGATATTCCTTCTATCCCGGCGGCGGATGTGATGACTTTCCCGGCTACTTTGACGAGATCGAGGGCTTCGGGGCTTCGTATAAGGCCGAACTGAAGCGCCGATATCCCACACCAGTGAACCTTACTCTGCAAGCGCCTACGCTGCCCTCCGAGAAGAACTTCGTCGACATCGATCCTGATAAGAGGGACGTGTTCGGCATTCCGCAGGTGCGTGTCCACTTTGAGTGGGACCCCAACACCCTGAAGATGTGGGAGCACTCCAAGCAGACGGCGCGCTCCATCATCGAGAACGCCGGTGGCGAGTACCAGGGGCACGGAGAGCCCGAAAGCCCCGGCTACAGCCTGCACGAAACGGGGACCTGCCGCATGGGCAACGACTCCCGCCAGTCATTTACGAACCGCTTCGGCCAGGCGCATGACGTGCCCAACCTTTTCGTAACCGATGCAAGTGTTTTCTTGAACTGCACGGATAAAACCACCACGCTATCTATCCTTGCCTTTTCGCTGCGGACCTCCGAGTACATTGTGGAGCAGTTCAAACGCGGCAGTTTCTCCACTGCCGAAGCGAAGCCGGCATGACCCTCACCCGTCGGACCTTTTTCTGCTGCGCTGCGCTCGCTTCCACGCAGTTCGCCTCCGCGCAGCGGGTGTCTGGTCCGCGAGAAAACTACCCGGCTGACCCACGTCACCGTCTGGCAGTCGCTACCTACCCGTTTCGCACTATGATCGTTGCGCCGCACAATCGTGAGCGCTCGAATACGATCCCCGCCGTCGATCTCGCGGGCTTTGCGCACTACATCCGCACAGAATTTGATGTCTCCGGTATCGAGCCGCTTCACTCGCATTTCCCGTCTACGGAACTATTCGACATCCGCAAGCTCAGAGCCGCCTTTGACGCCGCTGGCGTTCGGACGGTCAACATCCCGGTCGACGAAGACGTGGACCTCACCAGCCCTGACGCTAATCGCCGCGAAAGTTCTTACCGCACACTTGAGCGCTGGATCGACATCGCCATGATCCTCGGATCGCCTTCGATCCGCATTGGCGCCGTTCCCCAGGGGTCGGGTCCCGCCGACGTCGCCGGTCCTGTAGCGGCCATGCGTCCGCTTGTCCAGTACGCCTCCGCACGCAACGTCATGATCACGTTTGAGAACGACGATCCTGTTTACGGCACTGCCGATCGCGTTGTCGCTCTTCTGAAGCTCGCCAACACGCCCTGGCTGCGGGCCTTGCCCGATTTCGCGAACTCGCTGATGGGCGGCGACGAGGCCTTCAACGCGGAAGCCGTCCGCAGTATGTTTCGCTACGCGAGCAGCATCGCGCACGTGAAAGACGCCGAGGTTATTGCGAACCAACGTCGCACCGTGTCCCTTCCGGAATTGCTTCGCATCGCGCGTGAAGCGCGCTTTCGGGGCTTCTTTTCTCTGGAGTCCGACTCCAACGTCGATCCCACAGCCGACACCAAGCACCTAGTCGAGCGATGCCTCGCTCTGATGTAATCGGGCCCGTTCTATGCATCGCAGCCGCCCTCGCGACCGCGACCGCGGTCCATGCGAAGCAGCAGCCGCCACCCGATGCCGCCACCGTCTTTGCCCGTGCAACGCAAGCGCTTCAAGCCGGCGATCTGCCTGCTGCCGAAGCGGACTTTCGTGCCGTAACGCGTCTGGATCCACGCTCAGCCGCTGCGTTTACGAACCTCGGAGTCACGCTCATGCGCGAGCGGCGGTGGCCGGATGCCATCGTTGCGCTTGAGCATGCCCGTCGCCTTGACCCCGCCATGGCCGGGATTGCGCTCGACCTCGGCCTCGCCCAATTTCACGCCGGACACTACCCCGCTGCCGTGCCGGAATTTCGCGCTGACCTTGCACAATCCGCACAAAGTACGCAAGCCCGCTTCCTGCTCGGACTTTCCTGCTTTTTTGTTGCGGATTACACTTGCGCGACGGAGAACCTTGAACCGCTCTGGCCCGCGCAGTCCGGCAATCTCACGTACCTCTACGTCCTTGGGAGTGCCGCTGCCCACGCCAAGCAGTCTGCACTTGAAAGCCGCGCGTTTGAGCAGATGGCCGCTGTCGGTCAGGGTAGCCCGGAGTTCCACCTGTACGCCGGCAAGGCTGCACTGGGCAAGCAGGATTTCGTCACTGCCGTGACGGAGCTTGAACAGGCCGTCGCCGCTCAACCCACGCTGCCCATGGCTCATTTTTTTCTCGCCGAAGCGCTTGACGGCCAGCACCGCACAGCCGAGGCGCGTACCGCGCTCAAAGCTGAAACTAGCCTCGAACCAGACCTTCCGTATGCGTTTGACGAACTCGGTCGCATCTGTCTCCAGCTGAATGATCCTGCGGCAGCTGAAGCCGCTTACCGCGCCGCCATCGCGCGACTTCCCGCGCTCTCGTCCGCGTATCTCGGCCTGGCGGGAATCTACCGGCAGCAAAACCGCATCGCCGAAGCGCTTCCTCTGCTCGATCGCGCGGCCCAGCTCAGCCCGCAGAGTGGTAGTGTGCACTTCCTGCGCGCGCAGGTTCTGCGCCAGCTCCACCGCGAGATCGAAGCCCGGGCCGAGTTTGCCCGCGCTGCGAGCCTGCTGCGGCAGTTCCACGATGACCTCCAGCAGCAAGGCCTCGCGGCTCACGATGCTGATGCTGCCGAGATTCGCCGGGGCGCCGAGCTTTGATTCGCTGGATTTAAATGCAATCTGTGGGCAGGCGATGTATATTGGCGCAAACGTTTGCGAAGCGCATCGGCGTCGTTTACTCACTTATTCCTGTCTGACGTACGGAACGGAGTCTCCATGCCTCTGCACCCTCTGGAACCGCTCACCGCCGGCGAAGTGCTGTCGGCAGTCCGCACGATTAAGGCCCACGAGGTCTACACGCCCACCACGCGGTTCATCAGCATCATGCTGAGGGAGCCGAGCAAGCAGAGCATGCAGAACTGGCCCGCGCAGCCCGCGCCTCCGCGTCAGGCCATTGCCGTCCTTTTCGACAATGGCGCGAACCGTGCGTGCCGTGTCGTCCTCGATCTGTCCCTTGAAAAGATGCTCTCCGCCGAACTCGCACCTCCCGGAGCGCAGCCCACCCTTTCGATCGATGAGCAGGTGGAATGCGAACAGGCCGTGATCCACTCTGAAAAGTTCCAAGCTGCGCTGAAGCAGCATTATGGCAACGTCGATCCGGAACTCGTCATGGTCGATATCTGGAGCGCCGGCAACTACGGCTCGGAAGAAGATCGCTCCCTGCGCCTTGCCCGCCCGCTCTGCTTTCTTCGCTCCGCGCCGGGCGAAAACGGCTACGCTCATCCGATCGAAGGGATCCGGCCCGTCGTCGACCTCAACCAAATGAAAGTCATTCGGGTAGAAGAACACGGCACATGGCCACTTCCGGCTGCGCCGGCCGACTACGCGGCGGACCGTGTCGCCGGCTTTCGGAACGACATCAAACCACTCGTCATCACCCAGCCTGAAGGCCCGTCTTTCACCATGGAAGGAAACGCAATCGCGTGGCAAAAGTGGAAGCTCGTGATCGGCTTTGACGCCGGCGAGGGTCTGACCCTGCACGACCTTCGCTACACCGATAAGGGCCGCGACCGTCCCATCCTCTACCGGGCTTCTCTCACGGAGATGGTCGTCCCGTACGGCGACCCGCGCCCTACTCAGGTTCGCAAGAACGCCTTCGATGTCGGCGAATATGGCATCGGCACCTGTGCCAACTCGCTCCGTTTGGGTTGTGACTGTGTCGGTTACATTCAGTATCTCGACGCGCACCTCGTGACCTCCCGCGGCGATCTCCTGACGATTCCGCAGGCTATCTGCATCCACGAGGAAGACTTTGGCATTCTCTGGAAGCACACGGATCGGCGCCTGCCCGATGTGCCCGAGGTGCGTCGCTCCCGCCGCCTGGTGATCTCGTCCGTTTCCACGGTCGAAAATTACGAGTATGGCTTTTTCTGGTATCTGTATCAGGACGGCAACATACAGTTCGAAATCAAGCTCACCGGCATTCTCTCGCTGGGCGCCACGCAACAGGGAGAGTCTCCCGCCCACGGCGCCATGCTCAACGAGACGCTTTTCGCCCCCAACCACCAGCACTTCTTTAACGTGCGGCTGGACATGAACATCGATGGCGGCCCGAACACCGTCCAGCGCTTGGACGTCGTCGCTGACCCGGTCGACGATACGAACTCTTTCCACAACGCCTTTCGCGCCGTCGCCACTCCTCTGAAATCCGAAAAAGAAGCCTGCGCGAACCTCGACATCAGCACGGGTAGAACCTGGAAGATTGTGAACTCAGCCACGAAGAACATTGTCGGCCAGCCCACCGGCTACCGTTTCCTCGGAGGCGACAACGCCGTTCCCTACGGCGCACCCACGGCCTGGTGGCGCAAGCGCGCAGGGTTTGTGGAGCACCACGTCTGGGTCACTCCCTTCGACGAGCACGAGCGATACGCGGCCGGGGACTACCCGAACCAATCCGGCTGCACGGATGGCTTGCTCAAGTGGGTCGAGGCCGATCGCCCCATCGAGAACACCGATGTCGTCTTCTGGTATACCTTCGGGCATACTCACATCCCGCGCCTTGAAGACTACCCCGTCATGCCCACCGCTTACATCGGTTTCCTGCTTAAGCCTTCGGGCTTTTTTGACCAAAATCCAGCTAACGATGTTCCGCCTAGCCCCGCCGCCAAAATGGCGGGGGGCTGCTGCGCCAGCTAACGCCTGTTAACCGCTCAGCAGAGTACCCTCACTTGTATAGATTTCGCAGGAGCGCTCACCATCGCTAACGAAGTGACAACTTTTGCCCCCTCCGACCCACGCAGTTCCGTTGTCGGCCGGTCTTCGCGCCTCCTCTCGGTCGACCTCCTGCGCGGCATTGATCTCTCCTTCATGATCCTGGTTAATAACAATGGAGATGAGGAGCACGCATTCTGGCCGCTGCGGCACGCTTTCTGGAACGGGTTCACTCCCACTGACCTGGTTTTTCCCACGTTTCTGTTTCTGGTCGGCGTTTCGCTGGTATTTGCGACGGAGTCCCGCCTTTCCCGCGGTGTTTCGAAAGGCTCGATCTTGCTCAACGCTCTTCGGCGCGCCGTCATCCTGTATCTGCTCGGGCTTTTGGTTAACAGCTTTCCAGCCTTCAACCTTGGCTACCTACGCTACTACGGTGTGCTTCACCGCATCGCCATCTGCTACCTGATCGCGACCGTCCTGCTCCTTCTTGACCGCGGCTGGCGCTCCAAAGTTGCCGTCCTGATTGCCTGCCTCGCCGGGTATTGGGCGCTGATGCGTTTCGTGAACGTGCCCGGGTATGGTGTTCCCACCCATGGCACCCCAATCAACGACCGCGACGCCAATCTTGCTGCTTATCTTGATCGCGCCATCTTCTCCTCGAATCATCTTTACGAGCGAGTCCGGGACCCTGAAGGCCTGCTCTCGACCCTTCCTGCGATCGGTACGATTTTGCTTGGCGTCCTTACCGGTCTTTGGATCCGTACGAAGCGCACGCTGACGCAGAAGATCCGCGGCATTGCGCTCGCCGGCATCTCCTGCGTTCTGTTTGGCCTCGCGTGGAATCCCTGGTTCCCCATCAACAAGAAGCTCTGGACAAGCTCTTACGTCCTGTTTGCCGGCGGGCTCTCGCTTCTTCTGCTCGCCCTTACGATGTTCCTGGTCGATCGGCACCCAAACGGGGAAGCCGACACGGACCGACATCGTACTTACCGGCTGCTGTTTCCCTTCTTTGTTTTCGGGACGAACTCCATCGCCGCCTACGTCATCTCCGAACTTCTCGCCGGCGGACTCGGCAGCATCCGCGTCGGGGCGCACTCCAACGTTCTTCGCTGGACCTACGAGCATATCCACGCCGTCCTTCCGAATGCTTCCGTGGCTTCGCTTGCCTTTTCTCTTCTCTTCGTCGTCGTCTGCTGGATCCCGGTTTATGGCCTGTACCGGAAGCGCATCTTCCTTAAGGTCTGACCTTTTGAGTTCAAGGGGAGTTTTGGAAGCGGTCCACTTCAGGCGCCGGGACGAAGTTTGAGGGCGTACCTGGCGACGCGGGGGAGAAGCGCGGGTCGGGCAAGTCCGAGCGCGTACGTGCGCACGATCGCGTGGCGCATGATTGGAAGGCGGAGGGCGCGAAGGCCGACGGACGGATCCTGGTAGAAACGCCGGGCGGCGCGTGCGGAAAAACTGAGCTGGGCTCGAAGGTCTTTCGTGAGGGCGAGGTACTGTGGGGCGGCGGGAGCCGCGTGAGTGAGGGCGTTATGGATGGCCTGGGCAGCTGCCTGGCCGGAGGTGATGGCGGGGTAAATGCCTTCGGCTGTAAGGGGGTCGAGGGTGCCCGCCGCGTCTCCGGCGAGGAGGATGCGGCCGGTTGGCGTGTATTGAGGAAAGCCGAAAGCGAGATACTGGCCGACAACCTTGGCGGGGGTCGGCTGATGGAGCCTTTGGCGGATGTAGTCGGTGAGGGCGGCGCGGGCAGCGGGGCCGGGGGTGGTGTCAAAGAAGCCGAGGCCAACGTTGAGGTGGTCGCGCTTGGGAAAGATCCAGGCGTAGCCGTTCGGGATGCTGAAGTCGAAGAGGAGGTCAGGGACTTTCACGTCGGCAGGAAGGGGGATGTGGGTTTCGAGGGCGAAGCCTCGGGTAAGCCACGCTGGTTCGGTTGGGGGTGAAGTGGAAGGGCTCTTGAGGCCGCTGGCGAATTGGTCGTAGGCGGCATCCGGGGATCCTTCGCTGTGTTCAGGATGGCGGACGTTTTGGATCGCGGACGCGTTTGAGGCGGCAGACGAAGACTGGTGCAGGAATTTGCGGATCTGGCTGTTGGCCCCGTCGGCACCGAGAAGGTAGCGGCCCTGGAAGCTTTGAGTGGCGGTGCGCAACGTGACGAGGTCTCCGGTTTGGAGGACGGAGGTGATGCGTCCGATGCGCTGAAGTTGCGCTCCAGCAGCAAGGGTTTCGTTAAGGCAGAAGTTGTCGAACTCCTCGCGGACCGCGGTCACACAGATGGGATCTCGCGTCTTGACGGAGGTGGGCGGGGCGCCAGGGCCTTCGAGGCGGATGGTACGGATGGTGCGATGGGTGACGGGTGCGACGGAGTAGCGGAGGGCGCGGAGTGTCTTGATGGTGAGGCCGGCGGCGCAGGCTTTGGGGCGGGGGAAGGTGGCGTGGTCGAGAAGAAGGACGGAGCGGCCGGCGCGAGCGAGGTCGAAGGCAGCGGCGGCGCCGGCGGGGCCTGCTCCGACGATGAGAGTGTCCCAAATTTGCATGCTGGATAGAGTGTGGCATGGGGTGGCGAAGGTCGATGATTAGGTTGGTGGCCATGAAAACTCTCCTGTTCGCTGTCGCGATGGTGCTGTGTGTTTCGCCGGTGATGGCCCAAATGGCTGTGCCACCGGGCGGGGCGACTCCGTTCAAAGACACTTCCATGCTGAAGCCACCTGCAGGCGCGAAACTCGCGATCATCGAATTTGAGGATCTGGAATGCCCTCTGTGCGGGCAGGTGTCGCCGATCGTGTGGGCGGCGATGCAGCAGTACAAGATACCGCGGGTGCATCATGACTTTCTGATCCAAGGGCATGCGTGGTCGCGGGCGGGGGCGATTGAGGCGCGGTATCTGGAGGACAAGGTTTCGCCAAAGATCGCGGAAGAGTTTCGCCGGGACGTGTTTGCGAATCAGGGAAATATTTCCGCGCCGGATGATCTGCAACGGTTCACGACAATGTGGTTCAAGGCGCACAACGTCCCGATGCCGTTTGTGCTGGACGCTTCCGGGCGGTGTGCCGAAGAGGTGGAGGCAGATTGCATGCTGGGGCGGCGACTGGGTGTGCGTCACACCCCGACGATTTTCGTCGTAACGGAGAAGCGGTGGATCGAGGTGACGGATCCGCGGCAGCTGTATGCGGCGATCGATCTGGCGAAGGAGTCGCTGCGGGTTCCGGTGCCGGCGAAGAAGCGCGATTAGCCATGCGGGAAACGGACTAGGGTTTAGCACATGGACGCTTTGGTTTCGGTGGCCTGGCTGGCGGAGCGGATCGGCGATCCGGGGCTGGTCGTGATGGATGCGACGATGCCGCCGGTGGGGGTTCTACCGAAGGTGGATACGCGAGCGCTGTATGTCGGAGCGCACCTGCCGGGGGCGGTGTTTTTCGATATCGAAGAGCTTTCGGATCAGGGAAGTGGCTTGCCGCATACGCTGCCGGGGGCGGACGCGTTTGGCGAGGCCATGTCGCGGATGGGGGTTTCGGATAAGGCGGAGATTGTGGTGTATGAGCAGGGCGCGGTGTTTTCCGCTCCGCGAGCGCGGTGGATGCTGCGGGTGATGGGGGCGCAGAGGGTGGCGG
>CAXUCK010000073.1:0-10525 GCA_964249375.1 uncultured Acidobacteriaceae bacterium
GGGAAAACGGGGTTGCGCTCTTCGGGCGGGGTCGTGGCGGGCTCGGTGGAGGGCGTTGAGACCTGGAAGCGCTCCCCCCGTCGGGAGCGCGCCTCTTCGCCGCTGGTGGCGCGGGTGGTGTGGCTGGAGCCGTCCGGGCGTCCGGCGAAGTAGGTACAGCGCGCGATGGAGCGGCGATTCCACGTGTCGAGGAGCTCAAACGTCAGCGGCGTGTGGACCGGGATGGTGGGGTGAAGCGCGGCGTTCAGGCGTCGCGCGCGGTACCGGATGCCGGCGATCTGTTCCCCGGGCTTGCCGGTAGGGTGCAGCGGGATGCGCCGGCCGTTGCACGTGGCGATGTAGCGCGAGGGCATCGTGATGCCGGAAAGCTTCACCTGCATGCGCTCGAGCGACGAATCGACCGAGCGCCCCGTGCCGCCGGAGGTCGTCTCTTCCGCCAGCACGTTCCACGGCTCGAGCGCTTGGCGAAGCTCCAGTTCCATACCTTCCGCCGTCAGCGTGCCGATGCGGGGAAAGCGAAACTCGAGATGGGGGGCGAACCAGGCGAGATCGAAAGCGTAGCCGGACCGCTTAAGGTGCTCGAGCACTTCCGCGAAGTCCTGCCGCACAAAGTAGGGAAGCATGAAGCGGTCGTGGAGGGCGGCGCCCCAGCGAAGCAGATCGCCGGAGAACGGTTGCCGCCAGAACAGGGCGACCAGGGCGCGCACCAGCAGCGTCTGCAGCAGGCCCATGCGGACGTGCGGCGCCATCTCAAACGCGCGCAGCTCCAGCAGGCCGGCCCGCAAACCCGTCCCCTCCGGCGGGTACAGCTTGTCAATGCAGAACTCGGCGCGGTGGGTGTTCCCGCTCACGTCGACCAGCAGATTGCGAAAAAGGCCGTCGAGGATGTGCGGGGGGCAGTCGTGCTCCGGCAGGTGGCTGAGCGACACTTCAAGCTCGTACAGGGCGTCGGTGCGTGCCTCGTCCACGCGCGGATACTGACTCGTCGGACCAACGTACATGCCGGCAAACAGGTAAGAAAGCGACGGGTGGTTCTGCCAGAAACACACCATGCTGCGCAGCAGATCCGGCCGGCGGAGAATCGGGCTCTCGAGCACAGACGGCCCCCCGATCGTGATGTGGCTGCCGCCCCCGGTGGCCAGGTGCGTTCCGTCGTAGCCAAACTTCGCGGGGATCAGCCGGTGTCGCTCGGCTTCCTCGGCCAGCACGGTGTTCAGCGCTTCGAGGTCATCCCACCGGCTTGTGGGCGGCAGGTTGACCTCGAGCACGCCAGGATCCGGTGTGAGACCGAAGGAGCGCAGGCGCGAGTCGCCGGGCGGCGGATACCCCTCGATCCAGACCGGGATGCCGAGGTGCTGGCTGGTGTCTTCGACCGCGGCGACCAGGTCAAGGTAGTCGGCAAGCACCGGCACGAACGGAAGAAAGACATGCATGCGGCCATCGCACACTTGCACGCACAGCGACGGGCGAATCCGGAGAGAAGCACTTTCTGCGTTTTCCGGGACAGCGGGAAGCGGATCGGGAGCGGGTTCGCTCGAGAACAGTTCCGGGTGCCGGGCGGGCGCCCCAGGCAGCTTCACAGCGCCGTCAGAGGCACTGCCGGAAAGGCCGCTTTCGAGCTCATACATCAGCTCGTCCGGCACGACCCACGGCATGGGGTCGACCGGGATGCGATACCCGATCGGTGAGTCTCCCGGCGAGAGGACGAGCGCCTCCGGGCGAGAAAACCACAGCTGGCTCGACCAGAAAAACCTGCCCGCGATCTGCCGGCGCCGCAGAGGAAGAACGTAGCCAGCGACCGCGGCCAGGTCCGGCGTCTCACTTGTTCCGGGTTCAATAGCAGAAAGGATGTTGCCCGCGGCGGTTCCCAGCCTCCGCGCGAGCGCCTGCAAAAAAGTGAGCGCCGCGGCGTTGTCATAGCCGTACCGCAGGTCTTCACGGGCAAAGAGGCTGGCATCCTGCCACACCGGCACGCCATCCATCCGCGACAGGCAGAAGAACGCCCAGCGCGGGAGCGCCTCTCCGGGGTACCACTTGCCCTGGCCGAGATGCAGCAGCCCGCCCGGTGCGGTCCGCTCGCGAAGAGACCGGATCAACCGGAGGCCAAGCGTTCGCTTGAGCGGGCCAAGAGCCTCGAAATTCCACTCCGGGCTTTCGGGTTCGTCGAGGCTGACAAAGGTGGGTTCGCCGCCCATCGTCAGGCGCACGTCCCCATGCTCAATGTCCTGGTCGACCGTGTGCGCAAGTTGCCGGACGGCGGCCCACTGTGGTTCGGTGTACGGCTGGGAAAGGCTGGGCAGATCCCCAATGCGCTCGACCGACATGCTGAAACTGAACTCGACCCCCGAAGGCTCAACGGTCCCGCGAATCGGAGCCGTCTGGGGCGGCGTCGGGGCACAGGCAAGCGGGATGTGGTTTTCTGCCGTCAGCAGGCCGGAGGTCGCGTCCATGCCAATCCATCCGGCGCCGGGCAGAAACACCTCCGCCCAGGCGTGGAGGTCCGCCCGGTCTTGTTTGGGCCCGCCCGCCGGATCCGCGGAGGAGTCGCTGCTCGCCAGCTGGATGAGGTACCCCGACACAAATCGCGCGGCAAAGCGAAGCTGACGGCAAAGCTGCACCAGCAGCCAGGCGGAATCGCGGCACGAGCCGGACCTTCGCTCCAGCGTGAACTCGCACGTCTGCACGCCGTCTTCGAGCCTCGTCGTGTACTGCACCTCGTCGCGCACACGCTCGTTCAGGCTCACCAGGAAGCCCACCGTCGGCTGCGGCAGCTGTTGGCTCAATCTCCGGGCGAGCGCGTTTACGAGCGGCCCGGCGGGCTCTGCCGTGCGGTACGGCTGGAGATCGCGTGTCAACTCCGGCGTGTACGAAAACGGGAAGCGCTCGCAGCCGGGATCAAGCACAAAAGCGAACGGATTGATGGGCGCGAGGTCGGCGATGAGCTCAACCTCCGTCACAAACTCGGACGCCTTCTTCCCGATCGCCACGCGAGCCACATGATTGCCAAGCGCGTCGATCTGCCAGTCCAGCGTATGGTCTTGCGGCTGGATCTCGAGCGAGTAACGGAGGATGGGAACTCTGCAATGCGGCGACGGGCGCAGCTGGACGATCTGAGGCCCAAGCGACACAGCCCGATCGTAGCGGTAGTGCGTCCGGTGGTGCAGTGCAACCTGTGTCGCCATCAACCCTCGTTTGGGTCCTTCTGTCAGTCCGTGCTGAACTTCCGTCTTAAATCCGGATGGATGCCGCCGTCTCAAGAGGAACCCAGAACTGAATTGTGCTTTTCTGTCATCTTACCCAAATTGCTGCGGGCAGCCGCAACTTGCTGTGGGCCGCAAGCGGCTATGCTCCTTGCCGCCCTGGGTTACACTGGCCTTCCCCCCAGCAGCAAAGACCTTCTCTCCCCCAGGACGCCATGCTCATCCTTTCTGAGTTCGATATCCAGTTCCATATGCCGTTCCCCACGCCCATGGTGGCCGTCCTCCATCTGCATCCGTCGCTTGAGCCGCGTCTTCGCTCGGGCGATCAACTCCTCATCGAGCAGCTCGTCAGCTCCGATCGCGCCGACAACATCGTCGTGCCCTCCACGGAGTACCTCGACGCCTTCGGCAATCGATGTACCCGCTTCCTCGCGCCGGGAGGGCATCTGCGGCTGTCGGGCAACAACATCCTCGATGCCGACCCGGCACCCGACCCCGTCTACGCCGACGCGAGGCAGGCGCGCGTGGAGGACCTTCCCGATGACGTTCTGCAGTTTCTTCTGCCCAGCCGGTATTGCGAGGTCGACCGTTTCGGCGGCATCGCGCACGACCTGTTCGGCTCGACCCCTGAAGGCTGGGGCCGCGCCGTGGCCATCCGCGACTGGGTCCACGACAAAGTGCATTTCAACTACAACGCGGCGCGCCCGACAAAGACCGCGATGGACGTCTACACCGAGCGCATCGGCGTTTGCCGCGACTTCCAGCACCTTGCGCTCACCCTCACCCGCTGCATGAATATCCCCGCACGGTACGTGACCGGCCACATCGGAGACATCCGGATGCCAGTAAGCGGGCCGGGGGACTTCAGCGCCTGGTACCAGGTCTTTCTCGATGGCCGATGGATGGATCTCGATGCACGGCACAATTACCCGCGCCTCGGCCGCATCCTGATGGCGACCGGTCGCGATGCGGCCGACGTCGCCATCACCACCAGCTTCGGTGCCGCCCACCTCACCTACTTCTACGTCGAGTCCAACGAAGTCGACGACGCGGGCAACAAAGTGGCGCGACCGCAAAAAAACGCCCCGCAGCGCGTGCAGATGGAAGAGGCCACGCCAACGCAAACCAACGCCAGCGAGTTCAGCCCCACTCAGGTGCAGTCCGCCACGTCGTAGCCAGTCCGGCAGTCTGACCCCGCCCAGGCCGCGTGGAGGAAATCCACATCGTCACCCAACTAAAGCTCCTGCCGCACCTACGCTCGCTCGACCCCGGCCGGTTCGTGTTTCTGCCGGAAGCGCCGGTACCGGTCAAGCAGAGAAGCCGGTCCGCGCGCCCGAAGGTAGACCAGGTTGCCTTCAAAGCGCTTCTCCTCGATGATGGCTCCGCCTTCAAGTGAAGCCAGAACGGACCCTTCCGACTGGGGAAGCCGAAAGCTGGATTCGATGATCGGGTCAGCCACCAGCGCGGCATCGATGGCAGTCAGAAGTTGCTGGAGGCCCGTGCGCTCCAGCGAGGAAACCGCAACCGCCGCACGATCCGGCGACAGGTGTGCGCGCTCCGCTGGAGCGACTAGATCAACTTTGTTCAAAACCTGGATGACCGGCTTCGCGGAAACACCGAGCTCGGCTAAAACCCGTTCCACCTGACCTTTCTGTTCCTCACGCAAAGGGCTGGCCGCGTCCTGAACATGGAGAAGCACTTCGGCGCGCTCTACCTCTTCAAGGGTGGCGCGGAAGCTGGTGACCAGGGTGTGGGGAAGGTTCCGGATAAACCCAACCGTGTCAGACAGCAGGATCTTGCGACGCGATGGCAACTGTAGCTGCCGAAGCTTGGGGTCGAGCGTAGCGAACATCCGAGCCGATTCGAGAACGCCGGCCTCGGTCAGGGCGTTGAACAGCGTGCTCTTGCCGGCGTTGGTGTAGCCGACCAGCGCCACCACCGGTACCGGCACAGCCTCGCGGCGCTGCCGTTGCTGATGGCGAATCCGGCGGACCGACTCGAGCTGCGTCTTGATGTGGTCGATCCGCGCATTGATCTTGCGACGATCGGTCTCCAGCTGCGTTTCGCCCGGCCCGCGAGTTCCAATGCCGCCGCCCAGCTGCGACATGGCGCGGCCCCGGCCAGCAAGCCGGGGCAGTTGGTATTCGAGCTGCGCCAGTTCCACCTGCAGCTGGCCTTCGCGGGTCTTGGCATGGCGGGCAAAAATATCGAGGATCAGCTGCGAGCGGTCAATCACGTGGCACGGCAGGCGAGCTTCGATGTTGCGCAGCTGCGATGGGCTGAGATCGTGATCAAACAGCACGAGAGACGCGTTTGTGCTCGCCACCACGCCGACGATCTCCTCGAGTTTCCCCACGCCCACCAGGCTCGACGGATCGGGACGCTGGCGGCGCTGCACCAGGGTCGCGGCAATCGTCGCCCCGGCGGATCGAGCAAGCTCTTCAAACTCCGCGCGGCTGGCTTCGAGGTCCAGGTTCGACGTTGCAGCATCTGGCAGTTCGTCTTCGCCGGCTGCAACAGAGGCAGCGGTGCGCGCCAGGCGGGCGGCGGCGGTCAACTGCTTGCGCTTGCGCAACTCCCCCGTGAACTCCACCACGACAATCACGGCAAGTTCCTGCTGCGTTTGCGACGTCCGAAGTTCACGCGCCAGCAGCGCCGCCTCCTGCGCCTCACTGGCTTTGACAAGACTCCGGCGGACTGTTTTTCCGCGGTTGCGTTGGGATTGACCTTGGGTCACCATGCCCATTGGATGTTCCTCCGGCCTCCTTGGCCAAGTTCGCGCTTCTGGCCCTGCTTGTGTGGCGCCGGCTTCGCCCGTCAGGGCAGCCGTCTCCCACCCTCAGCGGAACCTCGACCGCAACACACCCCCTCGTCAGCATCCCCCCCTAGCTTCTCTCGCCCGCTCAAATCCATTGCAGCAGGCACACCAGACCGAACGACACCACGGAAAGGATCGTCTCCAGCACGGTCCAGGACCGCAGCGTGTCGGCGACCGACATCCCGCTGTACTCCTTCACCAGCCAGAAGCCGCCGTCGTTCACGTGCGAAAATCCCGTGGCCCCCGCGCCCGTGGCAATCGCCAGAAACTCCGGACGGACGCCCGGCACACCCAGCGCGATCGGCGCCACAATGCCGCTGGCCGTCGCCATCGCCACCGTTGTCGATCCCGTCGCCACGCGAAGAAACACCGCAGCGGCACATGCGCGCGCAGCGCATACACCAACAGCACCTTGCTCACGCCGCTGTCGATCAGCACCCGCCCGAAGCCGCCGCCCGCGCCGACCAGCAGGGTCACCATCGCCGTGGGCGCGAGACACTCGTTCGTCCAACGCAGAATCTGCTCGCGCGAAAACCCGCGGCGCAGCCCCAGCACATACAGGCTGGCCAGTGCCGTGATCAGAAGCGCCACATCCGCATTGCCCAGAAAACGCAGAAGGAGGTTCGCGCGCGATCCGGCCCGCGCAAAGGTGTCCGCCCAGCTGCCCGCCAGCATCAGCAGCACCGGCAGCAGAATCAAACCGATGCCGCTCGCAAACGGCGGCAAGGATCGTTGCTCCGCCACGCGCAGAAACTCCTCGCTCAGCGCGGTATGTTCCGGCAGCGTGATGAACCGCGCAATGTAGGTGGACCACAGCGGTCCGGCCGCAATCGCCGCTGGAACCCCCACCAGCAGCCCCCACCCGATCGTCTTTCCCAGGTCCGCGTGGAACGCCGTCGCCGCCATCAGCGCGGCAGGATGCGGCGGCAAAAGGCCATGCACCATCGCCAGCCCCGCTGCCATCGGCAGCAGCGTCGTCACCAGCGACCGGCCGGTCTTCTGCGCCACGTTGTAAGCCAACGGCATCAGCAGCACCATCCCCACTTCAAAAAACACCGGGATCCCCACCAGAACGCCCGCGCACAGCATCGCCCACGAAACATATCGCGGGCCAAAGGCCGCCACCAGCGTCTCCGCCACACGCTCCGCCGCGCCGGACTCCGCCAGCATCTTCCCCAGCATCGTCCCCAGCGCGACCACGATGGCGACATGCCCCAACGTCGCACCCAGACCGGCCTCATACGACGCAACGACCCTGGTCAGCGGGATGCCCGAGACCGCCGCCAGGCCCAGCGAGCAGATCGTGATCGTGAGGAACGGATTCAGCCGCGCCCACACAATCAGCACAACCAGCGTGAGCACGGCAAGGATGGCGCTCCACAACAGAAGCACCGAAGGCATGTCAGTCTGGACAGCGGGCATAGGGGTGAGCCGCCATTGTAGAGTTCCCGCTCCCCGCGTGTCGCTACTTCGCCGGCTCCTTGTACGCCACGCAGTCGATCTCCACCTTGCAGTCCACCACCATCGTCGATTCCACGCACGCGCGCGCCGGCGGATGCTCGCCGAAGTACTCCCGGAAGACTCCGTTGAACGCAGCAAAATCGCGCGCGTCATCCAGCCACACGCCGCATCGCACAATGTGCTCCGGGCCGTAGCCCGCCTCCTCGACAATGGCCAGCATATTCCGGATCGCCTGGTGCGACTGCGCCACAACGTTGCCCACGATCACTTCACCGTTCACCATCGGCACCTGCCCACTCACATAAAGCCACCCGCCCGCCTCGACCGCGCGCGCAAACGGCATCCGCGATCCACCCTGTCCCTTTCCGCCTTCCACTCCGTAACGCTTCATGCTCGTGCTATCTCCTGTCTGTCATGCTTCCTTCACAAATGGGGTTCGCGGCAGGAACCTGCCTCCGCGTCGTCCGGTCGGCCGGCCGTCGGCAAGCGAAAGAACGCCGTTCACCCACACCCGTTCCATGCCAACGCTCGGCTGCGTGGAATCCTCCCACGTCGCCGCGTCGCGCACCGTTGCCGGATCAAACAGCACGAGGTCCGCCGCGTATTCCTCGCGAATCAAACCCCGCTTCCGCAACCCGATCGTCTTCGCGGGTAAGCCCGTCATCTTGTGCACCGCCGTGGGTAGGTCAAACAGCCCCTCCTCGCGGCAGAAGCGGCCAAGCACGCGCGGAAACGTACCCCACAGCCGCGGGTGTGGGCGCGGATCATGCGGCAGGCCGTCGCTGCCCACCATCGTCGCCGGATGCCGCAGCACACGCCGCACATCCGCCACCGACATGTTGTGATAAATCGCGCCCGCCGGCTGCAGCAGCTTCGCGGCCGCAAGCTGGGTCAGCTTCCACGCCGCCGCAATCTCTGCCAGCGACCTCCCCGCCACCTCCGGATGCGGTTCGCTCCACGTGATGCGAATCTCGATACGCTCGTCCACCTGCCGCAGATCCAGCATGCTGCTGCTCGCGGTGTACGGGTAGCAGTCGCAGTGCACTGTCTGCCGCGTGCGCGCACGGTCCAGCAACGCCAGCACCTCCGTCGTGCGTCCCCAGTTCTCCGGGCCCGCGCACTTCAGGTGCGAGAGCAGCACCGGGATCGGCTGCCGCGCGCTCCCCCCGCGAACATCGCCCACGGCAAACGCCTCCTCCATCGCCTCCAGAATCGCGCCCGTCTCGCTGCGCAGGTGTGTCGCATACAGCGCACCGGCTGCACGGAGCGGCTCCGTCACGCCCAGCACTTCCTCGGTTGTCGCCGCGCCGGCCGACTCATACGCCAGCCCCGTGCTCAGGCCGAGAGCACCGCCGTCCAATGACTCCTGCATCTGCGCGCGCATCGCGCCGACCTCGCCCGCCGTTGCCGCCCGGTCCAGCCGGTCCATGTGGTTGGCGCGCAACGTCGTGTGGCCACCAGCGCCATCACATTCAACCCCGGCACCGCAGGATCCACAGCCCGCCCATACGCCGCAAAGCTGCGGTACTGCATGCTGGCGGGCGTCCCCAGCAGGCCCATGGGCGCCGGCAACGCATTCACCGCGAGCACCGGCGAGGCGCTCACGCCGCAGTTGCCCACCACCACCGTAGTCACTCCTTGCGTCAGCTTCGGCAGCATCGCCGGCGCCTCAATCACGCTCGTGTCGTCGTGCGTATGCGTGTCGATGAACCCCGGCGCCAGCACCAGGCCGTCAGCATCCAGCATCTCCTCGGCCGTCCATCCGCTGTGCGCGTCCAAGCTGACGATGGCTCCCTTCGTCACCGCCACGCCGCCTTCACGCTCCCCTTCGCCGCTCCCGTCCACCACGCGCGCATGGCGGATCAGCAGGTCACACCCCGGCACCATCACCTCGATCCACCCGCGCGAGCACGATGCCGGTATGCTCAGTGAGACTCATACACCACAGCATCGCAAATGCGGAGGCGGCTTGACCAGCAGCGGTGATTTTCAGAAAGGATTAGGCGCGCTCACCACGCCTGGCGACATCGCGGACATCGGCGCGCGCGGTTGGAATCTGCTGCGCGAAGACCTCAGCCTGCCCGCCGCCGTGCTCGTGGAGCCTCGCCTCGAACACAACCTCCGCTGGATGGCCGAGTTCGCCCGCCGCTACGATGTGCAGCTCGCACCGCATGGCAAAACGACTATGACGCCCAAGCTCTTCAAGCGGCAGCTCGAGGCCGGCGCCTGGGGCATCACGCTGGCCACCGCACACCAGTGCGCCGTCGCGCATCACCACGGCGTGCGCCGCATCCTCATGGCAAACCAACTGCTCGGCCGCGCCAACTGCGAGCTCATCAGCGCCCTCCTCGCCGATGGGTCCACCTTCTACACGCTGGTGGATTCGCCCGCGCTTGTGGATCAGCTCGGAACCTTCTTTTCCGGCAAACGCCAGCAGCTCCGGGTCCTCGTCGAACTCGGCACAGAAGGAGGTCGCGCCGGCACCCGCACGGAGGCGCAACTGCAGGCCGTTCTCGACGCCGTCGCCCGTTGGCGCGGCACGCTTCTTCTCTGCGGTGTGGAGGTCTACGAGGGCGTGCTCACGGACGAGACCGCTGTGCGCGCCTATCTGCAGCGCGCCGCCGATCTCACACAGCACGTCGCACAGCAGGGCGCCTTCACAGCAACCGAACGCCCCCTCGTCAGTGGCGCCGGCTCCGCCTGGTACGACCTCGTCGCGGAGGTTTTCGCGCCCCTGCGCGACCTCGCCGACGTGCTTCTGCGGCCCGGCTGTTACCTCACCTCCGACGCCGGCATCTACCGCAAGGCACAGCAGCAGATCACAGAGCGCAACAGCGTCGCCCGTGCCGTGGACCAGCAGCTCGGCGGTCCGCTGCGGTCCGCCATCGAACTCTGGGCCTACGTGCAGTCCCGGCCGGAGCCCGGGCTCGCCATCGTCGGCCTGGGCAAGCGCGATGCCGCCTTCGACGCCGGCCTGCCCGCCCCCATCTGGCACTTCCGCCCTGGCCGGCAGCTGCAGCCCACCGCCGCCCCCGTCGATTGGGTC
>CAXUCK010000074.1:0-5469 GCA_964249375.1 uncultured Acidobacteriaceae bacterium
ATCCATACCAGAACAACCATCGACCAGCGCAAATCCACCATGGCTCAGATGTACGTGGGCTAACGGGCAGCGTCAAGCACGCCACCCCCTTCCAGGCTAAAATAGAAACAGTTCTTTGTAGTGCCCAACGCAAGGTTGGTGCCAGCTCCATCAGTGGGGGCGTCACGGCTTCGACGGGATTGCTTGTGGCAGAGAGGCATGCCGGGGTGGGTACACCCGTAATCGCGCCCAAAACTATAAGTGCCGAACCTCAATTCGCGCTTGCTGCTTAATTAACTAAGTAGCCGATCGCTCCCGCTTCGCCTACGGGCGGGTACCGATCGTCGCACAGTAGGCTGGCCCGAGGACCTCCGTCTGTGGTCCAACGGCGAGATCAATCAGACTGGTCGGCGTCGCGTCTTCGCCCGTTCTAAGCGCCGCTGACGAGACAAAGAGGAACCGGGAAAAGCATGAATGCTCTCTGCTGTTGGTAGTTTCGGACGCGGGTTCGACTCCCGCCGCCTCCACCACTTCTCCCCAAAGTCACCAGCGCAAGCGGACCAGCGCGTTCACGCCGGCGCAGCTCCATCCACCTCCGCGCAACCACCCACTCTGCAGCAATCGGCCGCCAGGCCAGACGCCTCAATTCCAGGGTCCGGCTCTCTCTCTCTGTCGTGCAGACCTCGTTTTCTGTGAGCTCCGGGCCGGTTCTCCGCCCCCCAGTTTCGCGGCCCCAACAACGCGTGACCACCCTCGAACTCCTTCCCCTAAGCCGCTTCCGCCGCCGGACCGATATACTCTCGCAAGATTCGTGCCTCCATCCCCGCGCATCGGAGCGTCAATGCCTCTTCTGAACCTCAGCCCCCACCGCTACGGACAGTTCGTGATCTCGATCGGTGGACTCGGCGGTCTCCTCTATGGCATCGACATCGGCATCATCTCCGCAGCCCTCCTTTACCTCGGCAAAACCGTCAACCTTTCCATCGCGCAGACCTCCTTCATCGTCGCCGCCGTCCTTGGTGGCAGCATGATCTCTTCCGTCATCGCCGGCGTCCTTGCGGACTGGATCGGCCGCCGCAAAATGATGATCCTCGCTGGCCTCATGTTCCTCTCAAGCGTCAGCATCATCTTCGTTTCGCAAAGCTTTCTCGTTCTCTTCCTTGGCCGCCTGCTCCAGGGCATGAGCGGCGGCGTCATCGCCGTCGTCATTCCCCTCTACCTGGCCGAGTGCCTCGGCCCCAACATCCGCGGCCGCGGCACCGCCGTCTTTCAGTTCTTCCTGACCTTCGGCATCGTGCTCGCTTCCATCGCCGGCTGGTACTACACCCGGTCGGCCGAGCACGCCATCACGGCCGCCGCTGGAAACGCCTCCCTCATCTTCGCCGCCGAAAACCACGCCTGGCGCAGCATGTTCCTGTCCACCATCTACCCCGGCCTGCTCTTCGCTCTCGGCGCCTTCTTTCTTGTGGAGACCCCGCGCTGGCTCTTCCGTAAAGACCGCCTGCCCGAAGCTCGCCGCTCGCTCGATCAGCTCGCCACTCCAGCCGAAGCAGATCTGCAATGGCGCGAGATGGCCACCACCACAGCGCCCGAACCCACCGCCACCGCAGCCAGACCTGCAGCCGAAACCCTCCTGCAGCGCAGATACGTCATCCCCTTCCTGCTCGCCTGCAGCATTCTCGCCTGCAATCAGGCCACCGGCATCAACTCACTCCTCAGCTTCCTGGTCGTCATCCTGGAGCAGGCCGGCCTCAGCTCGGGCCAGGCCACCGAGGGCGACTTCGTCATCAAGCTCCTCAACTGCCTCATGACCGTAGTCGCCATCACCCTGGTCGATCGCAAGGGTCGTCGCTTCCTCCTCCGTCTCGGCACCGGCGGCCTCGTCCTCTCCATGCTTGCCGGCGGGTACCTTTTCCACACCTTCGAGTCTCAACGCACCGACAAGCGCCAGCTCGTGCAGTCTGCCGTCCGCGGAAACAGCCTCAATCTACCCATCAACACCGCCGCCTTCGCCGGCCCCAGCCAGGGCCGCGCCAAGGCCCTCACCGTCCTCTACTCCTATGGCCACGGCGATCACATCGCCACAGTCGTCGACTCCGACCCGAGCCCCGTCCTCACAATCACCCCCGACTCTACCGAAGCCGCCAATCCGCTCGTCATCAAGCGTGCCCAGTTCGGAAGCATCGCAACCCCGCAGGTCGGCGGCCTCGTCGCCCTTTGCCTCGCGTTCTACATCTCCTTCTACTCAGTCGGGCCCGGCGTGGTCGTCTGGCTCACCCTCTCTGAGCTCATGCCCACCCGCATCCGTTCCACCGGCATCGGCATCGCGTTGCTGCTCAATCAGGGAGTTTCCACCCTCATCGCCGCTGTCTTCCTGCCCACAGTCGGCAATTACGGCTTCAGCCTCATGTTTCTTTTCTGGGCCGCCTGCACCCTGGTCTACTTCTTGATCGCCACCTTCCTCCTACCCGAAACCAAGGGCAAGACCCTCGAAGAGATCGAGCGCCACTTCGAGGGCAGCACCCGCAGACGCAGCGTCGCCTGACACCCGGAAAGCCGGAACAGCCGCCGGGAGGCCCAACGCCTCCACAGCGGCTGTCCTTGAAACCGGCGTGCCGCTTATGCCCGCAGCCGCCGCCGCACCACGCCCGCAAAGCTCGCCAGGCCAGATCCCATCAGCAGCAGGCTCGAAGGCTCCGGCGTCGGCGCCATGCCGATGAACTCCTGCGGAATGCCATTCGTCCAGCCCGTCTGATCGCTGGTCGGCTGGTAGAGCGCGAACTGTGAGAAGAATCCGGAGTTGATCACCTGCGTGTTGCCCGCGTACTGCATCGCCAGAGAAGCAAGGTTCTGCGCCGTCGCGTCGAACGCAGAGTTCCCCTGCACCCCCGACGGATCGAAGATGCTCCAGGCAGCCCACTGCACATCCGCGTTCGAGTACTGACCCGTGGTCGTTGCGTAAAACAGCAGAGCATCCGCTCGGTACTCCTGCGAAGTCAGCGAGCTATCCAGGGCAATCCTGTTCACCGACACGTTCCAGCTCTCACCAAAGCTGATGTTCCGGTTCAAATCAATGCACATCAGTTGGGTCGTCGTGGAAGATCCGTTGATCTGGAAGTTGTACGGGTACACGTCCTCACCACCAGCGTTCACGCCCGCATCGGACACAAACTTCAGCGTGTCGGCGCTGGCCGGAAGGGAGAGAGCCGCGAGGCAGAGAGCGGAGGCAAAGGCAGCAAGGAACTTCTTCATGGTAGATCTCCTGAGAGTGACTTCGATTGAGCCCGGCCCCTGCGCCGCCCCCTTAGAGTGCTGGTCGCGAAGCCATTGCTCGTCAGGCTTGTTCAGCCTCGACATTCAGGAGAGTTGCAAACGATAGGCCAAACGCGATAAGTCCCAGGAACGGGAAGTCTGTCTCAAATATGCACAAAGATGCGCACGCAGGAGCCGCTCCCAGCCCCTTCTGGGAGAAACCGCAGAGAATTCCCCTTCTCTCGTGGGCAATTCCTTTCCAGGCACCCCCTCCGCAGCCCGGTCACAGGTGAGTCCACCCTCACACCGCGACCGTGAAGCTATCCTCACTCCGCGTCACGGCCCGGTACATCGTGTCCCGCTCGATCGGAGTTCGGCCCGCCTCCGTAATCAGCCGCATCAGGTCCGCACGACGCATCCCCTGCGGCGTCGTCGCCCCGGCATCGTGGTAGATCTTCTCCTCGATCACCGTACCGTCAAGATCGTCTGCCCCAAACCGCAGAGCAATCTGCGCAATCTTCGGCGTCATCATCTGCCAGTACGCCTTAATGTGCGCAAAGTTGTCCAGCATCAGCCGTCCCACCGCGATCTGTTTCAGGTCCAGCATTCCCGTCGTCCGGGGAATATGCCCCAGCATCGTGTGATCCGGGTGAAAGGCCAGCGGAATAAATGTCTGGAACCCGCCCGTCTCATCCTGCACCTCGCGGAGCCGCAGCAGGTGGTCCACCCGGTCCTCCTCGTTTTCGATGTGGCCATACAGCATCGTCGCGTTCGACCGCAGCCCCGCCTTGTGCGTCAGCCGCGCCGTCTCCAGCCACTCGCCGCCGTCGATCTTGTGGTCGCAGATGATGTGCCGCACCCGATCCGAAAAGATTTCCGCGCCTCCGCCCGGCATCGAGTCCACCCCCGCCGCTTTCATCTGCTCGATCGCCTCGGCGATCGTCATCTTTCCACGCTTCGCCAGGAAGGCGATCTCCACCATCGTGAACGCCTTCACGTGCACCTTCGGAAACCGCTCCTTCAGCCCCCGCACCAGGTCCATGAAGTACTCAAACGGCAGATCCGGATGCAAGCCCCCCACAATGTGGAACTCCGTCACCGCCTCGGTGTAGCCCGCAGCCGCCGTCTCGAAGGCCTCCTCAAGCGCCATCGTGTACGTGCCTGCCTCGCCCTTCTTCCGTCCAAAGGCGCACAGCCGACACGACGCCACACACACGTTGGTCGGATTGATGTGACGATTCACATTGAAGTACGCCACATCTCCATGCAGACGCTCCCGCACCAGATTCGCCAGCCACCCGACCGCCAGGATGTCGCCGCTCCGGTACAGCGCCACGCCATCCTCAAACCCCAGCCGCTCCCCCGCCTGCACTCGCTCAGCGATCGGGGGAAGAGCCGGGTCATCCGTCTGAAAACCATGGCGAGCGCGGGAGGCGAGCGTAGGGAATCCCATAACCTGATTTTAGTCCTCGCCGCCCCCGTGCGTAGCCGCCGCAGCGGGCGACTCCACCATACGCGGCTGAACCACCACCCCATCAAACAGAGTCGCCCCCAGCAGGTAATCCCCCACCGGCCGCACAAACCGTAGATTCCACCCCGAGTCCCAGTACGCCGTCTTGTGGGCCGGAACGTGGATCGCCAAGGCAATCCGGCTTGGCGGATTGCCCGTGATCAACATCCGCTGCCCTTCCGTGTCGAAGTAAATGCTGTTGATGTCGCGTAGGTAGAACGCCTTCCACGGCTGCCACTCCGTCCCCCCACTCGGCACAAAGAACAGCCCCTCCAGGCCACCCACCCAGATCGTCCCGGAATCGTCCGCCCCCATCGCACTTACCTGCGTCAGTCCCGCCGGCAGGTCCACCGCGCTCCAACTCCGCCCGTCGTCCGTGCTCCGCATCAGCGACTTCAGGTCCGCAACGGCCAGAACACCTTTTGCCTCGGCAACGTACCGCCACTCCTTCGCGGCGATCCCCGGCGACGCAACCCAGCGCTTGCCCGCATCGTCGCTCACCAGCAGTCCGTCGAGTGTCGCCGCGTACACCCGGTCGCCACTCCGCGCAAACGCAAACGCCCCACCATCAAGCACCTTGGGAGCGGCAGCCTGCGGTACCGCGGTTGCCCTCACCTTCGTTGCTGCCGGCTCTGGTCGCTTCAGGGACGCAGTGGACCTCCCGCTCGCCTTCTGCTTCGTTCCCGCCTTCGCCGTCGCTTTCGGACGACCCGGCGTCCCATGCGCAC
>CAXUCK010000074.1:5479-9513 GCA_964249375.1 uncultured Acidobacteriaceae bacterium
GAGTCTGTGTCGAAGGCTTCACCGGAGCCGCTCGCATGGTCGGCTTCATCGGTGTCCCCGTCCCCTTCTGTTCAGGCACTGCTTCCGGCGCCTGGATCTGCGATCGCACCCAAACGTCGTTTTCTAACCGGAAAATCCCATGCGCGGTGCCCGCCAGCATCACCCCATCCGGCGCTTCTGCCAGGCTGAACACGTCCCGTCCCTCCAGCCCTCCGCTGCGCTGAAACCAGCTCAGTCCACCCGTCTCACTCTCAAATACCCCGCCAAACTCTTTATCATTCACCACCCCGACAAACACCGTTCCCGGCCGCTGCGACATCGCCGCGTAGCTGCTCACCTGTCGCGAAGAGAACCCAGCATTCGAACTCTCAAAACTCACACCGCCATCGTGGCTCGCCAGGATCCCCGCTCGATCCGTTGCCAGCAGAACATGCTTCGCATCCGCCGCATCGATCAGAACGTCGTTCACAATCACATTCGGATCCGTCATCCGCGACCAGTTCGTTCCCGCATCGCTCGTCCGGAACAGCCCTTCTGTCGTTCCCGCAAAAACCGTGTTCAGATCCTCCAGGCTCTGCTTCAGCACCCGCGTCCGCCGCGCCGTCGAAGGGATGCCCTGGATCTTGTGAAACAGCGTTCCCGCGTTATCGCTCTTATAAATTCCCGAGCACGCACTCGCATACACCGTGGCCGGCTGCTTCGGATCGACAATGATCGAAAACACATCCGAATCGTCAATAATGCCGTCCTTGATATTGCTCCAGTTCTGCCCACCATCAGCCGTCTTCCATGGCAAATGCCACGTTCCGGCATAGATCACCTGCGGGTCAACGGGATCAATCGCCACCGACTCCACTTCATGCAGCTCATTGCTGTCGGCCGGACTGATAAGCGTCCAATGCTCCCCTCCATCTGCCGACCGGTAGACCCCTTTCAGCGTTCCCGCCACGAACGTCTTCGCATCCGAGGGCGCCTCCGCCAGCGACAGCACCGACTGCCCTTTCAGTTCCTCTGCGGCCGCCCAGCTCGCGCCCCCATCGTGACTGCTGAACAACCCGCCATCCGGCTTGCCAAGCGCCCAGGTCGCGACCACCACGTGCTTCGGGTCAGTCGGGTCCACCGCAATATGGTCCAGAACCAGATCGTCCCGCTTGCCCACCAGCGCCAGTCGTCGCCACTCCCCACCCCCGTTGCGCGACTCGTACATCCATCCGTTCGCCGTACCCAGGTATAGGTGTGCAGCATCCCGCGGATCCGCCGCCAACGATCGCGCGTCCCCACCATCAGGCCCGAAGGGCAGCCAGGAGAGTCCCGCCGCATTCTGCGCCAGGGACAGACACGGCAGGCACCAGAAACAGAACCGGAGCGCACCGCGATACATCCGCACCAACCGAAACTGCCTCATTGCAACAACATCCTCACAGCGTTCCCGGCCCCGCATGTTCTTGTCCGGGTCAAAGACACACAAGCACCGACGCAAAAGAAAGGCTGACTGGGCAAAGCACCCAGTCAGCCTTCCTAAGCCATACTACTTTGATCTACTTCTTGTGACGGCGGTGGCGTCCGGCAGGCGCATTTCGCGGCTGGGCCTTGACTGCCGACTCGTCGACCGCGGTATCGCCCGTGCTATCCATGTTTGCGCCAGCTGGGATCAGGGTCGTGGTCACCGTCTTGCCGTCCGTCGATCCGGTGTAAACCGAAACGCGGGACGCATCGATGCCCTTCTCCTTCACCAGGTAGTCCTTCGCATTCACAGCACGCTCTGCAGCCTTGTTGCTGCCCATCTTCTCGCTGCTACCGGCATTGCCGACCAACGCCAGCTTCGCGTCAGAGGTGCGCTGCAGGTTCAGGGCAACATCGTCCAGGCAAGCCTTGGCTTCGTTGTCCACACGAGTCGGACGCCGCGTGTCACGCTCAAAGTTCAGCGTGCACAGTGTCTGTGTCGTCGGAGCCGCAACCGGCGGAGGCGCATTTAGCGTCACCGATGTGGTCGTCGAGGCAGTCTGGCCCTTGTCATCCACAACATTGCAGGTCACCGTGATCGTCGTGCCAGGAGCCGCACCCGTCGTCGTCAGAGTCGCCGTCGAGGTGTTGCCGCTTACAGACCCGGAGGTCGCGCTGTAGCTGTAGGTCAGCGGCCGGTTCTGCGGGCTCACGCCGTTTGCCGTAATGGTCGAGGAATCGCCGGAGTTGACCGTCGACGGATTCGCCGAGCAGCTGATGGTCGGCGGCTCAAACTGCTTGATCGTGTACGGAGCCGAGCAGTCCGCCATCTGACCGGGCTTGTTGCCCTCCGAAACGTGACCCTTGGCCGTGTACGAACCAGGCTGCGCGTTCTTCGT
Source organism: uncultured Acidobacteriaceae bacterium (assembly GCA_964249375.1). Classification (GTDB taxonomy): domain Bacteria; phylum Acidobacteriota; class Terriglobia; order Terriglobales; family Acidobacteriaceae; genus Edaphobacter. The sequence continues at coordinate 7,822 of CAXUCK010000074.1, forward strand.
GTCGATGTTGGCCGTCGCCGTGTTGCCCGAGATCGTACCCCCGTCCGTCGTCCACGTGTAGGTCGCCGTCTTCTTCGGGTTCAGATTGCTCGCCGTACCGGTCACCGTGATCGGGTCCCCCGGGTACGCCGTCGTCGGAGCAGCAACGCAGGCAAGTGTCACCGGCGGGGGCGGAATGATGTGACCGAACTTCGTCACAATACCCGCGCTTAGGTCGACGCCGTTCAGGTTCGCCCGGCCACCCGCAACGCCCGGCGTCGGAATGCCGTTGTATGGACCGAAGTCGGCATGCACATACCGATAATCGGCTTCAAAGACACGGATCGAGAAAGAGCCCGCCCGGAACGGAATGTCGTAGTCCATACCTCCGCCGGCCGTCAGCGTCGGTCCCCACGTGTAGGGGTTGTGGTAGAAGTTGTTCGGAGCGCTGTTGTTTGGTCCGGCCAGCTTGCCACCACCCGCCAGGCCATGCGCGAACACCGTGAAGCCGCTCAGAGGAGCGCGAAAGATCGGTCCCGCCGACGCCGTGTACAAGCCGTCGTTCTGACCGTCAGGATGCGCCACAAAATTAACCTCAGCACCGACATACTTGCTGAAGTAGTACGCCACGCTTCCAATCGCGCCGAGGTCCACCGACGAGTAGTTGATGTACTGAGGCTTGGCCTGGCCATGAGCGCCAAAGTACGAGTACCCAGTGAACAAGTCGATACGCGACGGGTTTGGCCCCACCGGGGCGGTTGTGCTGGGGGCGGCAGTCTGTGCACCTAGGCTTGCAGCACCAAGGCTGACTGCACATGCAGCCAGTACAAACCGGCCAAAACTGTGGAACGGGCGATAAACCATTGACTCCTCCGCTAAAGTTCTTCATCGATCGCAAACTGCTGCACGATCTTGGTCCTGACGTTCTATGATTCGCTAAAGTTTACCGCAGTTGTAGCTGCAGGCACGAACAAATTGCAGATAGGTCGCGCAAAACTTCCGTCCCCAGAGTCTACGGCCCAACGCCACAAACGCGACAAAACACGAACCTTCCCAGTAATCACCGCATTTCAGCGCCCGGGCTTCGAAACCGTTTCGGGAAATCTCTCCCAAAATTGTCCCTCAACCGAGGTTCAACGTCCGCTTCAGCGTCCCTCGCTCTGCCTGGATCTTCTCCTGCAGCAGCGTAATGGCATACAGCAACTGCTCCGGCCGCGGCGGACACCCCGGCACATACAAATCCACCGGAATCACCTGGTTCACGCCCTGCAGCAGAGCGTAATTATTGAACACCCCGCCCGACGTCGCGCATGCGCCCATCGAAATCACCCACTTCGGCTCCGGCATCTGCTCATACAATCTCCGGATCACCGGCGCCATCTTCTGCGAGACCCGCCCCGCAATAATCATCAGGTCGGCCTGCCGGGGCGACGGCCGAAATACCTCCGCCCCAAACCGCGCAATGTCGTACCGCGACCCGCCCATCGACATCATCTCAATCGCGCAGCACGCCAAGCCAAACGTCATCGGCCAGACCGAGTTCTTTCTCACCCAGTTAATAGCCGCATCGAGGGACGCCAGCACCACACCCTCCGGCTGCTCGTATCCCCAGTTCACCTCGGCAATCTTCGCCCGGTTCTTCGAAAAGCTGTCCAGGCTCCCGAAGAAGTAGTGATCCTTGCTCACAGGCCCGATGGTTGGCCGCCCATTGCT
>CAXUCK010000074.1:9523-10197 GCA_964249375.1 uncultured Acidobacteriaceae bacterium
ATGGTTCTGCTCCCATCCATTTCTTCCGATATCTTCACTATAGTCGCCCGGGAACCTCCGCGGCGCACGCGTTTTCAGCCCCCTCCACACGTCTTCGCCTGCTGCACCAAGCGTCCCTCCGCGACCCTCGCCCCCGGCGGCACTTCCAGCCATACGCGAAACCGCATCCACCGCAGTTGCCCAAGCGCCGTCGCACGCCCGTCCGCCGGCTGCTCCAGAGTATGCGCCGTCGTCGGGAAGTGCCCCGCGACAAGGCCCGCCGCCCGCGTCTGGTCCGCCGTCCCCGGCACCAGACGCGCATCCAGGATCTCCAACCTGCCCTCAGGCTGCCGGCTTGCTAGCTCCGCCAGGGCCGCGGCCTTGTCCGTCCCTCCACCCTCCATCGCCTGTCGCAACGACCGCATCTGCCCGAAGCTCGCTTCATTCGCCGCAAACCGAAACCGTCGCGGATTCCACCCCACTGCATCCTGCGCTCGGAACCCGAAATCCGTGCTCACCGAAAGTGGCGTCACCGATCGGTACGGCGGCGTCGCCATCTCTGCCCAGTCCTCGCCCGCGCGCGCCGCGGGAACCACGCGCAATACCCATCCAGAGTCAGTCGGCTCAAGCTCCACCTGGACGCCAGTCAGGGCTGCCGCGCGGAACCCCGCTCCCGCCCGCACCTCTCCCTCAAC
>CAXUCK010000075.1:0-10062 GCA_964249375.1 uncultured Acidobacteriaceae bacterium
GGAGGAGGAGCTGACGCGGCGCGGGGTGGAGGTGCACGAAACGAACCGTGGGGGGTATGTGACGTACCATGGGCCGGGGCAGCTGGTGGGGTATCCAATCGTGGATCTGCGGGGAGATCTGCCGGGGAAAAAGGGGCCGCATCTGGGGCCGGTTGACTTTGTGCGGCTGCTGGAGGAGGTGCTGATTCGGACGTGTGCGGAGTTCGGAGTGATGGGGCAGCGGATCTGCGGGCGGACGGGGGTGTGGACGATGGCGGGTGGGAGCGTGGCGGAGAAGAAGATTGCGGCGATCGGGGTGCATGTGTCGCGAGGCATCACATCACACGGGTTTGCGCTGAACGTGACGACGGATCTGCGGGATTTCGCATGGATTGTGCCGTGTGGCATCACGGACCGTGGGGTGACAAGCCTGGAAGTGGAGGCAGTCGCGGGTGCGGCGCCGACGATGGCTAAGACGGCGGATGCAGTCGCGCGAAACTTCGGAAGGGTGTTTGGGCGGCAGATGCTGGCAAGCGATTCGGTGGGATCGTTGCTGCAAGATCGGGAGGCGGTCACCACCGTATAATCCGGTGTTGTGGGCGCCTCTCTTCGGAGCGCCTGGTACCTCCCCTTGAAGAAGAAGGAAGCACATGCCGACTGAAGTCATCATGCCCCAGATGGGCGAGTCCATCACTGAAGGTACGCTCACCAAGTGGCTGAAGCAGCCAGGCGATACCGTGGAGCGGGACGAACCGCTTTTCGAAATTTCGACGGACAAGGTGGACGCAGAGATTCCGTCGCCGGCCGCAGGAAAGCTGCAGGAGATTAAGATCCCCGAGGGAACTACCGTGCAGATCAACACGGTGGTTTGCACGATTGCGGATGGGAACGGCGCGAGTGGGGCGGCCGCGAAGGGCGCCGCAGCAGCAGCTCCGGAAACGGCGGCAGCGCCGGCCAACGACTCGACGACGCCGGCCGCAGTGGACGCGCCGTCGACGCTGGCGGGGAATCCTGCAGGGAGTCCAGGGACGGAGTCGGGTGCAGAGGTCGCGGCCCCCAGCGACGGCGGGACGGAGGGGGGCGGCGCAGGCACTGAGGTGCTGATGCCGCAGATGGGCGAGTCCATCACCGAGGGGACGCTGACGAAGTGGCTGAAGAAAGTCGGCGACGCGGTTCAGCGGGACGAGCCGATCTTTGAGATTTCAACGGACAAGGTGGATGCGGAGATTCCATCGCCCGTGGCGGGCACTCTGAGCGAGATCCGGGTGAACGAGGGGCAGACAGTCACGATCAACACGGTGGTCGCGGTAATTGGGGGTGGGGCGGCCAAGGCAGCTGCTGCGAGTGCGCCCGCTGCGGGAGCCAGTGTGCCGCAGGCTGCCCCGGCTGCGCAGCAGAATGGCAAGCCTTCGGCGGCCGCGGTGGCTCCGACTGAATCATCGGCTGCTTCGGCCGCGCAGGCTGGACCGCAGAGGTCTTCGCCGCTGGTGCGGAAAATGGCGAAGGAGAACAACGTCGACTTGTCTCAGGTGGCCGGATCGGGAGCATCGGGACGGATTACGAAGCAGGATATGCTGGGCCATCTAGAGGGCGGTGCGCCTCAAGCGGCAGGCAAGGCCCAGGCCAGTGCGCAGCCGGCGGCGGAGTTCCAGGGTCAGATAACGGCGGCAGTTCCGGCGAGTGCACTACCGAAGGATGCGGCGACGCATGCGACGTATGCGCAGGCACAGTCCGCCGCGGCGACGACTGCTCCGGCGAAGGCGGCTTCAGCCCCGACACCGCAGCCAGGAGAGCTGGTTCCGATGTCGAAGATGCGATCGATCATCGCGGAGCGGATGGTCGAGTCGAAGCGGACGAGCGCGCATGTGCACACAGTCTTCAAGGTGGACATGACGCGCATTGTGCGACTGCGGGAGAAGGAGAAGGCGAAGTACGAGCAGCGCAATGGGGTGAAGCTAACGTACATGCCTTTTATTACGCGGGCGGCGATTACGGCTTTGCGCAAGCACCCAATCGTGAACTCGGCGGTTGAGGGCGACGCGATTCGCTACAACCGGAACATCAACATCGGGATTGCGGTGGCACTCGACTGGGGCCTGATCGTTCCGGTGATCAAGCAAACGGAAGAGAAGAGCTTTCTTGGCATTGCGCGCGCGATCGTGGATGTGGCGGAGCGGGCGCGATCGAAGAAGCTGGCGCCGGATGAGGTGGCAGGCGGAACGTTCACGCTGACCAACTCAGGGATCTTCGGCGAGCAGTTTGGGACGCCCATCATTGCGCAGCCGCAGGCGGCGATTCTGGGGATTGGCGGCTTGAACAAGGAAGCTGTGGTGCTGACCGACAAGGATGGCCAGGACACGATCGCGGTGCGGAGTATTCAGCGGTTTACGCTGGGCTTCGATCACCGCATTATCGATGGCTCCGATGCGGGCAAGTTTATGTCCGACTTCAAGAATTACTTGGAGAACTGGTCGGAGGACCTGGGGTAGATCTCGTTTTCAGAGCAAGGACGAGGCACCGAAGGATCTTCGGCGCTTTTTCTTTATACGAGCGACTTTGCGTGAAGAACCGTTGCAACAGCTTCGTCGGTCGTTGCGCCAACGGCTGAAAGATGTCCCATCTTGCGACCGCGTCGAGGCCGGAGCTTTTCGTACAGGTGGAGCTTCACTCCAGAGACGGAAAGCGCTTCATCAAAGCGGGGCTCACGCGGATGTCCGTCCGGGTCGAGCCAGACGTCGCCGAGGAGGTTGACGATAGCGGCGGGCTGGATGATGGTGGTATCTCCAAGGGGCAGATTGCAGACGGCGCGGACGTGCTGCTCAAACTGGCTGGTCACGCAGGCGCGTTCGCTGGCGTGATAACTGTTGTGCGGGCGCGGCGCGAGTTCGTTGACGAGCAGCTTGGCATCGGTGGTGAGAAACATTTCCACGGCAAGGAGACCTTCGAGCTGGAAGGTGTCGGCGACCGTCGCTGCGAGGTCGTGAGCTTCCGCAGCGAGGGCGCTCGTGAGGGGCGCGGGGATGACACTCCAGGTGAGGATCTGGTGGTCGTGGTGGTTCCACGCGGCGGGATACACCTTCACCTCGCCGCGTGGAGAGCGGGCTACCAGGACGGAGATCTCGCGTTGGAGCTCGACGGCCTGCTCGACCACGCCGGGGCCTTCGCCGAGCGCCTCCCAGGCTCCACGCACCTCGGTCTCAAAATCGGCGCTCTCGCGGAAGCCGACGCGACCCTGCCCACGACCGTCGTAGCCTCCGCGCGCGCTTTTGCAAAAGCATTTGCCGCCGAGTTCCGCAATCGCTCTCCGGAGTTCGTCGAGCGATTGAACGGCGCGGTAGGGGCCGAGCGGGAACCCGTTGCGGGTGAGCCAGAGCTTTTGCTCCACGCGATCCTGGATGATGGAAACGAGGGCAGCGCCGGGCCGGACCGGAGCGAAGGCAGCTGCGGCTTCCATGCTCCTGGGGGCGATCTGCTCGATTTCGAGCGTCACGACATCGCAACCGCGAGCGAGGTTCGCGGCTTCGCGGGAATCGTCCCAACCGGCCTCGATGCAGCCGTCAACGACGAAGCGGGCAGGACAGGCCGGGTCAGGGTCGAGCACCAGGGTGCGATAACCCATGGCACGCGCAGCCATGGCCGTCATGCGGCCGAGCTGCCCGCCTCCGAAGATGCCGATCGTTGCGCCGGGAAGAAGAACCCCGGGCGCGTCAGCGCGAGGTGCCGTCACGGATGAGCCTCAGCCACAATCCGGTCCTGCAGGACTTCGTCGCGACGGCGCTCGCGCCAGCTGACCAGCTTCTGCTGCAGTGCCGCATCGGTCGTAGCGAGAACAGCAATGGCCAGCAGAGCGGCATTGGCCGCGCCGGGTGCCCCGATGGCCAACGTGCCGACCGGAATGCCTTTGGGCATTTGTACGATGGACAGAAGGGCATCCATGCCCTGCAGCGCGGTGGCAGGAATTGGCACTCCGAAAACGGGCAGCACCGTTTTTGCGGCGATCATGCCGGGCAGGTGCGCCGCGCCGCCCGCCCCTGCAAGCAGGACACGCAGACCGCGACCGGCCGCCTCTTCGGCGTACTGGAACAGGAGATCCGGTGTACGGTGCGCCGAGACGATGCGCACCTCGTGCGCCACCTCGAACTCAGCTAACATCTCCACGGCATGCCGCATCACGGCGTAGTCGCTGCGGCTTCCCATCACAATCCCGACGACAGCGGCAGCGTCCATAGCGCGATTATACGGTCGCACATCAGCCGCAAGCTCGTCCTTGCGGACGAGCGTTTGCCTTAGTTGCGGCGGAAGTAGTCGATGGCCAGATGCACAAGAGTCAGGGCTCCCCCCGCCGCTCCTGCAACACCTTTCATGCGCTGCACACTGCGCTCATGCCGCTCCACCCGATCTTCGAGTTGATTCAGTCGACCTGGCTGTCCGATGCCCATCAGCTGCTTCATCTGGCTTTTGAGCACGCTGAGATCGGCGAGTACCTGCCCTTCAAATTCAGTCATTGTTTTCACCTCCCTCCTTGCGCGCGAAACGCGCTAGCTTACGGGAAAATCGGTAAAGATCGCGCTCGATACTGCCGAGTACGACGGTGGAACCGAACCGTCGTACGCGCGGATGTAGAAGTGTTCCGTCTGTTCGGTGCGGGGAAGGGTGAACGCCCTCACCGGGCTTCTGAGGACAAGGTCCTGGTCTGAGTTGGCAGCGAAACCACCGTCGCGACGCCTTACCTCGAAACCACCACCCGTTAGCGGATTGGTCCCTGCATCGATCTGGATCGCGGACCCGTTCGCGGAGAGAACTTGTAACTGCGACAGGTTTGCGACGGTCGAACCACCCGAAACGGGGGTTGCCGACGCAGGCAGAACAGCATCCGTGGCTACGCCTGCGGTCGTCTCAACCCCCAAGGCCTCCGCCCAGTCATTTGCGAAGTCCAGACTGTAGGTCAGTACCTCCGGCACGCTGCCGGCATCCGTGAGGGTGACCTTCCTGACGAGCACGTCCGTGACGGCTCCAGACTGCTCAAAGCGCAAGACGTCCCCAGGCCAAACGTCGTCGCCCGGGTTCTGCGTAAGGTACCGACCGCGGAGCGCGGCGTCGGCGCTGGTCGAAAGACTCAGCAGCGCGGTTGCAGCGCTCTGGCAATCCAAAGAGCTTCGCGTCACTGGATGAGAAACCTTGCCCAACCATTGCGCAGTTCCGGGAAACCCGGCCGCTGTTTCGGCCGCAATATTCTGCGGGTCGGCCACACGAGCGACCGAGCGGTCAGAGAGTCGATACGTCACGGCGATGGTTTCTCCGGCGACGGGGATGCGGCCAGCAAAGAATGTCAGCGTCCCGGAAGTTGAGAGACTACAATCGACGCCTTCTCCGGCCACTCCGACCAGTCGTGTTCTCTGGGGAGTTGACGGCGGCGTGCTTGTGACCCACAGCGGACCTCGCCGGGTGACGCGGCAAGAGTTGACCGAGCCAAACATCTGCTCACTGTTGATCAGGGCAAAGCTGCACACCGCAGGAGCGGATGCGAAAGCGACTGACCCGTCGTAGAGCACCGTCGCGGGCGTATTCGAAGCTGCCCCCAGATCTTGAGACTCAAAGACAAGCTCCACCGGCGCCGCGACGACACCCCCACCGAACGACTGCACAGCGCCTTCAACCATTGCGTAGTAGATCTGGTTGACCCGCTGCGCCTCGCGGCAATGCAGACGCATGCGCAGGGTGTAGGTATGGCCGTTCAGCAGGGTGAGCAATGTACCGGTTTCTGCGCCGTTGATCATCGGCGTGACGACGGTTGTGCTATTTGCTTGCCTGATATTGAAACCAGCAAAGCAGGTTCCCCGGCTTATGGATCCTGGGTAGAGACCGCCCAGTACACCGTTGCTCGCGCCGCCTAGCTGTACGCTCCCAAACTCGAACAAGAGCGTTCCGGCGACTTCAAAAGGAGCGACCGCCGTCAGGGTCGTCCCGCCGTCCTGACCATTGCCGCCGTGCAGCGTCAGTCCGTTTGTGCCCAGCGAGAGCACGGTTCCCGGGTCATCGACGTTCCAGACATCCGCATCAACCGTTGCTTCTCCAAAGCTGTCGTTCAGCAATGTGCCGCCTCCACTGCGGCGCGATGGCCGGAACGGTGCTGTCGCGAGCTTGAAGATGCTGGTCGATCCGTCGCCCAGAAAGAGCTCCGTCACGTACGTCGTCGGCTCCATTTCGCCCGTGAGCGTGATGTCGTTCGCCAGCTCCATCCCCTGAGCGGTCTGCATCATGCCTGGGGAAAGCGAGCCATCCTGATCGCTAAATGAGTGGATGGTCGCCCCGGCTGAAAGCAGACTGAGCGCGCGATCGAGGACGCGGTACGTGGCGTAGCCCGCAGCGGCGACGCGCGCCGCATTCTTTGACCAGTTCTCCGTAGGGTTCGGGGTGAATACGCCAACCGCCCTGGAGCCGGCAATGACGTTCGTCGTCACGGCTCCAGCTCCCGTGCGTGATGTCAACGTCTCCAGCACGTTGGCCGCTGGCTGCGAGAGTCCGTCGATGGCTCCAGCCAGCTTCTGCCGGTCGAGCAGCCAATCGTCACTGAGCGCGCTCACCGCGACACGGCCCACCACGCTTCCCAGGAATTCGCCCACCACCACCGTTTCCGGCGCAGTCGCGATGTAACCCGTAAACAACGGCAGACCCGCGTCCGTGGTGGCGATAACTCTTCCGCGCCGTTGCGGCAGGGAAAGGTTTGTGCCAGTCAGTACCATCTGCCACGTGCATCGCGAAGGTGCATTGAGGGTACGTTCAATTTTGAGGCGCCCATCACTGCAGATCGCGGCGCTGTAATCCACCGCGCCCAAGCCGTCCAGATTATCGATCGTCAGCCTCATCCCGTCACCGCCGTCGCCAGGTCCTCAAGCCCGCGCATCGACCGCACCTCCGCCACGGTGAGCACGCCGGCTTGCAGCAGAGCTGTCTGCATCTGCACCTCTTGCATTTCGTCCCGGCTTTCCAGGTCGTTGAAACAGAATTCGAACTCTCGCCAACCCAGCCGCTTCGCAAACAGATCCCGCGTGATGTGCTCTGCCATCAGGCGAGCCACGGGCACCACGGCGCTTTGAAACGCCTCATCCGCCATTTCCGAAGCCGTGGACCGGTTCACGTCCGCCTGTAAGCCGAGAAGCATGGGTGGCAGATCGAACGCGTTCGCCACCATCCGCAGCAAAAACTCCTGCCACTGGATCCGTAGGTCGGCGTCGGTGCCGCCGGCGAATCGCAGCACCTCCGGCTTTTGTTCACAGCTCAACAGCGGCACCCGTCCCGTACCCTCAATCTCGTCCTGCCACCACCGGATCAGCCGGTCGTGCTGTTCGGGCGTTGCCTCGTTCAACCACAGGGCATACTGCACGACGGAGTTGGACGCCAGCCTTCCCGCGTACCTCGTCGCGCTCAGGAACTGGTTCACCGTTTCGAACGCCACCTCCAACCGGCCCAAGCCGAATGGCGTGTGCGTCCGCGGATTCAGACGCAGGTACATCATCTCGTCATCCCGCAGCGAAACCGCGCTCGCAGGCGCACTGCCTGGGCGGACGTAGGCATATCTCGGCTTCTCAGGATCCCCGTCCCAGGCGGCATCAATCTGGATCAGCGCTCCATCCACCGCCCATAGCCGCAACGGCTCGGCCGGATCTCCCGTGGCCTTCATCTCCACCGCACCGAAACCGCCGACCAGCAGGTCTTCCAGCACCTGCTCCCACAGGACCCGGAAGCTGTCCGCCGTATTCGGTTCCTCGAGGCACCGCCGTAAGCTGTTCAGGCGCAGCGCCAGGTCCGGGACTTCGCTCGCGGCGTACCCGCGCCGGACGCGCACCTGCCAATCCATGCTGGCGATCCGATCCTTGACGACGTTGATCGCTCGCCGGACAACAGGTGTCTCTGCGAACCGTCGCAAATTTGCCGGTGTAGGTTTCGGTATCGCGTGTTGCCCCGACCGGCCTCCACCGGCAAACGGCTGAAAAATCGAAGGCAGCAGCGCTGTCTTCCGTTCCGCCGCATGGCCTTGGTCTTCGGCAGCCGATACTGCGGTGGAAGCCCCAACAGCTTCCTGCCACGCACGTCTCAATCGTTCTTGCACTCCCATCCCGTCGTCCTTTCCAAACACTCGCGCGCAAATAAAAACGGCATGGCGCGCTGCCATGCCATTCCCGTCATCCTTAACTCTTAGGGCCGCAGTTCCCGCTTCGCTGTCTCAGCCACCCGAACGAGATCGCTCACCGTGAGTACCCGGATCTGCCCCTCCTCCATCGACAGCACGCCGTACCGGTATCGCTCGATGGCATCCTCATCCGCACCGAGCGCCCGTACCGGCTCCACGACCGCTGTCAATTCCAGTGCCGCGTCTTCTCGCCGCCTTACGCCTTCGCGAAGTCGCGGAGCGGAGTACGCCAGAACCTTTGCGGCTTCCGCGTCTCCTCTCAACGAGACAGCCTGAAACATCCGCACCGTTCCGTTGGGACGATACCCACAGTCGATCTTGAGCGGGTCCCCGGCCCGTGTGTACTCCGCTGCCGGAATGTGCTTTCGCATCAACTCCCAAACACCTGCCCGCTCGAACTCCCGCCGCATGGTTCCCGCGATCGCCGCTCGTCCACTCAGCCGGCTCTTTCGTTCCTGCCGCGCCGGCTCCACATACATCCGCATCAGCTGATCCATCTCAGCCGGCACACTCTCGGCGAGGCATGCCCTTGCCGGCGCAAGCTGGACGCAGTTCGACATCGTTTCCTGCAGCAAATCCACAAAGGGCATCTGTCCTGTGCCGGCTTCTTGAGCCCTCGCTCCCATCTCAAGCTCAAGCGCCTCCAGCATCTCCGTGTCCACTTCCGCCGACAAACACCGTACCCGGCTCCAATCCCGCGTGAAGCGCACCGTCGCACGTTCACGCCGTCCAGCTTCGCGCAGAAGCACGCCGATGTTCGCAAACTCTCCTCGTGCCACATCGGGCACGTACCGGATCAGGAAGAACTCGCACGCCACCCGCTCCATCGTTTCGCCTCTCCCTCCTACATGATGTAGGAGGCTGCCGCCCCATTCGCTTCGCCCATCATAACTTTCCTCTCCGGCCTGTCCCATTTTGGGAATGGTCGCCGATCCGAGTTGCGAAAGCTCTCAATGAGCTCCCGCACTCTTCCCTTCCGTTGCGTCAATGTCTCCACCAGGCGCTCCAGCTCCCGCTCATCTCCGCCATACCATTCCGGCGGAATTCCTTCTGCTGCGCCCCACAGTACCTCCGGCCGCATCGCCTCGATCCGGCTCAGCCATGGCTCGAAGCTTTCCCACCCGCTCACCCCCGCATACACCAGATTGCGCGCGTACACGCCCCGCAGCGGAGCATCCGGAAACGTCCACTCCCCCGCGTTGAAACAGAAACCCTGATCGATAAACGTCGCCCGATATCGCCGCTCTCGCGCCCCACGCGAAAAGATGGCCTGCCGCCCATTGCAGTTCCCCGTCCACTTATCGATGGCCAGCATGCCGGCAAACTCCTCCAAGTTCCGGACCTCTGACAGCTGTTGCTCCGGCAGGTAATCCACCACCTGGCCCGGCACGAACCCTCCCGTAAATTGACTTCCAAACTGCAGCCCCGCATCGTACCGCCGCAACTCTCCCCGGCCCGCCTCGATCACCATCTCGGCCGTGTTCTCCACCAGCCACTCCGTCACCTGCACCACGTCGCACACGGGCACAGTCAGCCCAACCGCCGCGGCCAACCGCGTTGCCAGCATTTCGTTCGCCAGCACCCGCACATGCTGTGGATTCGTCTGAAACTTCACCACCCACAGCTTGCCGTCTGACCCCAGCATCAGCTGGCTCTGCGCTCCGCCCCGCATCCGCCGTATTGCCTGCACCGCCAACACCGCCAAAGCCGCACCTCGTCAGCAGCATACTGCACCGCCGGTCCCCCACTCCGCTCGCTCAGCGTAGCCCGCGCGTGACCATCTCCGCCCGCACTGCCTGCGCGATCGCCATGGCCATCAGGCAGTCGTCATGCGCTCCGCTCGCCGCTCCGGTCCCTCCTCCCGGCCGGCTCACAAAGGTCCGACACTCGCC
>CAXUCK010000076.1:0-9954 GCA_964249375.1 uncultured Acidobacteriaceae bacterium
GCTGCCGTCCACCGCCACGCCGAAGGGCGTGCTGAAGCCGCTGCCGACGGTGACGACCGTGGAACTGGCGCTCACCGCGCCGTTGCTGGCCACGATCTCCTTGACGGCATTGTTGCCGGTGTCGGCGACAAAGACGTTGCCGCTGCCGTCCACCGCCATGCCATAGGGATAGCTGAAGCCGCTGCCGACGATGACTACTGGGGAGCCGGCGCTCACCGTGCCGTTGCTGGCCACGATCTCCTTGACCGCATGGTGGCCGTGATCGCCGACGAAGACATTTCCGCTGCCGTCCGCCGCTACGCCGGCGGGATAGCTGAAGCCGGTGCCGATGGCGGAAGGCGCTGAATTTAACGGAAAGGTAACCAGCGGACCTGTTCCAGTGCCGTAAACCTGATCTGTCGCAATCGGAGAACCTGTGGACCCCATCAGCTGCACGGAGCCCTTGCGCTGAAATGGCAACGTCGGCGTAAAGGTGACCGTAACGGAGCAGATGTCGCCCGCGTTATAGGGTTGGCCGGACACGCATACATCGCTGTCCTGAGACGAGGCAGCCTTGAAGTCGAGATTGGGAGCGCCCTGCGTTAGCAGGACGAAGGGCGTCGCGGCCAGCATGCCTCCCGTATCAAAGGTGAAGTACACCTTGGTGGCCGCGCTGGCACTGCCCACGGCTGTCGTGGGAAACTTTTGTGTCCCCCCCACGATCTCCTTGATCTCACTGTGTTGAAATTCGGCGACAAAGACGTTGCCGCTGCCGTCGACCGCCACGCCAAAAGGATTGCTGAAGCCGCCGCCGAGGGTAACGACCGTGGAGCTGGCGCTCACCGCGCCGTTGCTGGCCACGATTTCGTTGACGGCATTGTTGCCGTTATCGGCGACAAAGACGTCGCCGCTGCTGTCCACCGCTACGCCAACGGCATTGCCGAAGCCGCTGCCGACGGTGATGATCGTGGAGTTGGCGCTCACCGCGCCGTTGCTGGCCACGATCTCCTTCACCGGATTGTTGCTGTAATCGGTGACAAAGACGTTACCGCTGCTGTCCACCGCCACGCCGATGGGCGTGCTGAAGCCGCTGCCGACGGTGATGACCGTGGAACTGGCGCTCACCGCGCCGTTGCTGGCCACGATCTCCTTGACCGCATTGTTGCCTGAATCGGCTACAAAGACGTTGCCGCTGTTATCCACAGCCACGCTGAAAGGAGAGCTGAAGCCGCCGCCGACGGTAACGACCGTGGAGCTTGCGCTCACCGCGCCATTGCTCGCCACGATCTCCTTAACCGTACCGTTGCCGTGATCGGCGACAAAGACGTTGCCGCTACCATCCACCGCTACGCCGAAAGGAGAGCTGAAGCCGCCGCCAACGGTGACGACCGCAGAGCTGGCGCTCACCGCGCCATTACTCGCCACGATTTTCTTGACCGCACCGTTGCCGTAATCGGCGACAAAGACATTGCCGCTGCCGTCCACCGCCACGCCGAAGGGAGCGCTCAAGCCGCTGCCGATCGTGGCGACCCCACCGCCATGGGCCGTTTGTGCGCGTGCTGCAGAAGGAAACCCCAGGAATGTCAGGACAAATAGGCCGAATGCTGCCACTTTCGCTGATACGTGGTCGATGTAAGAGAAACGCAACGCCCCGCGGCGCTCTATCCGCAGAATAGGTGTTGCTGAAATGTTTAACATGAGGCTCCCGAAGTGTTGCAACAACCAAGCTGAACTTTGGTCTGTGATCTCACGCCGTCGAGTCACCACGAGCTAACCATGGCATGATCTCGCCCATAAGTAACGTAGTTGCTGAATGGGGGGGCGTTCCTATCCCTCGATCGGGGGATGGGGCGCATGACGACGAACGCACTGTCGTTTCTCACATTATTTGTCGTAGTTGTCTCACGCTCTTTGTCGTATTCTTGCGCCCCATGGGAGAAAGCGTAGCGGCTACAGCTTCGGTTGAGAGCCGTGAACTGGAGCGGTACCGGCTGATTGAACCGTACCTGCAAGGAGCTAGAACACTCTCGTCGATAGCAGGCCAAGCCGACGTATCGCTTCGAACGGCGCAACGATGGGTGGATCAGTACCGGAAGCACGGCTTGGCAGCTCTTGCAACGAAGAGGCGCTCCGACTCTGGGATGAGGCGGGCGATGTCTAAACGAGTTGTCGAGATGATCGAGGGACTGGCGCTGGAGAAGCCGAGGATTCCCATTACGGCGATCTATCGTGAACTCATCAAGTTCACAGCAACGACCGGTGAGCGGCTCCCGAGCTACTAGGCCGTCCATCGAGTGGTGCAGGCCATTCCTGTCAGTCTTATGACTCTCGCTCATAGCGGGAGCCGAGTTTACTGCGAGCGCTTCGATCTCGTTCATCGCCGCCAGGCTGCCAAGTCGAATGCAGACCGTCGAGTTGATAGCTCATCTGAAGCACGGTCAGGATGTCGACTTGGCTCAGCACAATACCACGCACGCCGTCGGGGCCGTACTCAGTTTATTGTTAGAACGTGTACCGCGCTGCGAACTGAAATTGCCGCGGCTGGTTGGCGGAACCGGTGACCTGGCCGAAGCCGGTCAGGACGCTGGGATCGTTCGCAACGTCGGGGTTCCAGAAGACGTTTGGGTAGCCGTACTGCACGGTATTGGTGACGTTGAAGGAGGCAATCTCCAGCCGGATATTTTGTTCACGCGGCAAGGCAAACGTCTTGTAGACCGAAACGTCCGCGCTGTGCGCGCCGTCCGCACGGACGTTGGACAGATAGGCCGGCGCGGTGCCGGGGACGAACTGGCTGGTGGGCTGGCTGAAGCAGGTGGAGTTGAACCACTGCGCGGGATTGCGGCGAGCGTGCGCGCTGGGGTCGCAGGTGAGGTCGACACGCTGGTTAAAGTACGGGTTGCCGGTGCCGGTGGGCGAGGCGATCGGTACGCCGTCGGACAGGTAGGTAATGGTGTTAAGCGTCCAGCCGCCGAGCAGGGTGCTGGAGAGCCCGTCGAGATTAAGCGCCCGGCCCTTGCCGATCGGCAGGTCCCAGGAGATCTGCCAGTTGAACTGGAAGCGCACATCCTGCGAACTGACCGAGTGCTCGAGCGAAAGATTGCGCCAGTCCTGCGGCGCGCCGGAATGGTACCCGACAAAGCCGAAGGGCGGCTGGCTGTCGTCGCTGATGAGCTTGCCCCAGGTGAAGCTCGCAAGCGTGGACACGTGATGGCTCATGCGCTTTTCGACCTTGGTCTGGAGTGAGCTGTATTCGGAGTCCGCGCCGGGCAGGCCGTTGATGACGACGCCGTTGCCGTAGTTGCCGTTGGAGAACTGCGGGAACGGCTCAAGCGTGAGCCAGAGCGGAACGGTCGCGGAGCCATAAAGCGCGTTGGTGGCGGGAAAGATGGAACCGTACGGATTCGCAACGGTGACGCAACCCGCGTCTCCGGTGACGCAGAGCGCGGAGCCATACTTGCCGATGGTCCCGAGCGATAAGGTGTTGAGGTCAACGCCACCCAGCGGCAGAAACAGCCCGCGGCTGCCCCCGTAGGCAAGCGAAAAGACGGTCTGGCCGGGAAACTGGTATTGAAAGCCGAAGTTAAAGTTGTACGTCGTCAGCGTGCGGGGAGCGTGATAGACCGAGCTGAGGCCGGCACCCAGGTTCGTCGCGGGGCCAAGAGAGTTGCCGGCCGGCTCGACCACACCTGCCGGGAACGGGTTGCTCAAGAGGTTGACCGGAACGGTATTGCCATCTGCGTTGAACTGCGTCGCGTTCCAGGTGGTCACCGAGCCAAAGCCATCCGAGTTGAAGTTCGGGTTCGCCACCATTTCGGTGCTCGGGCCGTAGTAAATGCCGGCACCGCCGCGGAAGACCAGGTTGGGAATCGCGTTGTACGCGAGGCTGACGCGCGGTCCGACGTTCTTGAGATTCGTCGAAAACGGGCTGCGCGCGCTGGGCGAGACGAACCGCTCACCGCCGGTAAGGTCCAGCCCGCCGGCGCTGAAGGCGAGGTTCGGGTCGAAGTATTCCTGGCGGTTGTGGCGTTCTGTGCGGCCGCCGAAGATATCCCATCGCAGGCCGAGGTTGAGCGTCAGCTTGGGCGTGACGCGGAAATTGTCCTGCACAAAGGCGGCGTAGTACGGGTTTGCCTCGGCCGCGATCACGTCCTTGGTGAAATTATCCGATTCGCCGCCGGGATAGGAACCGATGCCGAGCAGAAACGAGGCGAAGTCGCTGCCGTCGCCGGCAAAGGTCGTGGAACTCGTGGCCGTGTTGTCGAAGGTGTATGAGCCGGCCGGAGAGACGGGCTGGCCGATGTTGAGCAGCTTCTTCTGAAACTCAAACCCGGTGCTGATTTCGTGCTTGCCAAACACCTTGGTGAGCGTCGCGCTTACGTCGAAATTTTCGCTGGCATAGAGAAAGGTGTCCTCGTTGCCCGTTCCGCCGATCGCAGAGATGGTGCTGAAGCTCATAACGGGCGATTGCCGGTAAACAACCTCGCTCGCAAGCGACTGCGGAAAGCCAAAGCTCGTGATGTCTTTGCTCTGGTTGGGATCGCCGGTTTGGTCTTCGTAGTGCCGGGTAAACGATCCGCGGAGCTGGAGGACCGTGGTGGGGTTGAGCGTCAGGTCGTCGCCGACGAGGACGTTGCGCGTGTTGGTGGTGTTGACGAAGTAGAACGGGTCGTAGGGCGTGCCGTAAAGGTTGGCATTGCTGAAGTTGAGACGGCCAAAGGAGAAGCGGCCGAAGATGCGGTTTTTGTCACTCTGCGCATAGTCGATGCGCACATCGAATTTCTGTTGATGCAAGGGGTCGAGCCCGGAGGTCGCGTAATTGTTGATGTGGTACGGCCCACCATCGCCCGCGCGATTGGGCAAGGGAAAGAGGCTGGCGAACTTCTGCGCGACTGGATCGAGATCGGCCGCCGGGATGATGTTGCCGGCAAACGCCTGACGGATCATCTGCGGCTGCGTGGGATCAGGGTTGGGATTGGGGATGTCCGGCACCAGCGGGTTGTAGATGGTCAGGCTGTCGGCGGAAAAGTCGCCAGTCCGTTCCGCCGCGGTAGGCACGGTCAGCGCGCCGCTTTCCAGCTGCGCCTGCTGCGTGGCCTCGTAATCGCCGAAAAAGAAGAGCTTGTCCTTGAAGATCGGTCCGCTGATCGAACCGCCTTCCTGATAGCGATGGAAGTCGGGCGGCGGCATGCCGGGGTTGTAGATCTTGAAAAAGTAGTCGTTCGCGGCGAGGGCGTTCGGACGGAAGTAGCCGAAGGCATCGCCATGAAGCCGATTTGTGCCGGATTTGGTAACAAGGCTGATGACGCCGGCGCCCCCGCTCGCGTAGGTTGCGGGAGTATTCTGCGTTTCGACCCGGAACTCCTCCACGCCGTCCTCGGGAATCTGAAACGCCGGGATGATGGTTGCGATGTTGTTTTCTGCAACGCCAATGGGGCTGCCGTCGAGCATGTAATACACATTCCCCTGCAGCGCGCCGTTGATCGTGTAAGCGGAGACATCGACCAGTGACCGCGCGTTCGAGATGTTGCCGAACTCAGACGAGTTCGGTGTGCCGTTGGCCGGCAGCACGCCGGCACTCAGCTGCACCAACTGGTACACATCGCGCGTCACCAGCGGCACGCGATCGATCGCCTGCGCCGAGATCAGTTGGCCCACGGTGGAGTTGCTGGCGTCGACCAGCGACGACGATTCGTCGACGTTGATGACCTCGTTGACCTCGCCCGGATGCAAGGACACATTGAGGGTGCTGACCTCGTCAACCGAGACGACGACGTTGCGTTCAACATCCGTCGCAAATCCTGTACGGGTAATCGTGACGTTGTAGCTGCCGGGCGCGACCGAAACAAAGGAGTACACGCCGGCGTTCGTGGTGACCGTCGAAAGCTTTGTGCCCTTGCTGATATCCTGTGCAACCACCGTTGCGCCTGGAACCTGCGCTCCGGTGGAGTCCAGGACGGTTCCGCTGATACCGCCGCGGCCGGCCTGCGCGAACCCCATGGTTGCCGAGAAAACAACGGCGCCGAAGCACCTCGCTCCCATCAAACTCTGGGAAAAATGTACAAAGGGGAATCGTTGCAAGTCGAGCTCCCGGCTTGCCGAACGCTGTAGCGGTTTCGGTCTTGTTTGGAGCTAGGTATAGGGTTCATTGCCAGAGGTGTCAAGACAAAATGAGGCGTTTGCGGCAGATTTGCTCGCGACCTACACTGCGAAGAGGCAAGGAGGCCCGGTGAACGGTTGGCGCGGTCGCGTTCAAATCGCAGCTGTGTTCCTGCTGCTCGTAGCCGCGCGTTGCGGTTCCGGGCAAGCGGCGGCAGCAACGCGACACGAGCCCTGGAGCAACAGGACGTTGTCCGCGGACCAACGCGCCGACCTCCTGCTCGCACGCCTTTCGCTTGAGCAGAAGATTCAGCTGTTGCATGGAACCGGCGATCCGCACATCGGCGCCCCGGACCCACACGCCGCGGAAGGCAACGGCGGCTCGGGCTATGTTCCCGGCTTTCCCGAATACGATGTTCCCGGCATCCAGATGGACGATTCTGCCTCCGGTGTCGCGTACTCCGCCGGCAATGGCCGGTACGCGACAGCGCTGCCGTCCGATCTGGCGCTCGCAGCGACGTGGAACCCAGAAACGGCGGAGACGTTTGGCGCGCTGATCGGCCGCGAGCTGCGCGATCAGGGGTACAACATGTCGCTCGGCGGCGGCGTCAACCTCGCTCGCGAACCGCGCGACGGCCGCACCTTTGAGTACGCGGGGGAAGACCCGGTGCTCGCCGGAACCATGGTCGGGCGTCTGATTGGCGGCGTGCAATCGATGCACGTCCTCGGCGACATCAAGCACTTCGCGGTCAACGATCAGGAAAGCGGCCGTCACGCCGTCTCCTCCGAGATGGGCGAACGCGCCATGCGCGAAACCGACCTCCTCGCCTTTCAGATCGGCATCGAGACCGGCCATCCCGCCGCCGTGATGTGCGCCTACAACCGCGTAAACGGTGTCTATGCCTGCGAGAACCGCTTCCTACTGCACGACGTGCTGAAGGGCGATTGGCACTACCCGGGCTTTGTCGTCTCGGACTGGCTTGCGACGCACTCTACCGTAGAGGCATCACACGCCGGACTCGACCAGGAGCAGCCCGAAAACATGTTCTTCGGTCCGGCACTGCTCGAGGCCGTTCGCTCCGGGAAGGTACCCATGCCGGAGTTGAACGATCACGTGCACCGCGTCTTGCGTTCCATGTTCGCTGCGGGCGTGATCGACGACCCGGTGAAAAAGCAGGTGCCGGATGTCTTCCGCAGCGCCTCGGTTGCCCGCGCGGTGGCGCAGGAGTCGATCGTTCTGCTGCGAAACCAGAACGGCATTCTTCCGCTTGACCGCACGCGGGTGCGAACGGTCGCCGTGATCGGCCGCAATGCGGATCGGGGCATGATCTCCGGTGGCGGGTCTGCGCAGGTCGACCCGCCCGGCGGCAATGCCATCGGCGACATCCCGGAAAAAGAACGCGTGCAGGAATGGCAAAAGGCGGTGTGGTTTCCCGACGCGCCTCTGGCGGCGATCCAGGCTGCGCTGCCAGCCGCCAAGGTGCGCTTCGATTCCGGTTCCGATCCGAGCCGGGCTGCCGCCATGGCGCGCGATGCCGATGTAGTGCTGGTGTACGCCTACCAGTGGCAGGCCGAAGGTGTCGACCTTTCGACGCTGGCGCTGCCGGACCATCAGGACCGCCTGATCGCCGAAGTGGCCCAGGCCAACCCCCGCACGGTCGTCATTTTGGAGACGGGCGGTCCGGTGCTGATGCCCTGGGTCAACCACGTCGCGGCGGTGGTCGAGAGCTGGTACAGCGGCACCATGGGAGCGACCGCCATCGCGGATGTTCTGGCCGGCGACATCACCCCGTCGGCCAAGCTGCCCATCACCTTTCCCATGGCCGACAGCGACCTGCCGCACCCCAGCCTGGTCGAACCGCCGCCGGCTTCGCAGGAAGACTGGACCGACCCGGACGCGATGTCGCGCCGGCTGCTTGCGGGCCTGCCCAGCTTCCCGGCAAAGTACGGCGAGGGGCTGGAGGTCGGGTACAAGTGGTACGACGCGGAGCATAAGCCGGTGCTCTTCCCCTTCGGCTTCGGGCTGTCGTACACCTCCTTCGCGTACTCCGGCCTCGGCGCGGCCAGTGACGGAGAGCAGATCACGGTAAGGTTCAACCTTACGAACACAGGCACCCACCAGGGGTCGGAGATTGTCGAGATCTACACAACAATGCCAGCCGAAACTGGAGAGCCACCAAAGCGCCTCGTAGGGTGGTCTAAAGTTGCTTTAGAGCCTGGCAAGACGAAACATGCTTCCCTCACTCTGCCGCGAGCGCGTTTCGCTGTTTGGAATGAGAAGGAACGCGGCTGGTCCACCATGCCCGGCTCCTACACCTTGCTTGTCGGATCGGACTCACGCAACCTCCCACTCCAACAGTCGATTTCTTTGAGGTAATCGCATCGATGGAGAGTATGCTTGCCAGTCCCGGCCATCAACTCCACTGCTTCATGCTCGAACATCTTGAACACCCAATCGTTCACCGGAACAGCTGTGAAGTCTGCTGCGGTGAAGGGCCGTCCCAAACGGCGTTCGGCACAGGAAAAGCATAAGAGGTCCGGCCCTGGGATCGACCAGACCCAGAGATCACTTTGCACCATGAAGAGCCGGGGGTGCGGTTCCGCGCAATCCCCACAGACGACCTTGCCAAAATTATCCATGCTATAAACCAATCGCGTCGTTGACCGCGACGGCGATCTCCTGCTCGGAACCAAGATACCGTTCGGTGGTTTGGATGGACGAGTGTCCGAGCAGGAATTTGATCTGTTCGAGGTCTCCGCCGGCCTTGCGGCAGAGCTTTGCGCAAGTCCTCCGGAGATCGTGAGCCCCGAAGCGCTTGATCCCGATCTGTTTCGCTGCCTGCTCCACGACCGACCACACCGCCCAGTCGCTCAGCTCCTGGCCCACTTGCCCGCCCTTGCGGATGCGGCGCAAGAGCCGTCCCTCTTCGATCCCGGCCGCAGTGAGCCAGGCGTTGATGCCGTACTTGACCCACAGGGGGACGGCGACGGTGCGAACCCGTCCACCCTTCCCCCGGAGGTCGGCGATGACCCAGCGGCCCTCGCGCATTTGGATCTCCTCAACATCCAGGCTCGCGAGCTCGCGACGGCGAAGGGCGCAGCCGACCAGCAGCGCGAGGACGACGTAATCGCGCTTGCCCTTGAGCGTCTCGCGGTCCGGGACCTGGAGCAGCTCTTTCGCCTGTTCCCGGGTGAGCCAGTTTCCTAAGCGAGTTCCCCGCTGCTGGACATTGGGGACATCGGTCAGGCTGGCCGCCTCCTCCGTGCCGAGCAGGCCATTGCGCTTCGCCTCCTCGACCAGCTTGCGTACCGCGGCCAGCCGGACATTGACCGTCGACGGCGCCAGGCCGTCCATCCCCGCCTTCCACTCCTGCACGAGCGCTCGGCTTAGCGGTCGGCCGGCGCTGAACCGGAACAGCTCCTGAATCGCCTTTGCGTAGCTTTGCCGGGTGAGAGGCGAGCGAACCGCATCGAGAACCATCTGCCGGAGCTGCGCCTGGGCGTCCGTCAGGGCAAATGCGCCGTCACCGGCCCAAGCTTCGGCCGTAGTGATCACGAGTTCCGTGGAAGGCAGCATGGGCAATCCAGGTTACGGCTTCAGGGTACCCCGCCAGAAGGTGCGGCGGGGTGCTCGATTGAGGGTATGGCGACAGAGAGCGCCTCAAACCCTACGCCAGATACCGCCACAAGCAACAGTTTCTCCGGTTTCGGTCATGGCTGCAGTTTACCTTCTAGAATAGGCATTGTCGTGGGTAAATATGGAGCTGTCAAGAGTACTTATTGCGCGATCGCGCAGCTATTCCCTTCCCTCCCAAAACCTCCTAAGCTCGCTCTAGCGTTCCTTTCCTATCGCCCGGAGGTTCCCTCCCATGCCCCGCC
>CAXUCK010000077.1:0-4369 GCA_964249375.1 uncultured Acidobacteriaceae bacterium
CACCTCGCTCGCGCGACACCGAGCCGTATCCGCCCACCCCGCCGGTGCGCAGCCGTCGCGACCACCAACCGGCCTACCGCAACGAGGAGATCCGCCGCCCGTCTCCGGCACCTGCCCCGCAGCAGGCCCAGCCTGCCCTGCAGCAGTCCCAGCCTGCCGCACCCGCCTGGATCTACGAGTCCTCCGACCGCCAGGCTGCCTATACGGACGTCCCCGAGCCGCCGCCCGCACCAGGCGACACCCTGCAGGGATCGCGCGAACGCGTCGCTTCGCGCTGGTTCGCTCTGAAAGGCGTCTTCGAGCAGCCAGGCCTCACCCCGCCCGAACCGCAACCGGTCCGGCAGAAAGAAAGCCGTACGCCCGTCCTCGCCGTCTTCTCGCTCGCCGGCGGTGTGGGCAAAACGTCGCTCGTCGCGACCCTCGGCCGGTCGCTGTCCTCGCTCGGAGAAAAAGTCCTCCTCACCGACACCACCACGCACGGTCTGCTTCCGTTCTACTTCGGCGCAAGCGAACTCCGGCAGGGAACTGTTCGCACCTTCTCCCCACCCAGCGGCAGCACCGACGCCCCCATCTACCTGGTCAGCTACGACGCGGACAGTCGCCGCAACGACGAGATCGCCGAGGAGGCCCTCGCTGAAGAAATCACAACCGGCAGCCGCGGCACGCACCGCGTCCTGCTCGACCTCAACCCTGGTTCTGCCTGGGTCGTTCGCCGCCTGGCCCGCGCCAACCCCATCATCCTCGTGCCGGTTGCGCCTGATATGAACTCGGTCATCAGTCTGCAAGCCGTCGAAAAGCTGTTCTCCGGCACCCTCAACGCCGACGGCCAGCCGCCGCAGATCATGTACCTGCTCAACCACTTCGACGCCTCGCTTCCGCTGCATCTGGATGTCCGTGAAGTCCTGCGCCGGCAGCTGGGAGACCGACTTCTGCCCTTCGCGATTCGCCGAGCCCCGGTCGTCAGTGAAGCCCTTGCTGAGGGCATGACCGTGGTCGACTACGCTCCCGAAGCCTCGGTCGCGGAGGACTTCCTCCACGTCGCCAACTGGCTCCGCACCCAGGCCGCCCCGGCTGCCGCCGGATTCCGCAACGTGCGCTGGAGCGAGCGATGAAGCCGTCCGCACTGTGGCGCGAGTTCGAGTCCGGCGATGCGGTACTCGCGCGACTGCTGCGCATCGTGGTCATCTCGACCGGCATCTTCTTTCTCATCTCCACCGGCATCCTCGAGCTCACCTGGCCCCAGCAGGCCATCCTCGGCCTCTCGCTCATCCTGGTTGCCATCTGGATGGACAAGAGCTCCAGCTCTTATCTGGTCACGCTCACGCTGATGATCGCGTCCTGCTTCTCGACCTTCCGCTACGGCTTCTGGCGCATCTCCACCACCGTCCGTTTCTTCCTCGACCCCGCCACCAAGTGGAGCGTGCTCGACGCCTTTTTCATCTGGCTTCTCGTCGGTGCCGAAGCCTACGCCTTCATCATCCTCGCCCTCGGCTACATGCAGACGCTGTGGCCCCTGCGCCGCACGCCCGTTCCGCTGCCTGACGACCCCGACGACTGGCCATCGGTCGACGTCCTCATTCCCACCTACAACGAGCCGCTCAACGTCGTGAAGTACTCAGCGCTCGCCGCCATCAACATCGATTGGCCCGCGGACAAGTTCAACGTCTACATCCTCGACGACGGCAAGCGCGAAGAGTTCCGCCAATTCGCCGAAGAAGCCGGCATCGGCTACATGACGCGCACCGACAACAAGCACGCCAAGGCCGGCAACATCAACCGCGCGCTCGAAAAGCTCTCCTCGCCCTACGTCGCCATCTTCGACTGCGACCACGTCCCCACGCGCTCTTTCCTGCAGGTCACCGTCGGCTGGTTTCTGCGCGACACCAAGCTCGGCATGCTGCAGACGCCGCATCACTTCTACTCCCCAGACCCCTTCGAACGAAACCTCAAACAGTTCCGCATCATCCCCAACGAAGGCGAGCTCTTCTATGGCATCGTGCAGGACGGCAACGACTTCTGGAACGCCACCTTCTTCTGCGGCTCCTGCGCCATCCTCCGCCGCACCGCCATCATGGAAGTCGGCGGCATCGCGGTCGAGACCGTCACCGAAGACGCCCACACCGCTCTCCGCATGCAGGTCAACGGCTGGAACACCGCCTACATCAACATCCCACAGGCAGCCGGCCTTGCCACCGAGCGCCTCAGCGGCCACGTCAAGCAGCGTATCCGCTGGGCCCGCGGCATGATCCAGATCCTCCGCACCGACAACCCGCTGTTCAAGCGCGGCCTTAAACCCGCACAGCGGCTGTGTTACTTCAACGCGATGTCGCACTTCCTCTACGCCCTCCCCCGCCTCATCTTCCTCACCTCGCCCCTCATTTATCTCCTGCTCGGTCAGGTTAACGTCCCCGGCTACTGGGCCGGCATCCTCGCCTACGCCTTCCCCCACCTCGTGCTCTCCTCCATGACAAACTCCCGCATCCAGGGCCAGCATCGCCACTCCTTCTGGAACGAGGTCTACGAGACCGTCCTCGCGCCTTACATCTTCCTCCCCACCATGCTGGCGCTCGTCAACCCCAAGCTCGGCAGCTTCGAAGTCACCGCCAAGGGAGGTGTCGTCAATAAGACCTTCTTCGACTCCCGCATCGCCCAGCCATTTCTGCTGCTCATCGGCCTTAACCTCCTCGGCTGTCTCGCCGCGATTCCCCGCTTCTTCCAGTTTCCCGGCAGCACCTGGATCTGGCCCCTCAATACCTTCGCGCTCATGTACGACGGCGACCACGTCGGCACCATCGTCATGAACCTGATCTGGACCTGCTTCAACATCTGCATCCTCGGTTGCGCCTCGGCCTGCGCCATGGAAAGCCAGCAGCGCCGGCAGACGGTCCGCATCAACATGGCCGTACCCGCCAAAGTCCTGCTGCCGAACGGCGTACAGTACGGCGCCGTCACCTCCGACATGTCCTCAGGCGGAGTCGCTCTGCGCCTCAACCACGATCTGCCGCTCGATGCCGGCGACGAGATCAAACTCGAGTTCCCCGTGCTCGACGGCACGACGATCCTGCCCGCGCTTGTGGTCGGCACCGCCGGAGGCGTTCTGCGCGCGCAGTTCGATGCCCTCACCCTGCAGCAGGACGAGGCCCTCACCATGGTGCTCTACTCGCGCGCAGACTCCTGGCTTGGCTGGGGCGCGTCCCGCGAGGTCGATCGCCCCCTGCACAGTCTCGCCCGCATCCTGCGCCTCTCCCTCCACGGCCTGTACGACACCACCGAGGCCCTGGTCGAGCAGCACCGCGCCCGGCGCAAACGCAAGAAGAAAGCCACCCCCAAGGCCCACCTCGCCACCTCGGTCGCGCCCCTCCTCCTTCTGCTGCTTGCCGCGAGCACCGCCTTCGCCGCGCCCTTTGGCGGCCAGGACCCGGGCGGCAGCCAGCCGTCCTCCCCCACCGGCCAGGCGCCCATCGGGGCAATGTCCGCCGGCGCCACCATGCTTGCTGAGCAGCAGAGCACGCCGCCGCAGCGCGCCGTTGCGCCCGGCAACTTTGACAATATCTTCACCCTCGCCGACGTCGGCGTACCCGACACGGTCGTCCTCCGCGGCGTCGACGCCTACCACTCGGTCTACTTCGCCGTCCCGCAGACCCAGGTCGTCAAAACCGCGACCATGCACCTCCGCTACCACTTCTCGCCCGGCCTCATCCCCAACCTCAGCCATCTCAAGGTCAGCCTCAACGGCACGCTTTTCGCCACCCTCCCCGTCACCACCCAGCCCTCGGCCAATACCATCGCCGACTCCGCGCAGACCAAGCCCACCAACGATCAGTCCGCTCTTATCGTCGTCCGCAACGAGAACAGCGCCATGCTCGAAGCCACCATCTCAATGCCCGCCGAGCTCCTCGTCCGCGACAACGAGATCAACTTCGAGTTCGTCGGCCACTACACCATGCAGTGCGAAGACCCCTCGAACACAACGCTCTGGAGCCACGTCGACACCACCTCGACCATCGAGATGGCGGGGGCCCTCCTTCCTCTCCAGAACGACCTCAAGATCCTGCCGATGCCCTTCTACGATTCGGCCGTCAACCTCCATCCCATCATCCCCATCGTCTTCCTCAGCGCGCCCTCCCCCAAAGCGCTCCAGGCCGCCGGCATCATCGCCTCGTGGTTCGGCATGCTCACCGACTTCCGGCCCGCGCGCTTCCCCATCTCCTTCGGCACCATTCCGCAGGGCAACGCCATCGTCATCGGCGAAAACGCAGCCGACCTCCCCGCCAGCATGAATTTGACCGGCAGCTCCGGCCCAGTCATCGCCATGCGGGCGAATCCGCAGGACGCCTACTCCAAGATCCTCGTCATCACCGGCGACAAC
>CAXUCK010000077.1:4379-9915 GCA_964249375.1 uncultured Acidobacteriaceae bacterium
CGCATCTCCGGCCTCCGCCCACCCGCCCCGCGTCCGCCCGACGACGCCCCGCGCTGGCTTTCAACCGAGAAAGTCACCCACCTCGGCGACATCGCGCAAACCGGCGATCTGCAGAGCGACGGAGCCGTTCCCCTGCGCGCCTACATGCGCCTGCCGCCCGACCTCTACTACGGCAACCAGCAGAACCTCTCCTTCCACATGGGCTACCGCTACAACGGCATCCCCATCTCGAACGACTCGACCTTGCAGGTCTACATGAACGAGGCCTACGTCAGCTCGACGCCCATGCCGCACACCGACAAGGCTTCGGCCAAGCTCGACGCCGTCGTCCCCGTTCCTGTCGTCAACATGCGGCCGTTCTCGAATTCGCTCATGATGCGGTTCATCTTTCTCATGAGCAAAAAGGGCCGCTGCCAGGACACCGCGCCCTACAACCTGCAAGGCTCCGTCCTCAAAGACTCCTGGCTCGACATCCGCGACATCCCCCACTGGGCGGTCCTTCCGAACCTCGAAATCTTCGCCAACGCCGGCTACCCCTTCACCCGCAAAGCCGACCTCTCGGACACCGCCGTCGTCCTTCCCGACACCCCGACCTCGGACGAGATCGAGATGTTTCTTACCCTGATGGGCCACTTCGGCGCGCAAACCGGCTACCCCGTCCTCAATGTCTCCGTCACCAACAACGACGGCATGAAGACTGACGGCAGCAAGGACTACCTCGTCCTCGGCACCGTCGAAGACCAGCCCGCTATCAACCGCCTCAGCCCGTCTCTTCCCGTCACGGTCGACGGCAGCGGCCTGCACATTCAGGACACCCAGGGCTTCTTTGCCCCGCTGCAGCACGCCTGGTGGAAGGTCCGCTCGTCCGACCACGTGCAGTCCGGCCAGCTCGAAACCGCCGGCGGCCTGCCCGACGCCTTGATGGAAGGTGTCGAGTGGCCCAGCGGTTCGTCCCGCTCGGTCGTGCTCATCGCCGTCCGCGACAAATCCACCGTCCCCGCCTTCCTCTCCGTCTTCCTCAAGAGCTCCCAGTCCTCCGACATCGCCCAGTCCGTCAGCGTTCTCCACGGCAACCGCTTCGTCTCCTACCGCATCGGCAACGACGTCTACAAGGTCGGCTCGCTCTCGCTGTGGGCGCACGTCAACATTCTCTTCTCCGAGTTCCCCTGGCTCATCCCCGTCGGTGCTCTCGTCGTCTGCTTCCTCATGGCCACCATCTTCCGCGCCATGCTCCGCCGTCACGCCCGCTCCCGGCTGCAGGGGACGGCAGCGTGACCGCCCGGTCCTCGATGCCCACCCGCTCGCGCGTCTTCCGCGGCGCGGTGGTCCGAGCCTTCGTCTGTGCCGGCCTGCTCGCCGCCGCGCCGTTTGAACAGGGCTGCCGCGCCGAGGGGCGCTGGCCCCTCTGGGACAGCTACTCCCAGCAGATCATCGACGGGCAGGGAAGAGTGGTCGACCACGCCGGCGGTGACCGAACCACCAGCGAAGGCCAGGCCTACGCGCTCTTCTTTGCCCTTGTCGCGAACGATCGCGACCGATTCGATAAGCTGCTCAACTGGACTGAAGCCAACCTCGCCGGGGGCGACCTTACCCTTCGCCTCCCAGCCTGGAGCTGGGGCAAACTTCCCGACGGTAGCTGGAAGCCGCTCGACACCAACTCCGCCTCCGACGCCGACCTCTGGATGGCCTACGACCTCACCGAGGCCGGCCGCCTATGGCGCGAGCCCCGCTACGAAAAACTCGGGGCGGTGATCGCCGAACGCATCGCCACCAGCGAAGTCAGCACCGTCCCCGGTCTCGGCACCACGCTTCTACCCGGCGCCACCGGCTTCCACCCCGACGACGCCACCTGGGTCCTCAACCCGAGCTATCTCCCCCCGCCCGTACTTCTGCGCTTCGCCCGCGAAATGCCGCAGGGTCCCTGGTCCTCCATCCTGCGTTCGCTCCCCTCCATGGTCGCCCCCGGCAACGGCTTCGCCATGGACTGGATCAGCTCTTCGGGCGGCACGCTCCGCGCGACCCTCCCGCCCGCCAACTCACCCACGCAGACGCAGCCCGTCGGCGGCTACGACGCCATCCGCGTCTATCTCTGGCTCGGTCTTTCCGATCGCAACACACCCGAGCTCAAGCCCATGTTCGACGCCACCCATGGCATGGCGGCCTACCTCGCCAAAGCTGTCACGCCCCCGCTTTCCGTCAACGACTCCGGCGCCATCCTCAGCCCCGACGCCCCCGTCGGCTTCTCCGCCGCGGTCATTCCTTACCTCCACGCCCTGGGCATGACCGGTCCGGAAAAGCTGCAGACCAACCGGCTCGCCGCCATGCACAACAAGGACGGTCTCTACGGCCGCAACAGTGATTACTACGACCAGAATCTCGCCCTCTTCGCCACTGGTTGGCTGGAACAGCGCTTCCGCTTCGACCGCGACGGCAAACTGATCGTGAACTGGCGTTAGTGCATGTGAACTCCCAGATCCCACCGTATACCCCAGAAGTTGTACCCGAAGTCCTCACACCCCGCCGTTCGGATAGGCAGAGAAGAGGTAATCTTCTCGTGGCAATCGACCGTAACCGGTCATGTTACCCAAGGAACATGCGTCTTCGCAGCCCTCTATGACCAGAGCTCGCGCAATCCGGTCCCGCACCGTCACCGCCTTCGTCGCGGCCTCCTTGTCGCTGCCAGCCATCTCGCAGATCAGCCAGTCTGCCACCGAGGCGCTGCTCCAAAAAGCGCACGCCCTCGAAGTCCGCGGTCGCATGGACATGGCCGCGCAAACCTGGCAGCAGGTCCTGCTCGCCGACCCCAACAACACCGAAGCTCTCGGCGGCCTCGCCCGCGCCGCCCGCTCCGGCGGCAACGCCGCTCTGGCCAACACCTATCTCGAGCGGCTCCGCGCCATCAACCCCAAAGACCCCGGCATTTCCCGCGCCGAAGCCGTCGTCCAGAAAGAAAACAACGACGCCGCCCTTGCTCAGGCCAGCAAGTACGCCCAGGCCGGCCAGTACGCGCAGGCGATGTCCATCTACCGCAAAGTCTTCGGCGCAGCCCCGCCCCCTGGCGACTGGGCGCTTGCCTACTACGAAACCGAGGCCGCCACCGAAGAAAGCCGTCCCCACGCCATCGCCGGCCTCCGCGCCATGTCGGAAAAGTACCCCAACGAGGCGCGCTACTCCGTCGCCCTCGGCCGCATCCTTACCTACAACCCCAAAACCCGCGAAGAAGGCCGCCGCATCCTCGGCCGTCACCCCAACGACACGCAAGCCAACGAAGCCATTCGCCAGTCGCTCATCTGGGACGCGCCCAACCCTGCCTCCGGCCCAGACATCCGCGCGTATCTCAGCAAACATAACGACCCGCAGCTCGCGCAACTCCTGCAGAACCAGCCCAAGACACCGCCGAAACCGACGCGCCCGAGCAAATCCTCCGCCGCCACCGAGGCCAGCGCCGAACCCGGCACAGCCGAAGCCCCCGGCACCAGGTCGGCAGCCTCCGGTGCTCGCGGTCAGGCGATGGAAGAGGCCTACCGCGCCCTCAACGCCAAGCACATCGACGACGCCGAAGAGCGCTTCCGCAAGATCCTCGCCGACGACCCCGAAAACGCCCGCGCGCTCGCTGGCATGGGCTACATCCGCATGGGCCAGTCAAACTTCGGCGGCGCCGTTTCCTTCCTGGAGCAGGCCAAGCAGAACGGCGCGCGCGACCCCGGCCTCGAACCCGCCCTTGACACCGCTAAGTTCTGGTTCACCATGGGCGAGGGCGCCAACGCCCTCAACACCAACGACCTCACCACGGCCGAGCAGCAATACCAGTCCGCGCTCACCATGCGCCCCAACAGCCCCGAAGCCCTCGAAGGTCTCGGCGGCACCCTCCTCAAAGCACAGCAGCCACAGCCCGCCGTCGAGGTGTATGAGCGCTTCGCCCGCATCAAGCCCAACAGCCCCGCTCCCTGGCGCGGCCTCTTCATGGCGGAGTTCAACTCCGGCAGCGCCCCCCAGGCACTCCTCACGGAAAAGCGCATCCCCGCTGCCGCCCGCGCGCAGCTCATGCGCGACCCCGACTTCCTCCGCACCCTGGCCTCCGCCTACTCCGCCGTGGGCCGCGATGCCGAAGCCCAAAAGGTCCTGCAGGCAGCGCTCGATCTTCCGTTTCCAGCCGACGCCGGCACCCTCAAAATCGGCACACAGCTCCAGTTCGCCAGCCTCCTTCAGCAGGCCAACCGCCTTGATCAGGCCGACGGCCTCTACCGCCAGGTGCTCGCCGCCGACCCCGGCAACGCGACCGCCTGGCAGGGCCTTGTCCGCGTCCAGCACGCGCTGAAGCAAAACGCCCAGGCCGTCGAAACCCTGCAAAGCATGCCGCCCCAGATCTATGACGCGGCCATGCACGACGTCGGTTTCCAGGCCACCGTCGCCTCCGTCTACCAGGAGGGCAACAAGCCCGAGGTCGCCCAGGAAATACTCGAGAACGCCGTTACCCAGCAGACCTCTGCCAACCAGAAGCCATCCGTTCCCCTCGAACTGCAGCTCGCCGGCGTCTACCTTGCCCGCAATATGCCGGGACGGGCCTTCCCCATCTACCGCCAGGTGCTCACCGAGGACGCCAACCGCACCGACGCCTGGAAGGGCCTGCTCTCCGTCCTCCATACCACCGGCCGCGACAACGAAGCGCTCGCGCAGGCGCAGCAGATCCCCCAGCCCGTCCGCACGCAGCTCGAGGCAGACGTCGAGTACCTCCAGACCATGGGCGCGGTCTACAACAGCCTCGGCCAGCCGCGGGAAGCCATGGTCTTTCTCAACCGCGTGCAGCAGCACTACTCCGCGCGCCACGCCAACGCTCCCGCCGACGTCGACATCCAGGATGCATGGCTCCTGTTCAACGGATCGAACGACGCCGGCCTCTATCGCCAGCTCATGCTGCTCGGCGGCCGCGCCGATCTCTCCGACGAACAGCGCCGCACCGTTCAGACCATCTGGACCAGCTGGGCCGTTCGCCGCGCCAACCAGGACGCGGCCGCCGGTGACAGCAAACGCTCGCTCGCCATCCTTAACGCCGCCGCAAAAGCCTTTCCAGAGAACCCCGGCGTCCTTCGCGCCCTCGCCTCCGGATACGCCCGCGCCGGCCTCCCCCGGCAAGCCGTCGCCATCTTCAAATCGCAGGACATGACCGCCGCCACCTCCGCCGACTACAAGGCGGCAGTCGGCGCCGCACTCTCCGCCAGCGACACCAGGTCCGCCGAATCGTGGCTCCGCTACGGCCTCGCCGCCTACCCGCACGACGCACAAATGCTTCTGCTCGGCGCGAAATTCGAGCAGGCGCATGGCAACAGCGGCCGCGCCGCGGACTACTTCCGCGCTTCTCTCGCCGCTCTCCCCGCCAGCGACCCCGGCGCGGAACTCGCCGGCGAACTCAGGGAGCCGGTACTCGCCGCCAAGCTGCCCAGCGCCTCCCAGTCGCAGGATCTCGCCACCCTACTCGGAGCCCCCGCGACGACCGACCTTGACCCCTCCGGCGCCGCCCCGCCCTCGCGTCCCTACC
>CAXUCK010000078.1:0-9901 GCA_964249375.1 uncultured Acidobacteriaceae bacterium
TTCTACGTCCCCGCCCGCCCCTCAGGCCTTAAACGTTTGCTCCACCTCGGTTCCTTCGCGCTTTCCAGCCTCGTTCCGAGTCTCCGCGAGACCATCGCGCAGCCCGACGTCGTCTTCACCGTAGAGCCTGCCTTCTTCGCCGCCCCCGTTGCCCTCCTTCTCGCTCGCCTCGCCGAAGCGCCCGCGTGGCTTCATGTGCAGGATTTTGAAATCGACGCCGCCTTCGATCTCGGCCTGCTACCCTCCGGCGGCGCCGTTCATGCTCTCGCCCTCGCACTCGAACGCTACATCACACGCCTGTTTGACCGGGTCTCCTCCATCTCGCCGCGCATGCTTGACCGCGGCCTGGCGAAAGGCGTCCCTGCCCAACGTTTGGTGCTCTTTCCCAACTGGGTCGATCTGGCGGCCGTCCAACCCGTCTCCTCGTCCGCGCCGAACCGTTTTCGCCAGCAGCTGAACCTCCAGGGCAAGATCGTGCTTCTCTACTCTGGCAACATGGGGAACAAGCAGGGCCTCGAAGTCCTTCCCGCTCTTGCCGAGGCTCTCGCCGGGGACGATCGAGTGAAGCTCGTCTTCTGCGGTGACGGTGCTTTCCGTCCCACTCTCGAGTCGCTCGTTGCCGGCATCCGCAATGTCACGCTTCTTCCTTTGCAACCGCCCGAGCGCCTCAATGAGCTGCTTAACCTCGCCGACATCCACCTCTTGCCACAAAAGTCCGATGTCGCGGACCTCGTGATGCCGTCCAAGCTTACCGGCATGCTCGCCAGCGGCCGCCCGGTTCTTGCCGTCGCCGCCGCTGGAACCCAGGTCGCGCAGGTGGTCAGCGGTATGCAGAACAACGAACCCACACACGCAGCGTGCGGACTCGTCGTCGACCGCGCCGACCCACAACTGCTTGCGAGTGCCGCTCGCTCGCTGATCGAAGACCAAGCACTCCGAACCCGTCTTGGCGCCGGCGCTCGCCTCTACGCCGAGCAGCATCTCGGACAAAGTGAGGTACTTGGGAGGTTTGAGAAGAGTCTTTCCCAGCTTGCAGGGCAATCCCGTTCCTAATTTTCAATAGCGGAAGTCGGCGTTCCCTCACGTAAACTGATCCGTAGACCACATTGGCCTCATCACAGAATCCAACCTAACTGGAGCGTTCGCTTGAAGAAAGCTTTGATCACCGGCGTCACGGGTCAGGACGGCGCCTATCTCGCCCAATTCCTGCTCGGCAAGGGCTATGAGGTTCACGGCATCAAGCGACGAACGTCGCTGTTCAATACAGCGCGTATCGATCACATCTACGAAGATCCGCATAACCCGGATCCGCACTTTTTTCTTCACTACGGCGACATGACCGATAGCTCGTCGCTGATCCACATCGTTCAAAAAGTCCAGCCCGACGAGATTTATAACCTCGCCGCACAGTCGCACGTTCAAGTGTCCTTTGAAGAACCCGAGTACACCGCCAACTCCGACGCGCTCGGCGTCCTGCGGCTCCTCGAAGCCATCCGCATCCTCGGTCTAGAACGAAAAACCAAGTTTTACCAAGCGTCCACCTCCGAGCTTTACGGCCTTGTCCAGGAAATCCCGCAGAAGGAAACCACCCCCTTCTACCCGCGCTCGCCCTACGCAGTGGCCAAGATGTATGGTTTCTGGATCGTCGTCAACTACCGCGAAGCCTACGGCATGTACGCCTGCAACGGCATCCTCTTCAACCACGAGTCACCCCTACGCGGCGAAACCTTTGTGACCCGCAAGATCACCCGCGGCCTCGCCCGCATCAAGGTCGGGCTGCAGAAGCAGCTCTTTATGGGCAATCTCGACGCCAAGCGCGACTGGGGCCACGCCCGGGACTATGTCGAAATGCAGTGGCTCATGCTGCAGCAGGAAAAGCCGCAGGATTTCGTCATCGCTACCGGCGAGCAGTACTCCGTCCGCGAGTTCATCCGTCGCTGCGCCGAGCTTCTTGAGCTGAACCTCACCTGGCAGGGAACCGGCATCGACGAGAAAGCGCTCGATAAGGACGGCAACGTGATTGTCGCCGTGGACCCACGGTACTTCCGCCCCACGGAGGTTGAAACCCTGCTGGGCGACCCATCGAAAGCCAAGCGCGAACTTGGCTGGACTCCCCAGACCAGCTTCGAACAACTCGTGCAGGAGATGGTCGACGCCGACCTGAAATCCGCGCAGCGCGACGCCCTTGTTCGCCAGCACGGCTTCGAAGCGTACAACGTCCGCGAATCTTAGCCGCGTGGGCCGGCTAGATCGCTCGCTGGCCCAGTCGCGCCCGACAGCATCCCGGAGCCTTCCATGTCTCAGTCCTACATGCCTCTCGATGCGCGCATCTTCATCGCCGGCCACCGCGGCCTGGTCGGTTCCGCCATTTCCCGTGAGCTCATCAGGCTCGGCTACACGAACCTCCTCACGCGCTCACGCGCGGAGCTTGACCTTCAGGATCGTGACGCTGTCGAGACCTTTTTCGCCGCCGAGAAGCCGCACTTTGTCATCCTTGCCGCCGCCAAGGTCGGCGGCATTCTTGCCAACAACACCTATCCGGCTGACTTCATCCGCGACAACCTGGCCATTCAGAACAACATCATCGACGTCAGTTACCACAGCGGCGTCGACCGCCTGCTGTTCCTTGGCTCCTCCTGCATCTATCCCAAGCTCGCGCCGCAGCCTATGCCCGAAAGCTGCCTGCTCACCGGCCCGCTCGAGCCCACCAACCGTCCTTACGCCCTGGCGAAAATTGCCGGTATCGAGATGTGCTGGAGCTACAACCGCCAGTACGGCACCCATTATCTCGCCGCCATGCCCACCAACCTCTACGGCCCGAACGACAACTTCGACCTCGCCAATTCCCATGTCCTTCCCGCGCTGATCCGCAAGACCGCGCAGGCCATCAAGGACGGGGCCTCTGAAGTGACGGTCTGGGGCACCGGCACGCCGCGCCGCGAATTGCTCTACTCTGACGACCTCGCCAAGGCCTGCGTCTTCCTTCTCAACCTTGACCCCGCCACCTACAACACCCTGCTCTCCGAAACCGAGCCGCCCCTCATCAATATCGGGACCGGCGAAGACGTCACCATTCGCGAACTCGCCGAAACGGTCGCCCGAGTCCTCGGCTTTTCCGGAACGCTGACCTTCGACGCCACTAAGCCCGACGGTACTCCGCGAAAACTTATGGATGTCAGTCGACTCCACGCCCTCGGCTGGCATCACACCACGAGCCTTGATCAAGGCATTGCAACAACCTGGGAGAATGTCCGCGGGCATCTCGTATAGCCCACCGGTTCCCCTGCAATCTGCAGCACCTGTCTCGCCTTTTCCTTCTGTGTTCCTGCCCTGGTTGCCTGTGGCTTGCTTCGCGCGAGTGCAGACGGTAGCGCCCAGCGAAGGAACCGGTCTGCGTGTTGTCCCCGCTCTTCTCCACCCGAACAAACGTTCCATCGCCCCACTTCGAAAGTGGTATTAACCCCCACGGTTCCTTCCCCCTACCATCGGGACAGATCGCAGGCGTCACCAAGCGCCGCGAACCTCCTTCGAGGTCAACTCCGATGTCCCTGCTGTCCTGGAAGCGAAAGCTTCTTTCTCTCCCCCTTCTTCCGGTAGCTCTCCTGGGTCTGTGTCCTACACTCCACGCCGGGGCGATGCCTCCGGCCAGTGCTCCCAACGTTGCCGAGCAACTGCTGGTGCAGCAGGCGAATGACGACCGCATCGCTCACGGCTTGCAACGGATCAAGCGCGATCCGCTCCTCTCGCAAGCTGCCGCCTATCACGCACTTCAGATGGCTCGGCACGGCGACATCTCGCACGGCTTTCCCGGCGAACCCGAACTTTCCGAGCGAGGCGCCAGCGCCGGCGTTCGCTTCTCGCTTATCACCGAGAACGTCGCTGAAGCCGAGAACGCCAGCATCATTCATGGCCTCTGGATGCGCTCACCCGGCCACCGCCGCAACCTCCTCGATCCCGAAGTCAATGTGGTCGGCGTTGCCGTCGTAGTTGCCAACCGGCAGGTCTTTGCTGTCGAAGACTTCGCCAGCACTGTCCAGCCCCTCTCCTTCGACGAGCAGGAAAGCACCGTGGCCGACCTCCTTCGCAGCTCGGGCGTTACGATCTCCACCAATACCCCTGCCACCATCCGGGAAGCCCGTCAAACCTGCAGCATGGACTCCGGTTTCGTCGGCCACCGCCAGCCCTGGTTCATCATGCGCTACACCGCAACCGACCTGTCGACGCTGCCCGCCACGCTTCAGTCTCATCTCGGCAGTGGCAAATACCACGTTGCCGCCATCGGCGCCTGCCCAACCACCGGGGAGGTTGGCCCTTTCGCCGCCTACAACATAGCCGTCCTGCTCTATCCATAACCACTGGAGAGCGTGACGACGGTGATCGAATGAGTGCACAAGGCGGTGCCACAAACCGAGCGCACGCAGACGAGTGCAGATTCCGGACGCAACGGTTACCTGCAGTGTGACTTGCGGGAGAGCGCAAAAATCCGCAGCTGCCTAGGTGTTTGCTCCGTGACATTTCTTATATTTTTTGCCGGAGCCGCACG
Source organism: uncultured Acidobacteriaceae bacterium (assembly GCA_964249375.1). Classification (GTDB taxonomy): domain Bacteria; phylum Acidobacteriota; class Terriglobia; order Terriglobales; family Acidobacteriaceae; genus Edaphobacter. The sequence goes on from CAXUCK010000078.1 coordinate 4,544, forward strand.
GGCAGTCGTCATTACGCCCAACCTTCTGCCCAGTGACCCGCGGAGCAGACCCGTTCCCGTTGCCATTGGGAGGTCCGCCGGCCTTGCGAGCCTGGTCGAGCTCGCGTTGCTTGCGCTGTTCGAATTCGCGCTCCAGGCGGTCGATGGTCGTGGTCGGCGCTTGAGAGCGAACGGGCCGGGGTGCGGGCTGCAGCCTTGGCAGATCTCCGACCGGGGCCGGGGCGTCGGCTGGCCGGCTCACCGGCATGGAAGGCTCGGCTGACGGCGGCGGGATCTGCGGCGGCCGCCCATTTGGTTGCGGTGCTTCGGGATCGGGGACGGGTGCATGCTGCATGCTGGCGAGCTGCTGGGCCTGGCTCTGCATCAGCTCGAAGTGCTCGGGTGTTTCGATCGGCGTTCCATCAGGGCCAATGATCTGCATACGGAAGAGGTGGCGAACCGTGTCTTCCTGAAAACGCAGCATCATGACTTCAAACATCTCGAAGGACTCTTTCTTATAAGCGACAAGAGGATCCTGCTGCGCATATCCGCGAAGGCCGATGCCCTCCTTGAGGTGGTCCATCGCGAGCAGGTGATCTTTCCACAGGCCGTCCAGGACGGAGAGCATCACCACGCGCTCGTGATACCGCATGGCTTCTGAGCCAAGAATCTGCTCTTTGACCGCATACCGGCCCCCGAGCTTTTCAAAGATGCTCTCGCCCAAATCGTGCCGATTCAGCGTGGCGACATCGATCTCTGCGTCGAGGCGAGCGCCGAACTGTTCAAAGATGGCGTTGAAGAGTTCCTGCGTCTTCCACTGATCGGGATGCGCTTTTTCGGGAGCGAACTCGTCCAGCATGTTGGACAGAATGGTGGAAACGTAGTCGTCTGTGATGAGCTGTTTCTGGTCGACGCCCTCCATGAGCTGGCGGCGGAGCCCATACACGGCTTCCCGCTGCTTGTTCATGACGTCGTCGTACTCAAGAACGTGCTTGCGCGACTCGAAGTTCTGCGATTCGACAGCCTTCTGGGCGCTCTCGATGCGGCGAGAAATCATGCCGCTTTCGATAGGAACGCCCTCTTCCATGCCGAGCCGCTGGAGCAGGGTGGAGACCCACTCGCGGGCGAAGATGCGCATCAGGTCGTCTTCAAGCGAGAGATAAAACCGGCTGGCACCGGGATCTCCCTGACGGCCCGCCCGGCCGCGCAGCTGGTTGTCCACGCGGCGGGATTCATGCCGCTCGGTTCCGATGATGTGAAGCCCGCCGGCACCGATGACCGACTCATGCTCTTTGGAAGCGGCGCCGGAATGAGCTGCGGTGGCCGCATCCCAGGCTTCCTGGGAGGTCTCGAATTCCTGACCGGAATAGTAGAAGCGGATCATACCGGCCGGCGCAACGGGATGGATTTCACCCTCGGCGACCGAAAGGGCGCGGGCCTGCGACTTGCGCACCAGGTCCTGCCGTGCCATGAAGTCTGCATTTCCGCCGAGCAGGATGTCCGTGCCGCGGCCCGCCATGTTCGTCGCGATCGTGACCATGCCAAGGCGCCCGGCTTGCGCCACAATCTCGGCTTCCTTCTCGTGGAACTTCGCGTTGAGCACGACGTGCCGGATGCCCTTACGCTTCAGGATGTCGGAGAGAAGCTCAGACTTCTCAATGGAAGTGGTGCCAACGAGGACCGGCTGCTTGGCCTCATGCAGACGCGCGATCTCATCGGCGACAGCGAAGTACTTCTCTTTCGCGGTGCGGTACACAACGTCTTGCTGCTCGATGCGGAGCATCTGCCGGTTTGTGGGAATCACAACAATGTCGAGCTTATAAATCTTGTCGAACTCCGCGGCCTCGGTCTCGGCAGTACCGGTCATGCCGGAAAGCTTCTTGTACATGCGGAAGTAGTTCTGGAAGGTGATCGTCGCCAGAGTCTGATCTTCCTTGCGGATGGCTACGCCCTCCTTGGCCTCGACAGCCTGGTGCAGTCCGTCCGACCACCGGCGGCCGGGCATGAGGCGGCCAGTAAAAGTGTCAACAATAATCACTTCGCCGTCTTTGACGACGTACTCGACATCCCGCTTGTACAGGTGGTGCGCCTTGATCGCGACTTCAACGTGGTGCTTCAGATCCCAGTTTTCCGGATCCGCAATGTTTCCGATGCCGAGCAGCTTCTCGATCTTCTCCCAGCCCTCGTCGGTGACGGTGACGGCCCGAGCCTTTTCGTCGACCACGAAGTCCCCGGACCAGGTCTTGTTTTCGAGAGTTTCGACCAGTTCGCCCAGCTCGAGCTCGGGAATGATGACGTTGACGCGGGCATATTTGTCGGTCGTCTGGTCGGTTGGGCCGGAGATGATGAGCGGCGTACGCGCTTCGTCAATCAGGATCGAGTCGACCTCGTCGACGATGCAGTAGTATTGCCCGCGCTGAACCATGTCCTTGAGGTCGAACTTCATGTTGTCGCGCAGATAGTCGAAGCCGAACTCGTTGTTGGTGCCGTAGGTGATGTCGGCGGCGTAGGCTGCGCGGCGCTGGGCATCATCCAGATCATGGACGATCACTCCCACCGAAAGCCCAAGAAAGCCGTAGATCTTGCCCATCCACTCGGCATCGCGCTTGGCCAGATAGTCGTTGACGGTGACGACGTGGACGCCGCGGCCAGCGAGCGCATTCAGGTAACACGGGAGGGTCGCCACGAGGGTCTTGCCTTCGCCGGTGCGCATTTCGGCGATCTTGCCGGAGTGGAGGACCATGCCGCCAATCAGCTGGACGTCGAAGTGCCGCATACCCACGGCGCGCCGGCCAGCCTCGCGCACTACGGCGAACGCCTCTGGAAGGATCGCGCTCAGGGCGGATTTTTCAGCGGCGTAGACCGCGTCCCGAACCTCGTCCGAGCGAGCCTCAATGGGGTCCGACGGAATAGGGACTTTGCTGACGGCGTCGGTGACGCGCTGACGAAGCTCAACTGTCTTCGCGCGCAGCTGCTCGTCAGAAAGAGCCTCCATCGCAGGCTCGAGAGCGTTAATTTCCGTGACAACGGGCAACAGGCGCTTGAGGGCGCGTTCGTTGGAAGTACCGAAGACTTTCGCGATAACGGTGTTAATCACTGACGAATGTGTCCTTCTTAGGCGCGCGGTCGAGCCCATCTCCTAGTGTAAATGGTGAGGGTCATGCGCATTCCGGGGCTGGCGAAGTCGACGCTACCGGGGCCCTCTCGGGCCGACGCTACCGGGGCCTTCTGGGGCCAGCGGCAATCCGGGTGCTTGGTCGGGCGTGGGCCAGGCGGAGGTCCATTCTTTGGCAAACTGCACTGTACAGGAACAACGCGGACCCGCCGAACGTCCTGGCGGTGCCGCGGCCCACCCCGGCCGGGGAGAGTGCGCTCACGCTTGCCTGCCTGGGGAATGAGGGCAAGCGGCTGAGCGACGGGGGCACAGCTTCGGCGAGCGACCTGTGAGAGGGGACTTGCGTAAGGGCGATCACCAGCGGCACGGTCAGAGCGGGCAGAATGCGGAAGATGGGACGGAGTGGGATCGTGCCTGGCATGCGCGCCCAAGGTAGCAAGAGAAAGGACCCTTGTGCAAACTTTTGTAACGCCATCTCCGTTGGCGATCGAAGAACGGCAATGCCGTCCGGAACGCATCCTATGGAACTCACATCCAGTGAACCGTGGGGGACCACAGATGGAGTACCGCATCTCGGAAAAACGGGACTGAACGTTTCGCGTATATGCCTTGGCTGCATGACCTACGGAAAGGCGCCTGCGGGGCAGGAGACCGGCCCCGGCCGCCATGCCTGGACGCTGAGCGAGGAGGAAAGCCGGCCCTACTTCCGCCAGGCGCTCGATGCCGGCATCAACTTCTTCGACACGGCTAATGTGTACTCCAGCGGCGCGAGTGAGGAGGTGCTGGGGCGGTTTCTGAAGGAGAATGTCCGCCGCGAGTCGGTCGTTGTCGCGACCAAGGTGCACAGCCCCATGCGTGACGAGCCGAACGGCCGCGGACTGAGTCGGAAGGCGATCCTGTTTGAGCTCGACGAGAGCCTCCGGCGGCTCGGCACGGACTACATCGACCTTTATCAAACGCATCGCTGGGATCCCGAGACGCCGATCGAGGAGACGCTCGAGGCCCTGCACGATGCCGTCAAGGCGGGCAAAGTCCGGTATATCGGTGCGTCTTCGATGTATGCCTGGCAGTTTGCTCAAGCGCTCTACCTTGCGGATCGGCATGGATGGACGCGGTTTGTCAGCATGCAGAATCACTACAACCTGATCTACCGCGAAGAAGAACGCGAAATGATGGGACTTTGTCTCGACCAGGGCATCGGCGTGTTGCCGTGGAGTCCTCTGGCGCGCGGTCGGTTGGCGCGCCCGTGGAGAGCGGAAGCGACAGAACGCTCCGCGACCGACCGATTCGGACAGACAATGTATGCCAAGACGGAAGAGGCCGATCGCGGCGTAGCGGAGCGGCTGGAACGTGTTGCTGAGCGGCGCGGTCTCCCGATGGCGACCGTCGCGATGGCCTGGCTGCTCGCCCGGCCCGGCATTACGGCCCCGATCGTCGGCGCGAGTAAGCCGCAGCACCTTGCAGACGCAGTGCGGGCGCTGGACGTGCAACTTTCTCCCGCAGACGTGTCTGAACTGGAAGAAGCGTATGTTCCACATCCGGTGCTGGGTTTCAGCTAGCGTTTGTCGCGCGATGTGGGTGTGCCGGGGAGCACAAGGGTGTCGATTATGCAATCTTTGGTCACACACTCATCTTCCATAGCGCCGCCGGACGTCTCAGATCTATGGTGAAGCGGAACGGAAGGGACGCCAGGCATGCCGATTTCCGAAAATGAGCTGATGTGGGCGAGGTCGCTGCCAGAAGAAGTTGAGGCGGACGCATCCGAGGCGATGCCCCCAGCCGATCCTAAGCTACCAGTTGCCGAGCAGCCGCAAGAGGCGCAGGCAGACGTGATTGCCGATCCGGACCCGGTGGTGCGTATGGAAGAGACGTCGCGGCTGGAAACGACCCTGGCACGGCTCGAGATGAACTCGATCGAGATCAAGATGCACCTCGACTCGCTGGAGCAGCGCATCAGTCGCATGGAACCGCATCTGGAGGGCCGCTCGCGGAGTTCCGCGGAAAGTGAGAAGGTTGCCGACAGCGAGATCGGCGAGCAGCAACCGTTGCCTCTACAGGCGGAAGCCGTCGTGGCGGAAAAGGCAGCACCGGCGGAATCCGTGAAGGTGCGAGAGGCGAAGGAAGACCGTTGGTCCCACCTGATGGGCAGCGACCTTGATTCCCCAGTTGCTGCTCCCTTTGGTTCGATGGCGGCGACAGCTGCCGCCCACGTCAACGAAACGCCAGCGACCGCACCCGCTGCCGCGGAGCCTCCCGTGCTGGCT
>CAXUCK010000079.1:0-265 GCA_964249375.1 uncultured Acidobacteriaceae bacterium
GTGTACCCGCAGGTCGATGCACTGCCCTCGGGGGCGCGCTACCGGGAGCCGCAGAACCTGCTGCTGAACCAGAAGGACGGGACCTTCTGTGATGCGAGCGCGCAGGCCGGGACGGTGCTGACGACGCCACGGGTCAGCCGGGGGCTCGCGGCGCTGGACTTCGACAACGACGGCAACATGGACCTGGTGGTGGAGAACCTGGATGGTCAACCGATGCTGCTGCGCAACCCCGGGGTGAAGGGAGCACATTGGGTCACTTTTGAGC
>CAXUCK010000079.1:275-7172 GCA_964249375.1 uncultured Acidobacteriaceae bacterium
CCAGCCGGCGAGGGGGGCGCGGGTGCCGGTGCGCGCCGGCGGCGGCACGCAACTGGACGCGGCGCGGAGTGGGGGGCGCTACCTTTCTCAGAACGATCTGCGGGTGCATTTCGGGCTGGGGCCCGCGACCAAGATTGACGAGGTGGAGGTTCGCTGGCCGACTGGCAAAGTGGAGACCCTCAAGGGGTTAGAGGCGGACCGCATGTACGCGGTTCTGGAGGGCGAGGGCCTGGTCGATCCGGCACGGACGCGGCCAAAAGCTCGGTAGCAGGGGTGCCGGCCGGAGCGGGATCGTGGGGCGGTTTTGGGCGGGGTGTGTTCTGTTTCGGAACAATTCAGAACCGTTCTGGAACAAGAAAACGTTTGCTGGCGAGGACCCTCCTTTCGGAGGAGATACCTGCCCTGAAATGTGTTGACAGGGCCTCCTCCCAGCAAGCACTATCAGTCCCGCTGGTTGATATTGATCCCCGATGCGACACGAGGTTTCGGCGCGAGCCGGTCTCAAAGGGTGCGAACGTTCTGCTCACAGATAGCAGGGGTCGGTCGCCAGTGCCTCTACAGAGGCGATGGACTGTTGATTTCTTTTGGAGGCACATGCAATTACGACGCAAAGCTTTATCTCTTCTCTGCGCGGGAATCCTGTTTACGGTCCCGATGTTTGGACAGCGGACAAGCGGAATCATCACGGGACAGGTGACCGATGTATCCGGAGCAGCCATTCCGAATGCCACTGTGACGCTGGTCAATAAGAGCCTGGGCATCAACCGCACCGTGACGACCAACGGACAGGGCGAATACACGTTCGATGACGTGCAGATCGGCACCTACGAAGTGGACGTGGCGGCGCCGAGCTTCCGTAATTTCGCCGAAACCGGGGTGATTGTGAACGTCGCGACGGCGACGCGCACGGACGCTCATTTGGCGGCGGGCGGAGCGAATGAGACGGTCACCGTTTCGGCCGATCAGATCCAGGTACAGACCGAGAGCGGATCGCTCGGCAACATCGTGGACGGCACGCAGGTGAAGGAGCTGCCGCTCAACGGGCGGTCGTTCGTCGAGCTGACGCAGCTCGGGCCGGGCGTTTCGGCGGCGAACAACTTTGATTCCAAGAACAAGGGACTGCAGGGCGGCGTCGACTTTTCCGTGAACGGCAACCCGACCACCAACAACCTGTTCCTCGTGGACGGCGCGAACGACAACGACGTGGGGTCGAATCGGACCATTCTGATCTACCCGTCGATCGAGTCGATCGCGGAATTCAAGATGCTGACCAACAGCTACGGCCCGGAGTACGGCCAGGCCTCGGGCGCCGTGATCTCCATCGCGACGCGCTCAGGCACCAACGCATTTCATGGATCGGCGTTCTATGAGGGGCGTAACGACGCGCTCGCGTCATACACCTATTTCGCCCGGCGCAACGCCGGTAAGGGTCTTTCTCTGAATGGTAAGGACAAGCTGCGTCGCAACGACTGGGGCTACTCGATCGGCGGCCCGATCAAGCGAGACAAGCTGTTCTTCTTCTTCAACCAGGAGTGGAACCATGAGATCCGTGGGTTCACCCAGAGCGCGTGCGTTGCCACCGCGGCCGAGCGAGCCGGCGATTTCACGACGACCTCCTGCGGTGAACAGCAGCCAACATTCAATCCCGCAACGCCAGGGTACGCAGGTCCCCACGTCCTGTCTTCGGTCGACAAAGCCGGCGCCCTGCTAGCGCAGTACTACACGTTGCCAAACCAAGCCACCAATGCGAACGGATACAACTGGTCGGAGTCGCTCCCAACATTCTTGAAGTACCGGCAAGAGAACGTCCGTGGTGACTACAACCTGAACAAGCGAAATGTGATCATGGGGCGCTACACCCAGGACACGTGGACGAACCCTTCCTACAATGGCAACCAGTACTGGGGCGATTCCGTGTTCCCGGTGATCAACGGCAATTGGGCGCAACCGTCGAAAATGATCATTGGCCGCGTTACCAGCACGATCTCCGATTCGCTGGTCAACGACGCCGAGTTTGCATATTCCAACAACCGGATCAACATCACTGCAGGCGGAACAGACCCCGGTCTTCTCGGGGAACTGAACAGCGCGATTCCGACGCTGTACCCGACTTCCCTGAAGCACGATCCCGAGGGAACGCCGACGATCTGGGGTGGCCTGGGGAACTACGGCAGCAACAACAATATCTGGTCGATCGCCCCGTGGAACAACACGCTCGATATCTACACTGTTCGTGACGACGTTTCGAAAGTCGCGGGCCGACATGCCCTGAAGCTCGGATTGTTTCTGGGCTACGACGGAAAGAACGAAGACGCTGGCCCAGCTAGCAACGAGCACCCGACCTTCGGTCACGGTGACTACAACATCAACACCGACGCAACTGCGGGCCCGGTCGGTTTCAAGACTGGCAACGATCTCGCGAATTACCTGATTACAGGCAATCCAGTTCTGCTTTCGGAGACATCGACCAACGTCCGAGCGCAACTGCGATGGCGTGATTATGAGTTCTACGCAGGAGACACATGGAAGATTACACCGCGTGTCACCCTGAACTACGGTGCTCGCTGGTCGTTCCTGCGGAACACGTACCAGCCAAATAACCAGATCACCAATTTCGTTCCGAGCCTTTACGATCCGACGTTGCCTGCGTCCGATGCCTGCAACGGCTTGATTCATGCGCCGGGAGTTGACCCATGTGCCGCGGCAAACAAGCAGTTTGGGACAAACTACACCTCGGGCGGTGTCGGTCCGAACAAGTCCTTGCAACCTGAAAACAACCACATGATCGCTCCGCGAGTCGGCATTGCCTGGGACGTTTTCGGCAACGGCGCGACGGCGTTCCGTTTGGGAGGCGGCCAGTTCTACCAGCGTGAGCGCGTTTCGCGATATCAACTGGTGGCGAACGCTCCTTTCGCGGTCAGTGTGTCGAACGTTGCGCGGGCGCTTACCGGGGCAACCCCACCAGCCGGTACGCTTGCCGCGTCAGCATCTCCGGACGGCGGATACATTCTATCGTCTACTCGCCCAAACTCGTGGCAGTGGAACGGGACCATCGAGCAAACGCTGGCGAAGAATACGGTCCTTCAATTGAGCTACGTCGGCAACCGCGGAATCCACCTAACCTCGGACTACGATGTGAACGAGATCCAGCCGGCGAATTGGCTGGCTGCCTCCTTCGCCAGCAACGTACAGCAGTATCGTCCGTTCAATCACGACGGACAATTGGCTTACTGGACGCACCAAGGGGACTCCCACTACAACGCGTTGCAGAGTCTTTTCCGCACTCAGGTAAGTCAGTTCCGCTTCCAAGCGGCATATACCTGGTCGCATTCTGTTGCGAATGTCCTTACGGATGACAGTAGCGGGACCGGCGTGGGCAGCTTCACCTACGGGAATAATCCTGGGCTTGACCGAGGAAACTCCGCAACGAACAGGCCCAACATCTTTGTGGCGAACGCGACCTACTTTGCACCAAAGCTTGCAGGCCGTAATGCCATCGAACGGGGTGCATTGGGAGGTTGGGAAGTCACTGGAATTACCAATGCTGATTCGGGAAACTCGTTTACCGTTTACCAGGCCGGTGTTAGTGAGAACTCTGGCTTGGTAAGCAGCGGGACGCCCGACGCACCCGGTCGACTCAACGCTCTGTTTCAGACCGGCCTGGTCAACAATCAACGCCCGTTGATTACACCGGGTCAGACCTGCACAAGCAGTGGTGTGGGCGGTGACCAGGTGATCAATCCGAACGCGTTCACGTTGAACGGCTACGTGATTGGCAACTACTCGACGGCCACCGAGCCGCGCGGCTATTGTCATGGACCAAAGCTGATCAATACGGATCTCTCACTCGATAAGAACTGGCAGGTCCGCGAGCGGATTAACGTCAAATTCCGTTTCGATGCCTTTGATCTGCTAAACCATGCAAACTTCCGTGCCGATCAAGGTAACTTTACGGCGTTCAATAGCGTGAACTGCGGTCAAGGGTTCAACGAGAACGTTGGAGGGCAGATCGTAACACGGTACAACGCTTGCAGCCCAACCAACAATGTGATCAGCTTCACTTCACCAGGGAATAACTTTGGCAAGTCGACGGGGCTGGTAGGAAATGCCGAGCGGCAATTCCTCTACTCGCTCCATATCGATTTCTAACCCCCGAGCGCACTTGAAGATTGAGCGGCAGAATGTAGGTTACGGTTCTGCCGCTCGCTTGTGTTTAAAGCGAATGTGGCAGGATAAGCAGTGATGGGGAAGTTTTCGGCAGCAGCCGCGCTCGTGCTCGGGAGCGCCATGGCTGGTATGGGTTGGGCACAGTCGCTGCCCCATCCCGGAGGCCAGCGCGCCGGGAAAGCGCCGGCTCAAGCGGCCGGGACTGGAGCGAAGCTCGGCCTGGAAGACCAGGAGCTGCAAAAGGCTCTGAGGGAGCAGCAGACGGCCCTGGCGAGCGGCGACGCGGCTCGCATCCAGCAGACGTCGCTCATGTTGCACGCGGTCGCTTTGCGTCGGCTGGCGGCCGTCGCGCTCGCCCGTGGAGACTCGGCGCGAGCAACGGAGTTGTATCGGCACTCGCTGGCGATCGTACCCTCGATCGAGGCACGGCTGGAGCTTGCGTCGGTGCTGCTGCGCTCGGGCGATCCGCGCGGTGCGGCGGACGAAGCGCTAACCGCGACGGAGATGGATCCGGCCAACGCGGCGGCGTGGGCGGTCCGTGGCGGAGCGCTCCGGGCAGCCAAACGCGAAAAAGATGCGGTCGTGGCGCTCGAGCAGTCAATGCATCTGCGGCCGATGCCGGACGTGGCGTACGCTCTCGGGTCAACGCTCCTGCAGCTGCACGAAAAGGCAAAGGCAGACGCCGTGTTCGCGCAAATCCTGAAAGCGTCTGGCGATGATGCGATCTGGTACGTGGAAATCGGCGATGCCTACCGAGAGACCGAATACTTGCCGGATGCTGTCAAGGCGTTCGAAGAGGCGATCCGGCGGGACCCTCGGGTGCTTCACGGGCAGTTTTTCCTTGGCCTCACGTACCTGCAGATGAACCAGTGGGGGCCGAACTCCCAGAGCTTCAATCACCTGCGGGAGGCGGTGCGACTGGCGCCGAAAGACTATGTCAGCAACTTCTATCTCGGGGCGCTCGAGTCGACCGATGGAAGCGATCTCGCGAGTTCCGATCGGCATCTGCGAGCGGCGGCCGAGGCAGACGGAACGCAGCCGGAGGTTTGGCTGTATCTCGGGCTGAACGCCAACCGCGAGCACCGGACGGACGAGGCCAGGGCGGACCTGCGAAAGGCCATCGATCTCACGGGGAAAGATGAATCGCGGAACAACTACCAGGTTCGGCGGGCTTACTTTGCCCTGGGTCGCATCCTGGTCAACGATGGCCAGCGTCAGGAGGGCGCCAAGCTGCTGGCGAAGTACAGCGCAGCGGAACAGGCAGCTGTGGCCGAAAGCGGGGCCGGGATTCGCGGCCGGGTGGTGGCGGGTGAGCAAACGCCGGCGACCGCAGGGATGTCCGTTTCGGCTCTGCCGCCCTTGAAGAAGGACGAAGCTGCTGCAGCCAGCCCAGCCACGGACCCCGTGAAGCTGCCGCCGGAGCAAGAGCGAACGCTCGCGGTTCGGGAAGCGGCGCTGCGGCATGTGCTCGCGACCAGCGGCAACGATCTGGGGACGGCGGAGGCGCGCGAGCAGCGCTACGCGGAGGCGCTGGCGACCTTCACCGAAGCGGCGGGATGGGAGACTCCCGCGATGCCGGCGCTGTTGCGTAATGAAGGCGCGGCGGCGTTTCGGCTAGGTCGTTACGACGTCGCGGCCTCGGCTCTGGAACGGTACTTCAGCCGGCAGGGCGGTGAAGCTTCGACGGAGGCCACTGACGAGCGGGCGCGCGTCATGCTGGCGATGTCGGAGTTTTCGACCGAGCATTTCCGCGAGGCTTCGGCGGCTTTCGCGAAGGCCGGAACGGCGACTCTGGCGGACCCACGCGCCGCGTACTCGTGGGCTTACTCCCTGGCGCACATCGGACAGGCGCAGGAGGCGAACCGGCTGGCGACTGATCTGGCGGCCCGCGATCTGCCTATCGAGCAGCGCATGCTGGTCTGCCACCTGTTTGTGGATACGGAAAATTACGAGGGCAGCGCTGCCTGTTATCGCCGGGCGTACACGCAGGATTCTTCGGTACGGCTGGCGCACTATGAGGTTGGCGAGGCGCTGGTGCGGCTGGACCGCGCGGCGGAAGCGGTTCCGGAGCTGCGGGCTGAGCTGCAGTTGAGCCCGGACGACGCCAACGTGCAGTATGCGCTGGCCTACGCTCTGCTGCAGCTCTCGCAGAAGGACGAGGCACAGCGGATGCTGGAGCGGATCGCAACGGAGCATCCGGAGCAGGCCGAGGCGCAGTACCAGCTTGGCAAACTGCTGCTTGAGCAGAGCAAAGTGCCGGAGGCGATTGCGCACCTCGAGGCTTCGGAGCGGGCCTCCGCGGCTGCGCCGGGCGGAACGCCGGACTACGTGCACTACCAGCTCGGCACGGCGTACCGGAAGGCGGGGCGATCGGCCGAGGGAGACAAGGAACTCGCGCTCTATCGCGAGATCAAGGACCGCAAGCGAGCCGGTGCGACCAGCCGGGAGTAGCCCCGCGCTGGAGACCAGAACCGCAGTGGCAGACGCTCAGGCGATTTCGCGCCGCTCGGTGTACTCCATAGCGAAGACACTGCTGACGTAATCGCGGACCATCCGGATGGGATAGTTGCAGTGTGCGCAGGAGATAGGTTGCAGGTCGGGGTCGGCCGGCACAAGCGAGACGGCTTTGCAGCCGGGGCAGGTTTGGGTGGTGGTGGATTGCGGAAGCTTCTTCATGGTCCCTCGACGGTAGCAAGGCTCCGAACAAGAGACGATGGCACTTTCGTGGTG
>CAXUCK010000079.1:7272-9878 GCA_964249375.1 uncultured Acidobacteriaceae bacterium
AAGACGGCGACCCAGATCGAGCAATGCTGCTTCCTGCGAGGAACCGGGCGTCGCGGTTCGTGCATGGAGATATGACCGGATGGTCTCGGCCTGTGGCCAGCGCTCTTGATAAGCCCGATCCAGGGTTGACGCGGTGAACCGACGCGAGATGCTGACGCGGGCAAAGGGGAGCTCGGATGCATAGAAGCTGCTGGTCAGCACCCGGGTGAATCCGTTCGGGTTGCGGAGGGTGCTGAGTTCTCCTGGGTAGAGGCGGTCGAGCGCCCATTGCCGCCGCTCACCCTGGAGATACGCCTGGGCGTCGCTTTGCGGAGCATCGCTCGGGGGTGCAACGATGCTGACGAGGATTTCCGCCGCGCGGAGCTCGTCGAACCTGCGCTGAAATCTATGCCGCCGCTTTGGCGTTGCCCTCGGCGCAGGAGGCTAGTTCGGCGAGGTATCGGGCACGTCGATCATCGAGACGAAGGCGCAAGGGACGCTAGGTGCAGGGCTGGCGAAGGGATCCCAGGCGACTAGCTGCTGGCGTAGGTGATGCGGTAGAGGCTTTGGCAGCGAGCTGCGATGCCGGTGCTGGTCGCGGCGAGCTCGGCGACCTCGGGCGCAGCGCAGACGGCGTGGACGGGCGTGAGGGTGACGCCGTGGGCGGGGTCGAGGCCCATGGGATGTCCAAACCAGGGATTGCCGAAAGGGCGGTCGGTCGGCAGAACGACGTAGCTGACGTCGTGCTGCTGGAGGTAGACACCGACGCGTCCGGACCGGAGGTAGGGGAGGTATCCGTTGTCGACCAGACCGCCCAGATCGATGACGGAACCGTGGAACTGGTAGCCGAGGCGGCCGATGTCGAAGGCAGCCAGGTGTTCTCCGGCGGGGATCTCGGGGGGCAGGTTCCCCTCGATCCACTGGGCCATAGCACCGTGCTCGGAGTTGATCTGCTGGATGTCCGCACCTGTGGCTGCGCGCCAGATGGCGACCGAGCGGGCGGCCGTGAGGACGGCAAAGACCAGCACGGCGGCCCAGACGTGGTTGGGCCGGAAACCCGTGAGCAGGAGCAGCCGCTTGACGCCAAGCAGGATCAGGCACGGGTAGACGAGCAGAAAGGGCGAGAGATAGCGGCCGCCGTGGATGGCCGCGGGAAGGATGAAGAAGTAGAGGCCGAGCACCATCGCTCCCCACAGGACGAGGGCGGTGAAGGAACGGGAGCGGAGACTATAGAGCTCGCGAATCGCTGCGAGCAGGACGATGACCAGGGCCACGGCGATGAGGGCGCCGGCGAGCTTGAGCAGGCCGTGGGCGAACTGGAGCGAGACGAAGCTCCAGATTTTGAGGAGGCGGGCCGTCATCAGCTGCAGGAAGCGAAGGCGCGCAAGGAGGGTGATGTGTGGACTGATGAGATAGCGCCGGCCTTCGAGGGTTTGCGGCAGGAACCGGTGCGCGGTGATGCGGTTGACGATCACGGTGCAGGCCACCGCGACGGCTGATCCGGCAGAGGCGGCGATGCTGTCGCGAAGGCGGAAGGGGTGAAGGTCGAGGACGATCAGGAGAGCGACCAGGAAGAAGCCTTCCGGGCGGGCGAGGCCGAGCAGGCAGCAGAGGAGGGCGAGCTGCACGCGGTAGAGGCCCGGGGATGACCGGGGGACGGTGGCGCTCCGTGCGGCGGGGAGGTACCACCAGCGGATGGTGAGGATGGACAGCAGGACAAAGAGGAGGTGCTCCATGCCGATGAGGCCGAGCCAGAGGAAGTTGCCGCTGATGGCGGGCGCGAGCGAGAGCAGCCAGGCGTCGCGGGTATCGAGGCCGTCGGCGTCGGTCATGCGGCGGAGGTTGTAGCCGATCGCGGCCAGGATCACGGCCGAGAGAAGGGCGGAGACGACGACTGGGTTGCCGTGGGGGAGGAGGGTCTCTTCGGCAAAGAGGAGGGCGGTCCAGAGCAGGCTGGTGGAGCCGGTGGTGACGTGGCCGGGAAGGAAGCCGAAAACGTGGAACTGCGCGAGGTTGCGAGCGATGACGAGGTGGATCCAGGAGTCGTCCAGGGGGAAGCCGGGAGCAGAGGGAAGGATGCTGGCCACCACGGCGAACAGGGCGACATAGATGACGGCGCAAACGAGAGCGTCGCGGCGGGAGGTCGCCGGGGAAAGCTTCAGGGGAGACAGCTCCGCCGGGCGCGTCGCTGCAGAGGCTGTTTGGGATGGCATCTCCGGCCAATATAAAGCAACGGGTGGGGTGTTACGTTCGAGCGTGACCCGTGCGGCGCCCGTGCGCGCGGCAGCTCGGCGACGTATTCCTTTCCCGCTCAAAGGGGGAGAATTCCGCTGTCCTAGGTCGCCGGCCCGGCCTCCAGGTGCCGCTGCCCCACCCAGGCGCTGCGTTGGCACCAGCTTGTCTCAAGTTCGGGGATAGTGAGTCGGCCGTGGCCGCGAGTGCAGGCGAGCTCGGTGCCGTTCCATTCGAGCAGGTTGCGGGAGGGGCGGCCGACGCGCGCGGGGGCGGAAAGTGTGCGAAGGCAGTGCTTGCAGCGGCCTTCCTGATCGGTGACGGCCCAACGGAGGGCGACGAGCGCCAGGAGCACGAAGGAGAGGCTCTGGAGGAAGTCGCCCGTGAGTGGGTAG
>CAXUCK010000080.1:0-5390 GCA_964249375.1 uncultured Acidobacteriaceae bacterium
TGCAGGGTTCTTTAGGGGTCGATAGATGCTTATTGGGAAAGGGAGTGGGGTTATTGCCAGTGCACGGTGGCTTGTTTGGCGAAGTCGAACTCGACGGCGGTGCCGTAGGGCGTGGAGGTGACTTTTGCGGGGGTTCCGTTGACGGTGACGGCGCCGATGTGGGTGAAGCGCCAGCGGAGGGTGATGTGGGCGGGCTTGTCGCCGGTGAGGGTGAGGCTGGATCCGGATTGTACGAGGGTGCGGCCCTCGAAGTCTGTGATCCGCGACTCGCCGGTGGCGGCGCCGGTGAGCTCGTAGATGCGCCGATCGTCGAGGCCTTTGATGGCGGTGTTGCCGCTTTCGGCGGAGGGTACGAGGGTCATGACGTCTTCGGGGATTTTGGGGATGACGGCGCCGGCCCGGACCCACACGGGGATCCTGTCGAGGGGAGCGTCCACGAGGAGGGTCTGGCCGCCGGAGAGCACGGCTCCGGTCCAGAAGTCGACCCAGCTTCCGGGCGGCAGGTAGACGACGCGGCGGGTGTTCTCGTCGACCACGGGGGCTACGAGGAAGTCGGGACCGAACAGGTATTCGTCGCGGGCCTGCCGGGCTGCGGGGTCGTTCTGGTAGACGAGCGGAAGGGCTCGCATGAGGGGCATGCCGGTTTTGGCGGCTTCGAGGGCGGCGGCGTAGCGGTAGGGGAAGAGGCTCATGTGGAGCACGGCGTAGCGCTTGTAGACGTCGAGCGCGGCGGTGCCCTTGCCGCGATCCCAATCCCACGGAAGGGCGTTGGTTTGCGAGAAGACTTCCATGACGGGGGAGAAGGCGGAGAACTCGGTCCAGCGCTCGGCGACGGCGATGTCGGGGGTGGAGGCGGTTTTGAGGTAGCCGCCGAGGTCGGACGCCCAGAGCGGCATGCCGCTCATACCGGCGTTGAGGGCGGCGGTGACGACGGTGGGCAGGCCGTTTTCGGGCGAGAAGCTGGACTCGTTGTCGCCGGCCCAGAGGAAGCCGAGGCCGTTCGCGCCTTGGGTGACGCTGCGGGCGAAGACGACGCCGTTGCCCTTGAGGTCTTTCTGAATGACGTCTTCGACGGCGTTGTTGTAGAGCACGGCGTAGCGCCCGCGCATGAGCTGGGGATCGGTGTTGTCGGCGAACTTGATGACCTGGGGGGTGACGCCGGCACTTTGGAAATTGCCTTCGGCGTCATCGTTTTTGAAGCCGTCGGCGCCTGCGTGGATGGCTCCGCGGAGTTTGTCCTGCCACCAGAGCTTGGCTGCGAGATTGGTGAAATCGATCATCGACCCCTCACCCTTCCACCAGCGGCCGACGTACGGTTTGCCTTCGGTGGTTTTGACGAAGTAGCCGTGCTCGGCGGCTTCGTCGTAGAGCTCGGAGTGGGCGGCGATTTTGCCGGCGAACCCGGCCTCGTCGGTGCGCGAGTTGTTGTTGATCCAGGGCGTGTGCCAGAGCACTAATTTGTAACCGGAACCGTGCACATGCTTGACCATGCCCGCGGGGTCGGCGAACTGTTTCGGATTCCAAATGTAACTGTTATAGGTCGTGGCCCACGGGGAATCGATGAGCAGAACATCGCCGGGCAGACCGAGGGCGCGGGCGCGGTCCACATCGCCGTCCACATCGGACTGGGAGAGGTCGAAGTCGCGGCCCATCCACGGAGCAAAGGCCCACATGGGCGGAACGACGGCCCGTTGCGTGAGGCCGGTGAAGCTCTCGAGGATTTTCGCGAACTCCGGCCCCTGGAAGACGACCACGCGGAGCTTTTCGGCGGGCACGGTGATGCCGACCTCGCCCTTGGCCGAGACATCGAAATCGAACTCTGCCTCGGCCGTGGTGTCCACCCACAGGCCGTAGCCCCGGGTGCTCATGAAGAACGGCATGGGCTTGTAGGCTGCGCTGCCCTTGGCTCCGCCGTTGTCCTGCGACACGTTGCGGACGATCTGCCGCGCGCGGTTGAGCGTGTCGAAGCGCTCGCCGAGACCGTAGAAATGGGCGTCGTCCTCGACTGAAAACGCCCACTCGCCAACCGAGTAGGCGAGGCTGGTGATCTCCATGACGCCTGGCCCCAGCTGACGGAGATGCAGTTTTGATGTGGGCACCACCTCCCCATTGAAGGAGAAACCGTGGAGCAGCAGATCGCCCGGGCGGCTGCCGCCCCCGGCGGCCTCGCCCGCACCCGGCAAGGTGACCGCGACCGTCTCTCCATCGCGCCGTGACAACCCGGCCACCGGAGGCTCCGCCCGCCCGAGGGGCCGGGTCCCAGCGGGTTTGCCCGGCGTTTGCGCGTTTTCGTTCCCCCCTGCCGCGGATCCTGCTGCTTGGGCCCAAGCGACCGATCCCACCACACCGAACAGCAGCACCACCACCCCAGCCGCAACCTCAATCCTGGCCATCCGCACCGGCGTCCCTCGATTCCGCAGAGAGTGAATTTCCAGCAACCCGCAGGCCAATTCTAAGGGCACCTCAGCAGACGGGCCGTTGTCGCTCTCGCTTCCCGGAGCGCATTTCTTTTCTGACGCGGCGGGGTCCTGTCTTCCGCGTGCGGCGACGGTTTGGCGCCGATGCGGCTTGCGCCGGGCGATGGGGGCTCGTGTTTGTGGAAGTCGCTGTCGCCGGTGGCGTACCGGGAAAGGGAAAGGCGCAGCGAGGAAGCTCCGCTCGCTGCGCCTGGTTCGACCGGCTGGAAACCGGCTGGGAAAGGCCCTAGTAAGGCCGCGGCCCCGGTCCACCCTGGGTCAGGTGCTGCACGCCGACGTCGTACCCGCGGCGAAACCCCTGCTTGTAGGCGCGCCGGTCCGGACCGTGGAATGACGGATGCCGGTACTCATCGCGGTTGTTGACGTTGGGCTGACGGTGATTCTCGAAATCTTTCCGAGCGCCCTCGATGCCATCGTGGAAGCCCTGCCGCTGCACCTCCTGGAACTCCCCCGGGGGCTGATCCCATCCACCGCCACCCTGGTAGCCGCCATTCGGCGGGGGCGGCGGAGGTCCATACTGGGCCCGCGCGACACCAGTGCCTGCGGTAAGAAGAGTCAGCGCCAATGCCGGCGCACACCACATCGTTGCTTTTTTTGCGATTGTCATACGTCCATACCTCACACCCAATAGAACCCCCCCGCCGAGCAGAAGATGCTCTCGCCCCCACGATTTGTGTTTGCGCCGGCGGTTCGAGGTTGTGGGGCGGCCGATCTGTCCGTGCAGGAGTTCGCCGAGAGCGGCGCAGGATCTGGGCACGGGTGGCCGACGTTACATATTGGTGTGACCGCCCCGCATTTGCTCATTGAAGGTGGGCTTGAGGAACGCGAGGGCCTCGGTCATTTCCCCGAGGTATTTGGACCGGTGTCCCATGAGGGCCTCGGTGGGGGTGGCAAAGGTCACGTCGGCAGCGAGCCGCACCAAGCCGCTGCTGGCGAGTGCTTCGGCGGTTTTCGAAAGCGCCTCGGGCGTGGTGTTCAGGTATTGTGCGTCGCGCGGGTCGGCGAGCCACACGGGTTCGGATCCGCCGAGCACGCCCGACATCCAGAAGGCCTTGGCGGCGAGGAACTCCCCTCGCTGGGCCTCCGTGGTGTCGTTGAAGATGAACCTCTGCTGCTTTGCGCTGTAGTAGCGGGTGGTGACGGGCACGGGCTGGCGATTGCCGCTTTTGACCAGCTCCAGCTGGCCCTGATCCATGGTTTTGCGAACGGCGTTGTAGATAAAGCTTTCGGCAAACGGCTGCTCCTGCGCGAGGACGACGTCGCGGAAGGTGACGGTCATGGAGGCCGAGACCTTGGCATGCAACAGACTGGGCTCGCCGTCTTCGAGACGTACCTCACCGTGCACGATGGACGTATCCGCGCCGGAGGTGGAGCCATGGAAGGGCCAGGCAAATTTGCCAAAGCTGAGCGGCAGCCCGGTGAGGGTGAGGTAGCAGTCGGGGCGCGGATTGCGGAGGCGCGTTGCCGCTTCCGCAAGATAGGTTTGAACGCCGCCCTGCACGCCGGCGCGCCCGAGATCGAGATCCGCGCTCAGCTCCAGCAGAAGCTCTTTTGCCGGGGCGTCGACCCGCGCCAGGGCCAAGCGCAGCGTGGGCTGCCCGGAAAAGCCGGCGCCGGCCTCGGACCGGACTACTGTAAGACCGGCGTGTGCCGCCGCCTCCCGCACCTGCTCCTCAAGTCCTGTCATGGTTCCCTGCACCGTATGCCTCCGCCGCTTGCCGCGCCTGTCGCTGATCTTGCGATTCTAAGGCAACGGACGGGATTTCCATCGTACGACGGCGGCCCCGGTGCGGCGGCGGTGTTGCTCGTGATGTCGCACGATGTGGCCAGCCTCTTGCAAAGGGTTGCACAGAGCTGGAGGTGGATGGACGGGACGCGCGCCCGTAAGTGAGGCAGAGCGAGCAGAAAACGTGTGGATGCACAACCGTGCACTTTGGCGGGTTACGTGCAACTTACGACCGACGTGAACCTTACCCTGACGCAGGGAACACCTTGGAGATGCCATGCTTCGCCACTTTGCCACACTCACTGCCTTGACTCTCGGATGCGCTGGTTTTGCCAGCGCCAATGTTCTTCAACCCGGCCAGACGGGAACGCCTGACCCGCTGAACCCCAACGGCCACACCATTGTGCAGACCTCGGGAACGATCGTAAACGCGCAGTTTAACGTGGGGTACACGGTTGGGGTGTACCAGGATTTTTCGAGCACGGTCTGCGCCAACTGCTTTGACTTTTATTACGTTTTTACCAACAACGGGACGGGAGCGCTGACGGGGTTTTCGGCCTCTGGCTTTGCCGGCGCGGTGACGGATACGGGCTACAACGCGTCGCAATCCGGGCAGGATCCGGATGTCGTGGGACGAAGCGCCGACGGGGGGACCATGACCTTTAACTTCACCGGGTCGAACGAGTTAGCGCCCGGTGCTTCGACAAACATTCTGGTAGTTGAAACGGATGCGATGTCGTATCGCAGCGGTTCCTTCACGGTGGGGGACGGCACTGGCTCGGCGAGCGGCCTTGGGTTCTCCCCGGTGACGGCCACGACGCCGGAGCCGGCTTCGCTGGCGCTTCTGAGCACGGGCCTGCTGGGTGTGGCCGGCGCGGCGAGGCGGCGGTTCCGCGGGTAAGTCTCCCTCCCTCTGTTCGCGGTCCGGGAGTCGTTCGCGGCGGCTCCCGGATGCACTTTTGCGGGTTGCGGAGATGAGGGGGCTTACGGGCCGCGGCGCTTGTGCGAGACCGCCGGCCGGGCGATGATCAACGCAGCCATGCCCGACCTTGCTACGCTTTTGACGGAAAGCCGGAACCCCCGCTCCGAGCACATCGACGAACTGCCGACGATGGACATGCTGGGGATCCTCAATGATGAGGACGCGACCGTTGCGGCGGCTGTTCGCGCGGAGCTCCCGCGGATTG
>CAXUCK010000080.1:5400-9766 GCA_964249375.1 uncultured Acidobacteriaceae bacterium
CGCCGGGCAGGGAGATCTTGAGCGACTGGTGGACGAGGTTGCCGAGCGGTTCGGCCGTGGCGGGCGTTTGTTTTACCTGGGCGCGGGGACCAGCGGGCGACTTGGGGTGCTGGACGCGAGCGAGTGCCCCCCGACCTTTTCCGTGTCGACGACTCTGGTGCAGGGACTGATCGCGGGGGGCGATCCGGCGCTCCGGCGTTCGTCGGAGCAGTCTGAAGACTCGCCCGAGGAAGGCGCGCGGGACCTGGTGGCTGCCGGGTTTGGGCAGGTTGGGCCAGGCGGCGCCGCGACGGCGGACACGCTGGTCGCGATTGCCGCGAGCGGACGGACGCCTTACTGCCTGGGCGGACTGGCGTACGCGCGGTCGCTGGGTGCGCTGGCGATTGCGCTCACCTGCGTTCCCGGCTCGGCGATGGCGGAGGCGGCCGACATTTCGATTGCTCCGCTGACCGGCCCTGAAGTGCTTACCGGATCCACTCGCCTGAAGGCAGGAACGGCGACGAAGATGGTGCTGAACATGCTGTCGACGGCCGTGATGATTCGCGCGGGCGCGACGTTTGGCAACTTCATGGTGAATGTGCAGCCGACGAATGCCAAGCTGCGCGATCGCGCGCGGCGCATCTTTATGGGCGTGACCGGGTGTGATGACGCTCGGGCAACCCAGCTGCTTGCGGAAGCCGGATCGCTGAAGACTGCGATTTTGATGCAGCATCTCGGCTTGCCCTATGCGGCGGCGGCTGCGCGGCTAAAGCGCGCCGGAGGGGTTCTGCGCGAGGCGCTGAAAAGCTGAAGAGCCCCCGAGGGTCACTCGGAGGCTCTGCCGGACGTGGCGGTTGCGGCGGTTGGACGTTAGCTCACGACAGGGGTGCTCAGAGGCGGCTGCGCGTCGCCCAGGAACTCCAGCAGATCCCGGTTCAGCCGGTCCGGCTCCGTCGCAAACAGGCCATGTGGCGCGCCTTCGTATTCGACGAGCGTCGAGCCCTGGATGAGCCTGGCGGCGGCGCGTCCGGCGGCGTCGATGGGTACGGTGGCGTCGCCCGTGCCGTGGATGATGAGGGTTGGCACGGTGACCGCGGCGCAGTCTCCCCGGAAGTCGGTTTCGGAAAAGGCACGGACGCAGTCGATGGTGGCCTTGGGAGATGCGCGGAAGGCCATGGTCTGGGTGAACTCCAGCCAGGGCTCGCTGACGGTGTGGTGCACCAGAGAGCGGCCATAGAACCTGGGCGCGAACTCCGCGAGAAAGGCTGGCCGATCTTTGGTCAGCTGCTCCATGAAATCGTTGAACGCTGCCAGGGGTGTGCCGTCGGGGTTGTCGTCGGACTTGAGCATATAGGGCACGACGGAGGAGATGAGAACGGCCTTGCGCACGCGCGAAGCGCCGAAGCGGGCCAGGTAGCGTACGACCTCACCGCCGCCCATGGAGAACCCGACGAGCGCGGCGCCGCGGAGGTCCAGCTGCTCCATGAGGCTGTTGAGGTCGGCGGCCAGGGTGTCGTAGTTGTAGCCGCCCCAGGGTTGGCCGGACCGGCCGAAGCCACGCCGGTCATAGCTGATGACGCGCATCCCGTGGTGTGCCAGGAACTGCGCCTGGTGTTCCCACATGTCCGCGTCCAGGGGCCAACCGTGAACGAGTACGACGGGCGAGCCGGTACCCCAATCCTTGTAGTAGAGGGTTGTTCCATCCTGCGTTGTCACAAACGGCATCGTGCGTCCTCCTTACCTTTTGAGTACGACGCCGGCTTTGGGTGATGCGCGGGCCCGCCTGTTCCAATTTGGGAAGGCACAGAAACTTTATCGCTAAATCTTCGCCCGGATTGCCGCCGACGCTGCGATACTGCACACGTTATGTTTCTCGCTTGTTTCCTTCGCGGTCGCTGGTTTGTGGCCGCTGCTCTTCTTCTGCTGTGTCCATTTGCTGCCTGCCCGGCGCGGGGGTACTCGCTGCTGACGCATGAGCAGCTGATCGACCTTACGTGGAAGAGCTCCATTGTTCCGCTTCTGCTTAGCCGATACCCTACCCTCACGCCCGCCGAGCTGGAACACGCACGCGCGTATGCGTACGGCGGTTGCGTTATTCAGGACATCGGGTACTACCCCTTTGGCGATCCATTTTTCTCCGATCTGACGCACTACGTGCGCTCCGGGGACTTCGTCGTTAACCTGTTTCGAAATGCCGGCAACGCGGATGAACTCGCGTTTGCCGTCGGCGCGCTTTCGCACTACCTCGGCGATTCGATCGGCCACCCGGAAGCCACCAACCTCGCCGTTCCCGTGGAGTTTCCGAGACTCCGCTCCGAGTATGGACCGGTTGTGAGTTATGCGCAGGCCGAGCACGCGCACGTCCAGACCGAATTCGCGTTCGACATCAACGAGATTGCCCATCATCGCTTTGCCCCGGTCCACTACCTTCGCTCGGTTGGGCTGGAAGTGCCCACCCGCCAGGTGGGGCTGGCGTTCTTCCAGACCTACGGCCTGCCGGAAGATCTGACCGCCGGTCGCGGGCGCAGGATCAACGTGCGCGGGTATCGCTTTGCGGTGCGCCGGTTTATCCCGCGGATTGCGTATGCCGTAACCGTGCTCCACCGGCGCCACATGCCGGCCGACACGGACAATGCCGAGCTCCGGCAGTTTGAACGCGAGGTCGCCCGGGTGGCCGCCGACAACCAGTGGGACCGATTCCGGCGCAATCCCGGGGTTGGAACGTATTCCCTTGCCGGTCTGCTGTGGATCCTGCCCAAGGTCGGCCCGCTGAAGCTCGCCGCCGTAAAAGGCCCGACGGTTGCGACGGAGGTGGAGTACGTTCATAGCGTGACGAGTAGCGTCGCCGCGCTCCGGACGGTGCTTGCCCGCTTTACACCACCGCCAACGACGAGAGCGTCGGCTGCCTCGGCTGCCTCGGCTGATACCCATTCGGAGCCCCCGCCGGGTGTTTCCCTCCCGGCAAGCCCTGCCGGCAGCCAAGACGTCCCGCGGGCTTCGCTCGATCCACGGCACCCACTCCCGAACCGCGACCTCGACACCGGAGACCCCGTCAGGCCGGGCGGTTACCGGCTTACCGACGACACCTATGCCAGCCTGCTGCATCGGCTCGTGCTGACCCCGAAGAACCCGATTCCGCCCGGCATCCAGGCGGACATCCTTGCTTACTACAGCGATCCCGAAGCGCCGATCGTGACCCGCCGCGATCCCGCCCGCTGGGCTACCGTCGAGGCTGACCTGCTTACGCTTCGCGGTATGCCCACCAGCACGGAACCGGTTCCCTTTCCGACTTATGGAGACCAGGTTGCCGCTAGTCCCTGACGTCCCTTCCACAAAGATGGAACGTTCAACCCTTGGTGCGGCTGTGGCGAGGCGAGGAACATCCTGCTGACTTCCGCCCCGAGGCGCCCGGGGCGGACGATAGCCTGAGGCGACCGCCACGAAGTGGAGTCTTACATCCCGTCGATGGTTCGCGCCGCCTTGTGAATCGCTTCGGCCATTTTGGCGATCTGTTCGTCCGTCAGACCCTCGCGCGTGACCCTCGCCTGCACGGCGCTGCGCAGGCTCATGAACGCCCGCATGATCTCCGGAGACCGACCACGGCGAAAACCGCGTCCGGCGTGCTCGACCCGTTCAAAGATTTCCGCGAGCCGGCGCTCGTTGGCGGTGAGCTCCGCACGTCCGGCGTCGGTCACGGTGTACACCTTTTTGCCGGCTTCTGAGGTCGCGACGGTTGCGAAGCCTTCTTCTTCGAGCAGCGTGAGGGTGGGATAGACGACGCCGGGACTGGGTGCGTAGCCACCGGCCAATCGCTCTTCCATGGTCTTGATCAGCTCGTAGCCGTAGCTCGGCTTGTCGGCGATCAACTGGAGAATGACGAGCTTGAGGTCTCCGCCGTCAAACAGCCGTTCGCGGCCACCGCCCCCAACTCCGAAGGGATGGCCGCCGTGCCGGCCGCCGCCGAAGCCGCGCCTGCCGGGGCCGCCGTGTCCGCGCTCTTCGAAGCCTCCGAAACCGTGGTGTTCGTGTGGGCCGCGGCCGCGAAAGCCACATTCTCCCCGGCCACCGAAGCGAGCCTCGAAGAGGGCGTCGAAGGCGCGCCTGCCGAATCTGCCCGGGGCAGCCGCAGGGGCGCCTGGTTCTCCACGATGGAAGGCCGAGGCGGCGGGGAAGTGTTCCCGATCTCCGACCCACGGGCCGGACGGCCCCGCATTGCGCCCATGGTGCGGTGTGAAGTGCTGTCGGCTTCCAGTCCGTGGGCCGAAGTCGGGGTGCTCGGGGCGATCTGTTCTGTATTGGTTATGCATTGTTGCTCTCCTTATCACGATATGTCGTGAGATATATCTTAGATACACCTAGTCGGAGACGGATGCAAGATGTGTTTGGT
>CAXUCK010000081.1:0-9676 GCA_964249375.1 uncultured Acidobacteriaceae bacterium
GATCAATCAATGGCAACCTAAGCTTGTCAATCTCGAAGAAGAAGAGTTTGTCTTTGATGATCGGACCGCCGACATCGCCGCCGAAGATGTTGCGGATCAGTTTGGCGGGGCGGTTTGCCTCGCCGGACTGTTGCTGGGCGTTCTTGAGGAAGAAGTCGTTGGCGACGGTGAAGGTGGGCCGGTGGTACTCGTAGGCGGCGCCGTGGAATTTGTTGGTGCCGGATTTGGTGACGAGGCTGACCTGCGCGCCGGAGGAGCGGCCGGCGTCGGCGTTCGCGTTGCTGGTGGTGACGCGGAACTCTTCGGTGGAATCCTGCGTGGCGCGGAGGACGCCGGTGAAGGCGAGACCGCGGACCTGGTCGTTGTCGTCGACGCCGTCGAGGGTGACGTTGCTCTGGTCGGAGCGGCCGCCGTTGACGGAGCCCGAGCGGCTGTCCTGCAGCGCCGGGTTGGTTCCGGCCGGGACCGGGATGAAGAAGACGCCGGGGTTGAGCGAAAGGAGGTCGGGGATGTTGCGGGTCTCGCTGGGCAGCGCCTGGATGGTGGCATTGTCGGTCGAGTTGCCGAGCGACGCGTCGGTGGTGTTGAGGGTTTGCGCGGCTTCGGTGACGTT
This sequence comes from uncultured Acidobacteriaceae bacterium, assembly GCA_964249375.1. GTDB lineage: Bacteria > Acidobacteriota > Terriglobia > Terriglobales > Acidobacteriaceae > Edaphobacter. The sequence goes on from CAXUCK010000081.1 coordinate 614, forward strand.
GACGACCTCGTTGCTGGTCTGCAGCGTGAGCGCGAAGTCGACGGTGGCGGGCTGGTTGACGAGCAGTTCGGCCGACTTGGTCTGGTTGCCAAATCCCTGGGCGGCGACGGTGATCTCGTAGGTGGCCGGGGGAATCTGCTGGAACTGGTAATCGCCGCTGGCTTTCGAGACGGAGCTGAAGCTCTGACCGGACGCCTGATTGTGCAGGGTGATCGTGGCTCCGGGGACGACGGCACCGCTGGGGTCGCGAACGACGCCGCGCAGCGAGGTGGTTGCGTTTTGGGCAGATGCGCCGACACAGAAGGTGAAAACGAGTGCAAAGAGGCAGTATAGGCAGCGACGCATCATCGAAGCTCTCCCCGGGGAAGGTGGAAGTGCAGCGCACCAGGACGCCCCGTGTGTGCGTGCGGCCCTGGCGGTGAACCCGCGCGAGGCGGGTCTGGGATGTGTGTAGTCCCTCTTTCTTACAGCAGAACCGGCTGCGTTGCAACCAGGTAAATGCACCGGGAGCTGCCCGCCTGGGTGGCGGGGAGTGTTGTTGGCACGGAGGCTTCGACCTCGACGCGGCCAGGATGGTGCGCTCGGACGAGCGAATTGCTTCCTTTGGGGGGACGGGATCTCGGGGGTGAATTCGTGGTGGCCCGGGCAGGAGTCCAACCTGCGACCTTCGCGTTAGGAGTGCGCCGCTCTATGCATCTGAGCTACCGGGCCACGTGCGGCTAGTGTATCGCGCGCGTGTGGCGTGCTCGGCGTCGATCTCTGCCTGCGCTGGTAAACTGGAAGCTGGAGACACTATGCCAGAGCTGGTGCGTCGACGTGCGGTGACAGTGGATGTGGGCGGAGTTCGTGTAGGGTCGGACGCACCGGTGGTGGTGCAGTCGATGACGAACACGGACACGGCGGACGTCGAGTCGACCGTGCAGCAGGTGGCGGCGCTGGCACGTGCCGGCTCCGAGATGGTGCGCATCACGGTGAACAATGACGCGGCGGCCAAGGCGGTTCCGTATATCGTCGATGCCCTGGCGAAGAAGGGTTGGACGACGCCCATCATCGGCGACTTCCACTACAACGGACATCTCCTGCTGCGGAAGTACCCGGAGTGCGCCCGTGCCTTGGCCAAGTACCGCATCAACCCGGGCAACGTCTCCATCGGACGCAAGGATGACGATAACTTTCGCACGATGGTCGAGTGCGCCGTGGACAAGCAGAAGCCGGTCCGCATCGGGGTCAACTGGGGGTCGCTCGACCAGGCGTTGCTGACGCGCATGATGGACGAGAACTCGCGTGCCGCGCAGCCGCTGGAGGCGCGTGACGTGATGCTCGAGGCCATGGTGGTGTCCGCGCTCGACAACGCCGCTGCGGCGGAGCGGTATGGTCTGCGCCGCGACCAGATCATTCTTTCGGCCAAGGTTTCGAATGTGCGCGACCTGCTGGACGTGTACACGGAGTTGGCGCGCCGCTCCGACTACGCCCTGCATCTCGGCCTGACCGAGGCCGGCATGGGCATGAAGGGCGTTGTGGCCTCGACGGCCGGGCTGGCGCCCCTGCTGCTCGCGGGGATCGGCGATACGATCCGCGTCTCGCTGACGCCCACGCCGGGCGGAGACCGCTCGGAAGAAGTGCGCTGCGGACAGCAGATTCTGCAGTCTCTTGGCATCCGATCGTTCATGCCGCAGGTGACCAGCTGCCCCGGCTGCGGCCGCACCACCTCCACCTACTTTCAGGAGCTGGCCGAGCGCATTCAGAACTACCTGGTCGAGCAGATGCCCGAGTGGAAGCAGCACTACGCCGGCGTCGAAGAGCTGAAGCTGGCCGTGATGGGATGCATCGTGAATGGGCCCGGAGAGTCGAAGCACGCAAACATAGGCATCTCGCTTCCCGGGACTTTTGAGGAACCGAAGGCGCCCGTGTACGTTGACGGCAAGCTGTTCACGACGCTCAAGGGCGATCGCATCGTCGAGGAGTTTCAGGTGATCCTGGACGAGTACGTGGAGCGTCGGTATGGCCGTAAGCAGGTCGAGGTGCTGGCGGGAGTTTAGCGCGGCAGAGTGTTGTGCCGGCGCAGCTCCGCAAGGGGATAGAAGGTGCCGCGCCAGAGAACGCCGCCTTGCCGCAGTGTGGTCGTCATGGACCGTACGAGCGAGTAGACCAGCAGCAGAGCGCCAAGCGGGTAGAGAAGAAAACTCCAGAACGGCAGGCGGCTGTAGCGAGCGAGCAAGCCGTACATTCCCGCGATGGCCGCGATCGCCAATGTCGACGGCAGCCGTGTTCCGCTGAAGCAAAGACCAATTAACGGAGCGATCGTAAGCATCATGATCCCGGTGCATCCGCCGAGCAGGAGGAGCGGTTGGAAGGCGAACAGTGCGAACAGATTCTTGGTCAGTACGTTGACCAAACCGAAGGCACCTTCGGCCCAGCGAAGCCGGATCAATCCAGTACCGAAGGCCACGCGCGAGCGCAGGCCGGCTGCCTTGATTGCCCGCGCGAGGCCCAGGTCTTCAAGCACCGCCAGGCGCAGCGCGGCGAAGCCTCCGATCTGCGCGTACGCCGATGCGCGCACCAGACCGAAGGCTCCGATGCCGAGCACATCACGGCGCGATCGCGGGTCCGGCACACGCCACAGACGAACGCCCCAGGAACCCATCAGCTGGAACAAGCCGAGCAGGCCGGCCTCGCCCGCGCCCACCAAGATCGGTGTCGGCGGCACCACCAGGTGGTCGGCTGTGTGGGCGACCGCCTCTGTTAACGCGAGCCGGATCGCGGATGGCGCAAACAGGATGTCAGCGTCCGTGAACAGGAGCCAATCCGGCTGCTCTGTCGATCCAGCGTGCTCGGCTGCCAACGCCATCGCGTGCGTTTTGCCCAACCAACCTGCGGGCAGATCGCGTACGTGCAACACGGTGAGGCGCGCCGGTTGCTCCGCCGCAAGCGCGTCCACCAGCGAGCCGGTCGAATCGGTGGATCGATCGTTGACAGCGATGACGTGCGTTCGCGGGTAATCCTGATCCAGCAGAGACCGCAGACACCCCGCGACTGCGGCCTCTTCGTTCCGCGCCGGAACGATCACGGTCACGAGCGGGAGGCCTGCCGGTAAGCAATCGACAGGCAAGCGCAGGAGGTCCGGTACGCGGCGCAAACCCCGCGCCGCGGCGGCCGTGCGCCCGACCCAGGCTACGGCGACGGCCCACGCGGCCACCGTCATGGCTAGACGAAGGATGGACAGCAAAAAACTCGGCCCCCGGGATGCTCGTCTTCTCAAGCTTCGGATGCCGCGCGTGCGCAAAAGCAGCATGCGATTCGCTTTATGCTTTGGCCAGATCGAGATCGCTCTGCAGCGGCGGAGCAAAACGCGCGCCAATAAAAAAGATGACGGACGCTAAGAGCAGCGTGACCAGCGTGGACGCCAGGCCCACGGCGAGATTGCTGCGGTCCGACACCGCGCCGATCACGCTCGGTGAGATCGCGTCACCGAGCGCGTGGATCAGAAACAGCTGACCGGCGAGCGCGGTGGCCCGGATCTCCGGCCGCACCGCATTCACTGTTGACGCGTTCACCGGGCCTGTCCCGAGAAAGATAAGAAACACCGCGAGTGCCAGCCCCGGCAGCGTAAGCGAGTGTGGGCCGAAGAAGCACAGCAGAGCAGGCGGCACAGCCAGCGCGGCTCCGATCGCGGGGAGGAGGTAGAGCGCACGCGGGGTTCGTCGCGACCAGCGCTGAGCGACGGCTCCGCCCAGAACAGTGCCTCCCAGGCCCGCGACCACCGTGATCGCTCCCATCAGAAACGCCGCCGAACTCTGCGATCGGCCCGTCATGCGCTGCAGAAACGAGGGCATCCACCAGGAGATCCCGCCGAGCGAAAACGTGACCGCGGCGTAGCCGAGCACGGTGCAGAAGTACGCCGGATTCCGTAGCAACGAGAGCACGGTTGCTTTCTCAGAGAGTGTCGCTCGCTCCTTCCGCTCGCCTCGCGAAGGCTCCTTCATGAACGCCGCGATTAGCAGCGCGATGACGACCCCCGGCACTGCCGAAACGATAAAACTCGATCGCCAACCGTGGCGCTCGCCCACGCTGCCGCCGATCAGATAACCCAACGCCGCGCCCACCGGAATGGCAATGTTGAAGATCGTCAGCACACGGTTGCGCTGCGCCGGTGGGTAGAAGTCCGCCAGCAGCGACGGCGCAAAAATGCCGAAGCTCGCCTCGCCTACACCCAGGGCCGCGTGCCGAAGATTGAGTGAGTCATACGAGTGAACCGAAGCGGTGAAGAGGTTGATGCCGCTCCAGAACAGGGCCGCGATGACGATCATCGGCTTGCGCGGGAACCGGTCGCCCAGCCATCCCGTCACGGGCGAGGTCGCCATGTAGGCCACCATGAACCACAGCGTCAGCCGCCCGATCTGCGCGTCCGAGATGGTGAACTCGTGCTTGATCTGCTCCTGCACGCCCGGCAGAATGTAACGATCGATGTAGTTGACGAAGTTGAGCGCGGTGAGCAGCACCAGGGCGGTCGTGGCGCCGGCAACAGACGCTCGACTCGCGGGAGCGGTGACAGTCTCGCTGGCCTCGGGCATGGTGCGGTTGAGCATATCAGGGGCGGCAACGAGTTGCGTCATGCCGCGTCAGCTCCGGTTGCGGATCACCTTTTCGTAAACGCCCACGTACGTGCGCGCCGCCGTTCCCCACAGGAAGCGTTGCGCCATGGCGCGCTCCATCATCGCTTGCCAGCGAGGGGCGTCGGCAAAGAGGTCGAGGGCACGCACGATCGCCGCGAGGAATTCCTTTGCCTCGTAGCCGTGGAACTTGAAGCCGTTTCCCGCCCCGTTTGGCTGCTCGTCGATGGTGTCGTCCAGACCGCCCGTCGCGCGCACCACAGGAATCGTGCCGTAGCGGAGCGCATACATCTGGCTCAGGCCGCATGGCTCGTAGCGCGAAGGCATCAGGAACAGGTCCGCGCCGGCCTCGATCTTGTGCGCGATCACCGTGTCGAAGCTGGTCTTCACGCGCACCTTGGCGGGGTTGCGCTGGGCCATCTGTTCCAGCAGCCGCGTGTAGTACTCCTCGCCGTCGCCCAGAATGACCAGCGCCACGTCGCGTTCCATCAGCTGATCGGCAATTTCGGCCAGGAAGTCAAAGCCCTTCTGCGTGGTGAAGCGCGACACCATGCCCAGCACCGCCGTTCCGTCGCCGGTGCTGCCGCTCAGGCCGAAGGCGTGCAGCAGATCGCGCCGGCACTCGCGCTTGCCGCGGAGGTCGGTCGCCGAGAAATGCGCCGCGATGCTCGGGTCGGTTTCGGGATTCCACTCGGTGTAGTTGGCCCCGTTCAGGATGCCGGTGAAGTCGGAGTTCCTGCGCCCGAGCGCCTCCTCCAGACCGTTGCCGAACTCCGGCGTCTGGATCTCGCGCGCGTAGGTCGGGCTCACCGTGGTCACCGCATCCGCGTAAACGATGCCGCCTTTCAGCAGATTTACCTCGCCGCCCTGCTCCAGCCGCTCCGGCGTGTACACCTCTGCCGGCAGAAGGAGCGCCGGCACGGTCGAGGGCGGGAACCAGCCGTGGAAACCGGCGTTGTGAATCGTAACCACCACAGGCACGTTTCGCAGCAGAGGGTCGAAGTAGTAGACGGTGCGCAGCATCACCGGCAGCAGGGCGGTCGGCCAGTCATGGACGTGAAAGATCTCCGGCACACCCAGCAGCTTGGTCGCTTCCAGAACTGCCCTGCAGAAGAAGCCGAAACGCTCCGCATTGTCCGGGTAGTTGCCGGACGCGGTCGCATAGATGGCTTCGCGGTCGAAGAACTCCGGGCAGTCGACAAAGTAGGTGCGTACGCCGTCGTTCGTTCCGCCGTCGAGCACGCGCGCAAACCGGTTGTAGGTCGGAAACGGAATCGTCAGGCTGGGCACCGGCACCGGCAGATCGGGCCGTTTCTTCGCTACTTGACGATAGTACGGCAGGTAAAGCGACACCTCATGCCCGTTGAGCGCCAGCTCGCGCGCGAGCGAACTGACCGCTTCCGCCAGGCCTCCGGTTGAGGCCCATGGTGTGCACTCGGGCGTTGCAACGGCAATCCGCATCCGCTCCTCCAAACCAGTAGTCTATAAGCGCGGAGCGGACCGCACTTCACCATGGCAGCACGGCAGAGAAAGCCCAAGCTGGGACAGAACTTCCTGGTCGACGATCGCGCACGGCACACCATCGCCGACGCGCTCGGCCCGGTGCACGACCGCACCGTCATCGAGATCGGTCCCGGCCAGGGCGCCATCACACAGATCCTGGCTTCGCGGGCGAGGCGGCTCATCGCCATCGAGCTTGACCGCGGGCTCGCCGAGGCTCTGCGCGGTCGCTACCAGGGGCAGCCCCATGTCGAGATCGTCGAGGCAGACGTCCTTGCGACGGACTTTGCCTCGCTCGTGCCGCCGGGCGAAACCGCGGACGTCCTTGGCAACCTGCCCTACTACATCACTTCCGACATTTTGCTGCACCTCTTTGCGGCCGGTGCGCGCGGCCTTGTCCGGCAGTCGGTGGTGATGATGCAGCGCGAGGTGGCGGACCGCGTCGCCTCCAGCCCCGGCACACGCGAGTACGGCATGCTCGCCGCAACGGCTGCCATGAACTGCACTGTGGAGCACCTGCTGACTCTGCCGCCCGGTGCGTTTCAGCCGCCGCCGGAGGTCTTCTCCAGTGTGCTCCGTCTGCGCACACACATTCGTTACGCCGAGCTCGGCGTCGAATCCGAGTCCCTCACGCGGTTCCTGCGCGCGTCCTTTGCGCAAAAGCGCAAGACCCTGGCCAACAATCTTCGCGCTGCCGGGTATTCTCCTGAGGCGCTCCGAGCCGCGTGGCCCGCCGGCCTTTCGCCCGGCATCCGTGCCGAGGCTGTGTCGATCGAAAGCGCTGCTGCGTTCTGCCGCGCGCTGACCCCGGAATAGGCAGCGCTCAGCGATCCGCCTGCGCCCGGTCCAGCAGCTTTCGCGCCCGCAACCGGACCCGCTCCAGCAGATCGCCATCCGCCACCAGAGCTTCCAGCACCGGTGCGATCGTGCCAAGCTCCGGAGCTCGTCCTGCATCGGCCTGCGCCAGCAAGGTCGCCATCTCCTGGTCGAGCCCCAGCCGGTCGTACCGATGGCGGAACTCCAGCCGGCGCCCCTCATCGAGGGTGTACGCCATCCCTTGAAAGTAGTCGGTCAACCCAGTCACCGATTTGTTTTCGGAGTAGTTGTACACGCAAGACCCACCTCCCTCCGGCCCATCGTAGGCCAGCGTCTTGCGCCCGGTGTCCGCGATGTTTTTGGCCTTCGAGCCGCAGCTGATCCGAAAGAGGTTGGCCGTATGCGCCCCGGCAAAAATCTTCGCCGTGCCCTCGCTGCTGACGTGGATCGCCTGCCGGATCGATTCGGGCGCCGGGTTCGCCGCCTCGGCACCATACCGGCCGGAAAACGTCACCGGCATCGCTGTGGCCTCGTAGCTGCCCGAGCCATCCGCGTGCACCGTAATCGCGAGATGCGGTACATCGATGCCAGCCCGGTCAATCGTAAAACTCACCCGCGCATCGCCGGCCGGAGGTGCGGCTGGCCCGGTCTGCTGGGCCTGCACGTCCGCGGCGGCAGCCAGCAGCAAGGCAGTCACCAGTCGCCGCATCAACGCCGGTCGCCCTGCAGTCGCAGCGTCTCCGCCGTGTGGATGTGGCAGATGGCGATGGCGAGCGCGTCGGCTGCGTCCGCAGAATCCGGCGCGCACGGCAGATCGAGCAGCCGCGTAACCATAAACTGCACCTGCTCTTTCCCCGCCAGCCCGTAGCCCACCACGGAGCTCTTGATCGAAAGCGGGGCGTACTCGGCCACGGGCAGCCCTGAGTTTGCGGCCGCCAGCATCGCCACGCCGCGCACCTGCCCCAGCTTCAGCGCGCTCTTCGCGTTGGCGGAAAAGAAAACTTCCTCAATGGCCACCACCTCCGGCCGGTGCAGCTCCAGCAGCGCCAGCAACTCCGTGTGCGCCTGCAGAAGGCGTGCCGGCGTATGGTGTTTTTTGTTCAGGCGTATGGTTCCGGCGGCCAGGTGCCGCAGCTTCGGCATCCGTGCCGCGCCGTCCACCTCCACCACGCCCCAGCCGGTGAACTCCGTTCCACAGTCGATGCCAAACACCCGCATGCGCGAAGTGTACCGGAACTTCGCCGCTGTGCTGAGTCGCCCGCGTGAGTCCCCCGCTTACGCTGGCTCTGTCCGCCGCCGCTTCCGCCACCACGCAATCACTCCCGCGATCGCCAGAAATCCCGCTCCACCCGGCCCCCAGTACTTCACCAGCGAGCCGAAGTTCTCTTCCGTGTAGTCCTTCACCGAGCCGGCACTCGCGACCTCGATCGCAAACGGCCGGGAGTACGTCACGAACGACCGGCTGTGGTCCGCATCCAACACCGCCTCGACTGTGAGCCGCAACTTTTCTTGTTTGGCGGAGTGCACCGGCGTCACCGTCCACGACCAGTCCGTAAATCCCGTCGCAGGCACATACCGCACGCCTTCTTCGCTCTCGGGCTTCACCGTCAGGTCGTCGCCGCCGGCCGAAACCAGCTCCGCCTTCATCTGCGTCGCCACCTTCAACAATGCCGTACCGCTTGCCCCGGGCAGCGCGTCCGCCGTGCTCGTCGCATTCTCGTAGCCATGCAGACGAACCGTGATCAAGCACGACTCATCCAGCGTCATCGTCTGTGGAACGTCCCAGTCCAGCTGCCCTGGCTGCAGGCTGCTGAACCACGCCTCTTCCGCGGCATCCGTGCTGCCGCTTGCAGACGGTGCAGGCGACGGCTGGTGCCACGGAGGGGGTGGTGGCGTACCCGAGCGTACCTTGTGGTAGTGCCTATGCCGCACGACCTGCGAATCTGATGTTGGTCCCGGCACAGAGGCGGGTATGCGATTCCCGGGCATGTGGGTGGGCAGCCGCGTCCACCGCGTCCGCTCAGGATCCGGGGCAGGCGACCGCGGCTCCGACGGGGAAGCCGGGGCTGTCGTGATAACCCGCGATGAGGTGCACCCAGCCAACGCAAGCGCACAGCCCAGCCACACCGCTAGAGGG
>CAXUCK010000082.1:0-9660 GCA_964249375.1 uncultured Acidobacteriaceae bacterium
GAACACCCAGAACAACGACCCCGAAAGGATCGCCGCCGCCGGCAGCGTAAACACCCACGCCATCGCAATATTGCGCAGCGTCGACATCTGCAGACCGCTCCCATTCGCCACCATCGTCCCGGCAACACCGGAAGACAGCACATGCGTCGTCGACACCGGCAGCCCGATCCGGTCGAAACCAAAAATCGTGCACATCGCCACCAGTTCCGCCGAAGCACCCTGCGCATACGTTAGGTGCGTCTTGCCGATCTTTTCGCCCACCGTAATCACAATGCGCTTCCAGCCGATCATCGTCCCCAGACCAAGCGCCACCGCCACCGCCACCTTCACCCAGGTCGGAATGTACTTGGTCGACTTATCCAGAAATCCCTTGTACGCCGTCAGCGTCGGCTGGTCTTCTTTGCTGATCTTCGGCCCAAACTTCGGGATCAGCCGCATCGTCTCGCTCACCAGGTACATCTGGTTCCGTACGTTTGCCTGCATGTCCTGCGGCACATCGCCCAGCGACCCGTAGCTCACCGCCTCGTTCCGCACATCCACGACCATCTGCTGCAGCGCCAGCATCGTCGACGGCTGGAATTTGTGACTCGAGACAAACTTCTCCAGCTCCGGCCCCGCATCCCCCACCACCGACCCCGGCTCAATGTAGTGCTGCAGATCGCCCGCCACCTGCGTCGACACCGCCGCAAACGTCGCCACCGATCCCTTGTCCACCGTGTGGTTGAGCGCATACGCCGTCGGCACCGTGCCCACCAGAATCAGCATGATCAGACCCATGCCCTTCTGTCCGTCATTCGACCCGTGCGCAAATGAGACTCCCGTGCAGGTCAGCACCAGCAGCGCCCGGATATAGAACGGCGGCGGATCCGTCCCTTCCGGCGCCTTGTACAGCCGCGGATCCTTGGCCACCACCTTGAAGATCAACAGCACCACCGCCGCCAGCACAAACCCGATGATCGGCGAAAAGATCAGCGCCTTGAACACTTTCGTCACCTGCTCCCAGTCCACACCCGAGGTCCCGCTGTGCCCGTTGATGAACTGGTTCGCCAGACCCACTCCCAGAATCGACCCCACCATTGTGTGCGAGGACGACACCGGCAGTCCCCTCCACCACGTCGCCAGATTCCACAGCACCGCCGCCACCAGCAGCGCGTACACCATCGCAAACCCTGACCCTGTCGACACCTTCAGGATCAGCTCCACCGGCAGCAGCGCCACAATCGAAAACGCCACCGCCCCCGAGCTCGTCAGCACCCCGATAAAATTCCAGATCCCCGACCACACCACCGCAATGTGCGGCTCCAGCGAGTGCGTATAGATCACCGTCGCCACCGCATTCGCCGTGTCGTGAAACCCGTTCACAAACTCAAACCCCAGCGCAATCAGCAGCGCCGTCCCCAGCAGCACATACGGAAACACCGATGCCTGGTGCACCGACGAAAGATCGTGAGCCAGCTTCGAGATGATGTAAATTACCCCCGAAACCAGAACCACTCCAAAGATTGCCACACCCCATTTCGCGGGCGGATTGTCTTTGAGCTTCTGATCCAGCACGGAGCTGCTTTGGACGGGCGCGGTAGTAGCCATAAGCGATGCCTCAGTGAAGACGAGGGGAGTAGCTCTAACGGTACGGCGTGATTGCAACACGGAGGTCAACGTACGATGAATCGTGCTCCAATGTTGGCTGCCCGGTGCAGCGGAGGTGCGCTTTCAGCCCGTTCCAAACCAATCCCACCGAGTGCCACCTGATCTGATGCCGCTTTAGCAACGCCCTGCTTTGCGCTCCCGGTTTGATACCGTAGATCCGTACGTTAAGGTGGCGTCCACGATCGAACCTCGCGCTGAGAACCCAGTAGACGGTGCTGCCCTTGTCGCCGCGTCGCGTTCCCTGCCCTGGCTTCTCTCGGCCGCCTTTCTCGGCCTGTTCGGCTATTACATCGCTGCCTCCCTGCACTGGATCGTGATGTGGGATGGCGCCGTCATGCACTACATCCACTTCCTGATTACGCGCGGCTTCCACCCCTACTCGGATATCACTGATATGAACCTGCCCGGTTGCTACCTCACCGAGGGTTGGGCCATGGATCTCTTTGGCTGGGGCGACCTCGGCTGGCGCATCTACGAGTACGCTCTTCTGCTCATGCTCACCGCCAGCGGCATGGTCATCGGCGGCGCGCGCCACTGGCTGGCCGGGCTCTACTCCGGCCTCTTCTTCGTTCTTCTGCACGGCTCGGAAGGTCCCATGATGGCCGTCGAGCGCGACGAAGTTATGACGGTTCTGCTCGTCGCCGCCACCGCCTGCCTCTTTCTCAGCCTGCGCCGCCGTCAGCCCGTATGGCTGCTCCCCTTCGGCCTGTTCGCAGGCCTCGCGGTCAGCCTCAAGCCCGGAGCCCTTCTGCTCGATCTCGCCTTCACCCTGCTTGCCGGCATCACCGTCCGTCAACGTGGCCGGCCCGTCCTCCGCTACTTGTTTTGGGCTGCCGCCGGCAACGGGGTTGTAGTGGCAATCATGGTCGCCTTCTTTGTCCACCACCATGCCTTTTCCGGCCTTCTCTTTATCGTGCGGCACGTCATGCCGGCTTACGTGCGTGAAAGAAACTTCGGCCGTCTCTATCTCCTGCGTCACCTTACCCCGGTGCCGGCCATCCCTCTTGTTCTGGTGGCGCTCGCCTCCGCTCTCCTTCGCCGCCGGCCCCTTACCTGGGAGCGATCGGCCCTTTTGCTCGGCGTCTCCGTCGGCGCTCTTTCCTATTGGCTGCAGGGAAAAGGCTACCTCTACCATCGCTACCTCTTCAGCGCTTTTCTGCTTCTCTGGATCGGCTGGGAGCTCACCGGTCCCGTACCGTCACAGCCTCCCGCCTTCAAAAGCCCGCTGCGCTGGCTCCACATCGCCGGTGTCGCCCTTCTCCTTCTCGTCGCTGCTCCGTTCTACGTCCACCGTATCTACAGCTACCCGCGCACCATTCCGCCGCCCCAGAACCTCGCGCTTGCACTCCAGCGGGACCTCACCCAGCTCGGCGGCAATGCGCTGCAAAATCAGATCCAGTGCCTCGACCTGGTCAACGGCTGCCTCAACGCGCTCTACCGGCTGCGACTGGTCCAAAACACCGGTACCACCGGAGACCTGTTGCTCTTTTCTCCCTATCCGAGCCCCGCGGTCGCCTTCTACCGCCAGTGGTTCAGCCGGCAGCAACAGCAGCACCCCGCTGATATCGTCGTCCTCGGCAACGAGTGGTACTTCCAGGCTATGGTCACCTTCAACAAAATCGACACCTGGCCGGAGTATGCTGCGTTTCTTCGCAACGGCTATGTGCCCATCGTCGAACGTACCTTCGGCACCTTCGATGCCCCCGCCTACCGTATCTATCTCCGCAAAGGAAGCGATGTCCTCACCCGCGAGCAGAAAGATCCCCTGCACTGACGTCCGCTTGGACCCGTTGCCTGACCCGGAAAGAAGACGTGTCAACCCCAGGCGGCTGTAACTCGCACATTCAGAGCCCCTTTCACCTGGCGGAGAAGATGCCCGTAACCCATATACTGGAGATACAAGGAACTCGCGTCCACCGGACTTGATTTCTCTTTGGGCCGTTCTCCCTCGGGTAGAGCTCGCGGTTTCGGGGCAAAGACCCGATATCTCACAGCTTGCGGCGAAGCACCAGGCACAACGCCAAGGGCGGCAGAAGCGCTGAAGCCCGGCACACCAGCGGGGACCATTCCCACACGGAAAAGGTCTAAGTCTTTTGCTGTCAGTATTTTGCACGGAACTTCCCGCGAATCAATACTTTGGAGTCGCAGGTCCGTTGTAAGTGGTTGATTTCGGCTATCTTAGCCGGGAAATATACTTGTTGAGAGGGGGGGGTACACCCACCCAGGGAGGCAGCCCATGGATCTCACCGCAGTTCGCGCCGACATCACCAAACTCGAGGTCGACGCCATCGTCAACGCCGCCAACACCTCCCTCCTCGGCGGTGGTGGAGTCGATGGCGCCATCCATCGCGCCGCCGGCAAGGAACTGCTGCACGCCTGCGCCGCCCTCGGTGGTTGCGCCACCGGAGACGTCAAAGCCACCCCAGGCTTCCGCCTTCCCGCCAAGTGGGTCTTTCACGCCGTCGGCCCTGTCTGGAGTCCCAACCGCGACGTGGACACGGAGCTCGCCCGCTGCTACAGCCGCTCGCTCGAGCTTGCCCGCGAGCACGAGGTCAAAAGCATCGCTTTCCCCGCCATCTCCACCGGCATCTACCGCTTCCCCAGGCAGCGCGCCGCCGAGATCGCCGTCCGCACCGTCCGCCAAGCCGCCGCCACCAGCAGTGTCGATCAGGTCATCTTCTGCTGCTTCGATGAGGAGACCGAACAGATCTACCGCGGCCTCCTCTAGCTCTGCCCGTCGACGAAACCCACCTGCAACCGCCGAACTTCCGTCCCGATGCTCCACCCGCGCCGGACCGTCAGCGCCAGTCATCACGCGGCTCCGTCTGCTCCTCGAAGACCTCATCGAACCGCTTTGCTTTCTTGATCAACAAATCCCCGCCGGGCGCTGGCTGGTGCAGCAGCACAGCCTGCAGACGAACCAACTCCAGCAGCGCCAGAAACATGCATATCACCGCGCGCTCGGTATGGGAGTTGTGCAGCAGCCGACGCAGCGACACGGGTCGATCGTCCATCAGCAGCCGCCGCTTGGTGTAGTCAATCATCTGCGCCACCGTGACGGACTCTTCGTCGACGTTCAGCACGGGCCGCTCACGCAGCCGCTCCAGAACACTCCGAAACACGCGAATCAGATCGTCCGTGTCGGCAGCAATCTCCTGCTCAACGTCCGCGGCTCCGTCAGCCTCAGCCGCGTGGATCTCGCGCAGGAAGCCGCGCATGCCCGGATGCGTCCACGTTGCCTCTTCCACGCGCTGCTTTTCCAGCAGCATCTGCGCGGCGGCCTTGAAGCGTTCATGTTCGAGCAGCCGCTCCACCAGTTCACGCCGCGGATCTTCCGAATCCGTTCCCAGGCCGAGCGGATCGGTCGTTTCGCGCGGCAGCAACATCCGGCTCTTGATGTGGATCAAGAGCGACGCCGTATAGATGAATTCCCCAGCCGCATCCACATCCGTCTGCTGCAGGTGATGCGTGTACTCGAGAAACTGCGCCGTAAGCTGCGCAATCGGGATGTCGTAGATGTCGATGTTCTGCTTACGGATCAGGTCGAGCAGCAGGTCCAGCGGACCGTCATACACTTTGCCAACCACCACAGAAAACGGAGACTGCGACGCCTCCGCCGGGCTCGGCTTCGGCCCAGGCCTTTTGGCCTCAGGAGCTGGCGCCGCCGCGGGAGACTCGAGCGCGAACGGCTCCGTCGCCCCCTCTGCGTGTTCTTCCGGATCGCCGGACTCGGGCACATCGACACCACTTCCGGCTCGTCCGTCACCGGGCAACGCGGTGGGATTTCCGCCTGGTCGCTCGTCGGGTGTTTCGGTCAGGCTCGGCCGTTCGTCGGGCATCGGGCTCGCTACTCCAAACCAATCGCATGACGCACGTGCTGCAGTGTCTGGATCGCACGTTGCCGCGCCCGCGCCGCCCCGTCCCAGAGAATCGCCTCCACACGCTCGGGATCCGCCTCAAGCTCACGGCGGCGGTCCTGGATCGGCGCAATCGCGCGCACGATGTTGTCCGCCAGCCACGTCTTGCATTGGATACAGCCGATGCCCGCCGTCGTGCATCCCTGCCAAACGTCGGCAAGCGTCTCCGCCGGCGAGAAGACTTTATGGAGATCGCCGACCGGACACACCTCCGGATTCCCCGGATCCGTTCGCCGCACACGCGCCGGGTCCGTGACCATCGTCTTGATCTTGGCGCGAAGATCCGCCTCAGGCTCGGAGAGCATCAACGTATTGCCGTAGCTCTTCGACATCTTGCGGCCGTCGAGCCCAGGCAGCTTCGGGCTGGGCGTCAGCAACACCTTCGGCTCGGGCAGAATGGCGTCCGTCACCGCGTTGGCGCTGATCTCGGCCGAGAGGACCTCCTTGTCCGAGTGGTCGGCCCGCGCCTGATCGATCGCCGGTGTAGCGCGCGAACAGTAAAGCTGGTTGAAGCGCCGCGCCACCTCGCGCGTCAGCTCCACATGCGACACCTGGTCGGCGCCGACCGGCACGAAGTCAGGCTGGTATAGCAGGATGTCGGCCGCCTGCAGCAGCGGGTATCCGAGAAACCCAAAGGTGTTCAGGTCCTTCTCGCGCAGCTGCTCCTGCTGGTCCTTGTAGGTAGGAACGCGCTCCAGCCAGGGGAGCGGCGTAAACATGCTGAAGAGCGTAAACAGCTCTGCATGCTGCGGCACGTGGGACTGCACAAAGATCGTCGTGCGCTCGGGATCAAGACCCGCCGAAAGGAAGTCGAGCGCGACATCCCGGATGCTGGCTCTGAGCGCAACCGGATCCGCGTAATCCGTGGTCAATGCGTGAAGGTCGGCGATAAAGAAGAAGCAATCGTATTGCGGGTCGCCGGCCTCGGTGCGCAGATTCTGCAGCCGCACCCAGTTGTAGAGCGCGCCCATGTAGTTGCCCAGATGAAGGCGCCCGGTTGGCCGCATGCCGGACAGGATGCGCGGGTGTTCGGAGAAGTCGGCGGAGGGGAGAGCGGTGTTCTGGTCAGACATTGCGTTGCGTTCGATGGTAAATGAGCGCCGAGGCGGCCTGCGCTCCGGTCTCGCCTCTATCTGCGGCAAAGCCCGTAGAGCGGAGCTCAACGCGCGTCTCGGTCATCTGCTCTCATCGCCCACCCACGCTCCGGCGCGACGAAGACGCTGCCGCGCCTCACGCGCACGGCACTTTTCCGCCGGTCTGCCGGAGCGCAGCGCACGCTCCACAATCTCTGCCGCAACGTCCCGCAACCCGCTCTCAGCGGCCGCCAGAAGCGCAAGACCTTCGATCGCGGAACAGCGCACAACGTCGCTCCCATCGTCTGCCAGCAGCCCCAGAAGCCGCGCGGCCCGCATCCGCTGCTCGTGCGTACGGGCGACGCGCGCCACCACGAGCCCGAGATGCCACCGCGTCCGCGATTCAGCCGGGTCCGCGTTTGCAAGGATGCCGGCGAGCTCGTCGGCAAAGGGCACCAGCGGCGCCGGGGCGTGATCGGTCACGCGGCGCGCCACATCCGCGGCACGTTTCCGCAGTTCGGGTTCATCGGCCAGCAACGCGAAGACGAGTCGCCGGACCGCGGCCGGGGAAGGCTCGATCCGGCGTGCCTCGGCGCGCGCCCGCGCCAGCCCCCACGAGCCTTCCCGGAGCGCCGCAGCCAGCGATCGCATGCCAGCCAGAGTACCTGAGGCGTGGCTTGCCTCGGTCGGCAGGCGCTTGGGCTAGGCCGGAATTTCGTCGATGGATCCCGGCTCGACGCGCGGGTGCTGATTCCGCTGCGCCCGGTATTTCGCGGCCTCTTCGTACGCCTTCAGGCGCGAGCGCATGACGCCGCCGAGTGGACGGTGCGCCGCCAGCGCGTGCCAGGGGCTGAAGGAGACCTGTTCATCGAAGAACAGCTGCCGCGCGTCCGAGTACGTGTCCTGCGAGCCAACGGTGATCTGCCCCACGGTCTGCCAGGGTGAGTCCGACTTCGGCCACTCCTTCGACGCGTCCTCGATCGGGAACTTGTTGTCGCTTTCGTGCGCGTCCGCACTGGGCATGAGGGCGAGCTGCACCTTGACCTCCCAGACAGCAGTTTCGTGGCGGAAAAACTTTTTGATCAGCTCTTCAAGCGCGTTGTAGTCCTCACCCAGGTCGACCGACTCGCCCGTGAGTTTCCGCAGGCTCTCTGACGCCGGCGCGAAGCCGACCTTTGCGACATAGCTGCCGTAACGGAGCGGCGTTACCGTCGTGAAGCTTTCGCCCAGGATGTGCACCGCGGGGGCGCCCACACCTTCGAGCGCCGCGGAATGAAGCCCAACCATGCCGACCGTCGCGTTGATCGCTCGCGCGGTGACCGAGACGGCATGCTTGACGCCTTCAGAAACGCCCAGGGTTTTGTCGAAGGTCTTGATCTGCTTCAGGAAAGCAGCTGGATCGGGTGCGGAGAACTTGTCCGCGTCCACGCAGACGAAATCCTGTGTCGGCTGGTCAGCGTGGTTCGCCACCTTCTCTCCCTTCACACCGAGCACCTTGACGGCCATGCCGCGCGGGGAAGAGACGCTGTCGGCCAGCAGATCGCCGGGATTGGTCGAGAAGCGCATCAACACCGGGAACGAATCGGGAGTGGCGAACAGTCCTTGCGCCAGGTGCTCGGGCAAGCCGGGCGGGACGTTGAGCGCGCCGACCAGCAGGCCGTGAGACTTGGCATGCACCGGACGATACGCATGCCGGTAGCGGGACGCCATGGTGCGCGTGATGTGCTGCATGGTGCGGGAAAGCTCGTCGAACGTGACGTGTTCGTCCGATGCGATCTGCTCCACCGAAGCGGTATACGGAAGGTACGGCGCAACCGGCGTCTGACCGGGTTGCGAATCGAGAGAAAGCGCCACGCGAAAGCTCCTGTAAGGGTTGGCGATGGAGGGTGAACGTCCCGCGCTAAAGCGAGAACAACAGCGAATCAAACGTGGTCTGCAGCGGCGCGAGCAGGTATCCCAGAATGCGACCGCCAACCAGGAAAAACAGGATGAGCGAGAACATACCCAGGCGGTCGTAGACGGCGAGCGCGCGTGTCGGCAGGTAGTGCCGCAGGACGTGGCT
Organism: uncultured Acidobacteriaceae bacterium; assembly: GCA_964249375.1. Lineage (GTDB taxonomy): Bacteria > Acidobacteriota > Terriglobia > Terriglobales > Acidobacteriaceae > Edaphobacter. The sequence continues at coordinate 8,700 of CAXUCK010000082.1, forward strand.
GCCATCGAGCGGCGGGATGGGGATGAGGTTGAAGACGAACAGCGCCAGGTTGATGAGGATGCCGAAGTAGAGCAGGAGCGCGATGGGAAACAGCGTTGGCAGGTTGAGGGTGGAGACGCCCGGGATCCGTAGCGCAAGCCCGACCGCGCTGATCACCGCCAACTGTCCCCCTGGCGTGTGCTTGAGGATGACCAGGCCGATCAGGCAGACGAGCGCAACCAGCAGGTTTGAAAGCGGCCCGGCGACCGTCGTCAGAATGTCGTCGCGGCGGTAGTTCTTAAAGTTGCGCGGGGTGACCGGCGTTGGCTTGGCCCAGCCAATCAGCGGCAGGTTGTAAAAGACGGCGATCAGCGGCAGGATCACCGATCCGAGCGGATCAAGGTGCTTGGCCGGGTTCAGCGTCACGCGGCCAAGCATCTTGGCGGTCGGGTCGCCGAGCCGCCAGGCGGTCCAGGCATGGGCACATTCGTGGATGCAGAACGCGAAAACAAGAACAACGGCCTGGAAGGCGATAAGCGCGACTTGCTGGTTCATAGCTGCGTCTAGGGTAGCGGATTTGCGGGGTTGCGGCTGCGTAGGGGAGCTCCGGGCGACTACTCCAGCGCGAAGACGGCGTGAACCGTGGCGGAGCGCTCGATGCGGCGCGGGTTGATGGCGAGCGGCGCAACCTTTTGCTCCATGACCCTCATCCCCCCCCCGCCACCCATCGATATCGGCCTAACCGGGGTCGACTGCACCTCGTTTGATGCATACAGCAGGGCGCCGAGCTTGCTGCTTAGGCTTTGCGCCATCTGCCCTGCGTTCGCCCGGGCATGCTGCAGCGCCTTGGCTGCCGCTTCGGCGTCCGCGGCGTTCTCGTCCCGGAGGCTCCAGTCAATCTGCCCGGACTGGTTTGCTCCGGATTTGACGGCCACGTCCAGCACGCGCGCGGACCCCTCGGCCGAGCTGCGCACTATCCAGG
>CAXUCK010000083.1:0-9476 GCA_964249375.1 uncultured Acidobacteriaceae bacterium
GGCGTTAACCACATTGACACCAGCGACTTCTATGGGCCGCATGTGACCAACCAGCTGATCCGGCAGGCGCTGCACCCCTACCCGGCGGACCTGGTGATTGTGACCAAGGTCGGTGCCCGGCGACCGGAAGACGGGTCGTGGCAGCCGGCCAACTCGCCCCGGGAGCTGACCTCGGCGGTGCATGATAATCTGCGCAACCTGGGCGTGGACACGCTGGACGTGGTGAACTTTCGGGCGTGGGGCCTTGCGGGAGCGGTCGAGGGGCCGATCGCTGAGCAGGTGGAAGCGCTGGCCGAATTGAAACGCCAGGGGCTGATCCGGCACATTGGCCTGAGCAACGTGACCGCGGCGCAGATTGCCGAGGCGCAGCGCATCACGGACGTTGTCTGTGTGCAGAACCTCTATAACCTGGCGATCCGGACAGACGACGCCATGGTCGACGACCTGGCGCGGCAGGGTATCGCTTATGTGCCGTACTTTCCCCTGGGCGGATTCACACCGCTGCAATCGACGGCGCTGGACAGGGTGGCAATGACGCTGGGAGCGACCCCCATGCAGGTCGCCCTGGCGTGGCTGCTCGCGCACTCCCCGAACATCCTGCTGATCCCCGGAACGTCCTCGGTCGGGCACCTGCGGGAAAACCTGGCTGCTGCGGAGCTGAAGCTGCCGGCAGAGGTGATGGGTGAGCTGGACGGCATCGGAGCAGCGGCTGCGCCTTCCTAGAACACCGAAGCCGCTCCGCGCGAGGATGGCAACGCGGGGCGGCTACGGGAGTTGCCAACGTGCTCGGCTTTGGTGACTGCCGGCGTGCTTAGTGAGGCTGGTTGGCCTGCTCCTGCTGGTCGACTGCCTTGTTCTGCTGCTTGGTGGCGTCCGCCTGGTCCTTGGCGGCTTTGGCGCTTGCCTTCGCGGATTTTTCCTGGTGCTTCTGCTGCCTGCGCTGGGCCTTCATCTCGGACTTGGTCAGCGGCGCCGTGGTGGTGGTCGTCGTGGTGGACGTGCCGGGTACGTTCTGGTTCGTCACCGGGGTCTGACTGGTGATGGGTGTGGTCTGGGTGGTCGTGGTGCTGGTGGTCGCAGGCTCCTGCGTGTGCGCGAGGGCGAAGCCGGAGGCGGTGCTGAGCAGGATGAGGGCGGCGGCCTGAGCGAGGAAGACTTTCGTGCGAGCGTTGCGTTTGCGGATCATGGGGCTCCTTGTGGGTCGCAGGCCGGGTGCGCGGAGGGTGTGATGTCCATCGCGCGCCTGGCTTCTTTGTCTGCTGCCTATAAGATGGCGCTGACGCCGAGAATGATGCGCGGGTGGACTTGACGGAAAGGATGCGGGGGGAAAAACGGCCGGGCAGAGGGAATGCGATGACGGCGGTGCGCAGCGGAGGCGGGCGGCGGTGCATCTCACAAGGGAGGAGCCGCTCGAGGCGGTAAAAGGAGTGTGTGATGGACCGGAGTGCAAGTGCGGTTTGGCATGGCAGCTTGAAGGACGGCAAGGGAACCCTGACGACGCAGAGCGGCGTGTTGCAGGAAACGGCGTACAGCTTTCGGACGCGGTTTGAGAATGAGAAGGGGACTAACCCGGAGGAACTGATCGCGGCGGCGCATGCGGGGTGCTTCACCATGGCGCTGAGCGCGCAGCTGACCGACGCCCAGCTGCCGCCGGAGTCGCTCGATACGACCGCGGTGGTGACCATGGAGAAGACCGACGACGGGCCGACGATCACGAAGATTCATCTGACGACGCGGGCCAGGGTGCCGAACGCGGAAAAAGAGAAGTTCGATGAATTGGCCAAGAAGGCGAAAGAAGGTTGCCCGGTGTCGCGGTTGCTGAAGGCGGCGGAAATTTCGCTGGACGCGCAACTGGTGTGAGGACTGATGCGAAGGGGTGACGCTGACGGGTCACCCCTATGTGTTTGGCGGACGCTGTGCGTCCGATCGCATCGATGAACTCGTTCGGGGTTTTGCGCAGCGCCGAAGCAGTTTACTCACTTGCCTTGCGAGCCGCTTCGAATTCATCCCCGGCTTTCCACTCCACCGTGTGCGGCGCGGACAACGCCTCCCACCCCAGCTCCATCCCGAACCGCGCCAGCTTCGCGTTCCCATGGAAGTCCATGTCCGGGGTGTAGTTGTCTGAGAAGTTGTGGTAGCGGTGCTCGTTGTAGTCCTTCTCCTCGGCCTCGCCCCAGGCGCGGTCGTGCCCTTCGTAGAGCGTGCCCGTGTCCACCGAAAAGGCCGGAATGCCGACGCGCGACAGGCTGAAGTGGTCCGAACGGTAGTAGCTCCCGGCCTCCGGCCGCGGGTCCGGGACGATCGCCAGGTCGAAACGCTTTGCCGTCCCTTCCACTTCCGGGAAGAAGGTCGTCCGCTGTGCCCCGTTGACGTTGATCTCGCGCGGAGTGCCCACCGGCAGAACCATGTCGTAGTTGATGTCCAGCGAAATTTGCTTGGCCGGCACCGGCGGATGCTGCCCCAGGTACTCACTCCCCAGAAGACCCTGTTCCTCCGCGGTGACCGAAGCAAAGATGACGTCGTGCGGGGGCTTGATCCCCATCGCCGCCCATGCCCGGGCTTCCTCCAGCAGGATGCCGCACCCTGTCCCGTTGTCCGCGGCGCCGTTGTACACGTTGTCCCCGGCCATCCCGGGTACAAAGCCGAGGTGGTCGTAATGCGCGGTGTACATCACCGCCTGCCCCGGAGCCTGTCCCGGCACAATGCCGATGACGTTCGGCGACTCGAAAGGCCGGATCACGCTCTCGACATGCGCTTTGAGCCGCACCGGCAGTTCCACGGCCTTGAACCCGCGCTTTCCGGCCGCATCCATCTCCGCCTCCAGGTTCATCCCGGCGGCCGAGAAGATTTTCCGCGCCACCTCCAGCTGCACCCAGCTGGCTGCCTGGAGCTTCGGATTCGCGTCATCGCGCAGATAGGTCTTCTCGCTGGTGTTCGAGTGCTCCACCACGCCCCACCCATAGCTGGCCAGGTCGGTCCGGTGAATGATCAGCGCACCGACCGCGCCCATCCGCGCTGCCTGCTCGAACTTGTACGTCCATCGCCCGTAATAGGTGAGCGCCTTTCCGCCGAAGAACTTCGGGTCGTCCGACGGCGGGTCGCCGACAATACAAAGGATCACCTTGCCCTTGACGTCCACACCCGCATAGTCGTTCCAGCTAAACTCGGGCGCCGTTGCGCCGTAACCCACAAACACGATCGGCGCATCGATTTCCGCCAGCGGCTGATGCTGCTGATTGCTCACCGTGTAGTCGCTTCCGTACGCGAGATGGATCGGCGCGCCCTTCGCCGGATCGATCTGAAACGTGGTCTTTGCGGCATCGGCCTTGACTCCGACAAAGGCGACCTGCTGCAGGTAGCTCCCGTTGTCCCCGCCCGGCTTCAGGCCGTCCAGCGCAAACTGGGTGGCGATGTATTTCGCGGCGATCTCGCTGCCGCGCAGCCCCGGCCCGCGGCCTTCCAGCAGGTCGTCGGCCAGAAATCGAACGTGTGCCCGGATCTTCTCGGGATCGATGGACGCCTCAGCCGTTTTGACGGCAGGCGGAATCGTCTGCGCTGCTGCTCCCGCGGTCGCCAGCGCCAGGAGCGCCCCGGCCCACGCTGCCCGCTTCCCCGGCATTTCTTTACCAAGTACCATTCCCGTCGCTCCCTCAGCCGGCCGGCTTGGAGCCGCGCACCGGCCAGAGGGCCAGCTTACATGACTCACTCCGGAAGCTCGTCCGGCGAGTTCTCGCCGGGGTCGCCGTCCTCCGTGCCAGTCTGACCCGCGGTCGCGCTTCCCCTGGCCGGCTTCACGGCGAGTTCGCTCACCGGCGCGACCCGCATCACGCCCATGCGCTGCAGCACCTTGCGCGTCAGGCCGGTGAGCGGAAGATGGGGGAGCCGGCGCCCCCGCACCCACATCAACGCGTCTTGAGCGAGCGGCACCGCTTCCCGCAATGTCGTATCCCCAAGCCCCGATTCGGCGAAAACGCGCACGTAATAGTTTGTGTTCGTGATCGAGTGCCGCACCCGCAGCACCGGTTCCCGGCCTTCTGCCGCGTCTTCCGGCAGGGGTGGCAATTCGTACATTCCCGGCATGAGACTCAGCTCCGCTCCCCGCACGGAAAGCAGCACCTCCGTCGCCGTACCCACCTTGCGCAGGCTGAGGAGCACCGTCATGGGACGGCTGCGCTGCTTTCCGCGGGGCGCCGTCTGGTGCTCGCCGCGCGTGCTGCAAAGCGCGTACACCGGGCATTGCAGACACAGGGGACCACGGGGCAGGCAAATGGTTGCGCCCAGCTCCATCATGGCCTGGTTGTGGTCGCCCGCGGCATTTGTGCTCGCCCCGAAGCGCTTTGGCGGAACCAGTGCCGACGCGATCTCGCGCACAAATGCCCTGCCGGCCGCTGTTGCTTCTTCCGCCCGTCCCATCACCCGCAGGAGCACGCGCTCCACGTTGCCGTCCACCACGGCAATGCTCTCGCCGAAGGCGATGCTGCTGATGGCCGCACAGGTGTACTCCCCAATGCCCGGTAACGTACGCAACTCCAGGCTTGAGGTTGGCAGAACGCCCCCACGCTCCGTCACGATGAACTGAGCCGCCCGGTGCAGCATGCGCGCGCGCCGGTAGTACCCCAGACCGGACCACGCGGCGAGCACCTCGTCTTCCGGAGCCAGCGCCAGCGCCACCAACGTGGGGTACCGCTCAACAAACCGGCCATAGTGCTCGAGCACGGCCGCGACGCGCGTCTGCTGGAGCATGACCTCGCTCACCCAGGTTCGATAGGGATCCTGAATACCCCGCCAGGGCAGCTCCCGCGCATACTTCCGGTACCACGTAATCAGAAGTCGGCGAAAGCTGGCGATCTGGTTTCGCGACAGCGCTGCCGCGGGATCCGGTGCTGCCTGCAAGGCGCTCATCCCGATCGGCGGCGGCGTTGCTGGTTTTTCACGACTGCCGTCATGCCCCATTCCCAATTGCCCTCGATGAGCACGGGCCTCGGCCCGTTGCTCTTCGTTTTCGGAAGCAGGGACCCAGCGGTTCTCAATGCCTGTTGCGAAGCATTCTGCTCAGACCGTGTCTCCCGGCTGCGCCGTTTTCGTTACCGGATCCGGCTTGACCGGGTACGGTGGTCCGTTGTCGAGCACCTTCTGCATGTCCGCGTCGTAGCCGTAGAGATCATCGAAGAAATTCGCCTTGCCGTCCTCGCCCACACGCGCCGTCAGGTAAAAGATCACGATGGGCAGAGGTGTTTTGAGGTTTACCTGGTGGTTATCCGCGCCGTTCTGCATTGCGTCGGTGACGTGCTCGAGATCCCAATCGCTTCCATCCTTGTCCTTCTGACCCTGCAGCACCCAGGCTGCCAGATCCACGGGCTTTTCCACGCGCACGCAGCCGTGACTGAAATCCCGCCGCGTCCGACTGAACAGCTCCTGCTGCGGCGTGGAGTGCAGGTAAATGTCGTATTGATTGGGGAACATAAATTTTACGAGGCCCAGCGAGTTCTTCGGTCCGGGCTTTTCCCGCACCAAAGCGCCACCGTGCGCCACACGCTCCACGGAAACGCCGCTCTGTACCTCGCCCTTGCTGTTGACCACCTCGTAGTTATGCGCCTCCAGGTATCCCGGCGACCGCTCCATGTGCGGCACCAGCTCCTTCTTGGCGATGTCGACCGGCACATTCCAGTACGGCCGGAAGATGAGGTACTTCATCATGTGCGTGAACACCGGCGTGTCATGCTCGCCGACGCTCTTGCCCACCACCACCTTCATCTCGAACTGTTCCGTGTGGTTCTCGTCGTAGCCGCGCAGCACGAACTCCGGCAGATTGACCATCAACCGCGGCTTGAGATACGGCTCCGGCAGCCAGCGCCAGCGCTCGAGTGAACTTTCGAGTTTGATCACCTGGTCGGACAGCGGCACGTTCAAGCTCTTGACCGTCGCCTCGGAAAGTTTGCCGTCCGCATTCAGGCCATGCCGCGCCTGATACGCCTTCACCGCCTCGACAACCTGGTCGTCGTAGCCAGCCGGGGCGGTGCCTCCTGAGGGTGCGTCCCCTTCCAGTTGCAGGCGCTGCCACAGTTCCGGCAAAGCGGGGTAGCGCCCGCCCGGCGCAACTGCCTTTGATACGTCCGGCAGTGGTTGCGCTGGTTGGCCGGCCTGCTGCTTCGCGAGGTCCTGATAATGCGCCAGCGCCTCCTCGGATTTGCGGTACTGGTCAGAGTCCGGCTCGGTGCTCATGACCAGTTTGGGCACGTCGGTCTCATCGACAGCCTGGTCGGAGACGAACTCCGGCAGGTTGTATTTCTTGCTCTGGACGTCGATATCGAAGTTGAAGTGCTGCGGGTTGACTCGGCCAATCCGCAGGTCCGAGATGAAGCGCATCACGTCGATCGTCATCGCGACGTCAAATTCGGCGATCGCGTCGGCGCTTTTGCCGCCGAGCGCGGCGACCCGTGCCTCCCACCGGTCCGCGTCGTAATCGGCCGGGCGCAGACCCTTCCGATCCGCCGCTCGGAACGCCTCAATGAAGCCGCTCGCGGCCGCGGTGGGCTTGCCGTCCCGCGTCCAGGCGACCTCGTAGTTCCGGTCGTCGTAGAACGTCTTCACGTCGCTCTGATAATCCGTGTAATTTGGCCAGCGCAGCGCGGGCAACTGACTTTGCCCCACCAGAGACTGCAACTGCGGAGCGTAGTCGGTCGAGTTCGGTGCCGAAACCGTCTTCCGATGCGCCCGGCAGCCCGAAGCCGCCAGCAGCAGCAACACCACTCCCATTAACCCAAGCCGACTTAGCCGCACTCTTGCCATCCGCCTTCGAAGATTCTTCGCCTTATTGGCAGTCTCGCATGAAGTGTGCGGCGGACACTAGAAAATCTGCACACACGGTCATCCTCGTCGTGCCAATTCGGGAAGCGCCGCCAGGCACACCAGCACTTGCGTGAGCAGGATGCCGCCGGTCAACCAAAGAAACAGCCGTCGCTGCCGCGTTTCCAGAGCATCGGCAAAGCAGCCCGCGGCAAACGTGAGCAGAAACGGGAGCGCCCACAGCACCGGGTTCGACACCACCTGCGTCGTCACCAGCGGCAGCAGCAACACTCCCATCATCAGCGGGACGGTGTTGCCCACGTACCGGCTACGCCGCTCCCCCAGCCACAGCAGGCCGGAAACAGCCAGGGTTACCACGACCGGTGCATTGCCCAGTTCCGTCACAAACCGGCGCACCCCGGCGAGCGAAAACCAGAAACGCGCGCCGCCCCCGGCAAAGACATACAGAAACGCCGACGGGCGAAACGAGAACGACGCGAACAGCAGCACCATTGCGCCGACCGCGGAAAAGATGAGGATCTGCAATACATAGCTGCGCCGGCGCTCCGCAAGATACAGCATCAGGATCATCCCGGCCAGGAACCCCAGCATCGCCGCCAAAAGATGCGCCGCCGCCGTCAGACCCAGGGCCAGCGTCAGCAGCGCAATGCGCGGCCGCCACTTTCGCCGGGGGCCCTGCATGGCGTGCGCCACGCCGATCGCCGTGTAGGCGAGCCCATACAGCCCCCACATGGCCAGCACCTCATTATTCGGGTGGACCGCGTACCCTACCACCGTTGGGCAAAAGACGTACAGCGCCAGCGCCAGGAACGCGCCCTCATTGCCGAACAGCCGCCGCGTTACCCACCACAGGCCCGCCCCCAGCCACGCGGCAAACAGGGCAAAGGGAGCACGCACCAGCCACACCACACTGCCCAACTCGTGCCGCGCCTCCCACGTCGATCCGTTCAGGCTGCCGCCGGCATACAACCGGTTTTCCGGCGAGCGCAGCCGGTCCGCCCCCAGCAGAACGAACCGCTCGACGGTGAGCGGCAGCCCCGCCAGACGGTACGCAAGCGTCCCATCCCCGTTCAGGTTGCCGCACGTCGTGAAGTAGCCCGCCAGCGGCGAGGGCCGTTCCCACATCTCGCGACCGCACCGAGCGTATCGGTAGTCTTCGGCCGAAACCACCTGGTGCGCGATGACCCAACCGCACTCGGCCAGAAACAGCAGAAGAAGCACCGCCGCCAGTTGCTGCGCTCTCCCGATATGGACCGCCGGCAGCCTCATCCGCACCGTCGAGGGCGTTCGTAGCCCGCATCGCCTTGCATCAAAAACGTGCCCTCAACCCACCTTACCTGCCGCTCTCCACGAGTGTATCGTGGGCTCTATGCAGTCGTTGTCGTTCACGCCCGGACGCGCGTTTCTCTCGTCGCACTCCACCGCCGAGCCATGGACGGTGGTGTTCGAAGACGAAGGCGTTGCGGGCTATTTCTACGCCTGCGACCGCCGCCACCAGAGCGAGGAGGACAGCATCCTCGACGCCATGCTCATCTATAACGTGGCCTCGCTCGCGAACCCCGAAGATCCTCGCCTGGCGACGATCGAGTGGTCCCGCGACGGACAGCAGGCCGTTCTTTACCTTGACGGCACCGCCCAGGCGTTGTTTGATTTTCAGGCGCGCATCGGCCTGTGCCGAGCCGACTTCCCCAATTTCCTCGAGGAACGCGGCGACAGCTGGCGACGCAACACCCACGCCTGGAATGAGGACGCGATCGAGCGTTTCGAAGCCGCCCTGTACGCCTAGCGCCACCTCCCCGACGCGGAAGGGGTCCCCTCACCCCAGAAACAGCCGCTCCACCTCGACCCAGTCCCGCACCCGCCGGAACCCCGTGACCGCCGCGTTGTGCGGCGCATCGAACAGGATGCCTTCGCCGCGAAACCGGCGCAGCTGGCGCGGATTGTCATCGATGAGGAAGTCCGCGTGCAGAATGCTCTTATCCCCGCAGAACACAATGTGCGACGCCGGGATCTCCGGAAAGTGGCGCGCGAGCCAGCGGTACTTCGGGTGAAAGGACGTCGGCACCTCCATCGCTGCCGTCGCGATAAACACCTCATAGGTCTCCTGCAGCCGCCGCAGCACCCGCTGTGCCTCCGGCATGACCTCCAGCACCTCGAAAAAGTCCTCCGACCGCAGATACCCCTCGAGCACCCCATGGCGCTCGATCGGCACCACGTCCCACAGAAACCGCCCATGGAGGTCTTGCCGCGTCAGCGCCTCGCCGTGGTCGCGGTTGTAACGCAGCAGATGCTCCGCCACCGCGTCCGCAATCACCTCGTCCATGTCCACGCAAATTCGCTTCATCCTTGGATGCCCCGTTTCACAACGACCTCACAATCCGGGCCGCGATGCTCTCTTCCCGCTCTGCCGGTTTCCGCTGCGGGGCATCCCGCGCCGGATCCCAATACAGCATCCGCCCGCAGCTTTCACAGGTAAAGATCCGCTCTTCGTTCAGGCGATCCCGCAGCTCATTCCACATCTGCGGCCGCACCTTCATCCGGCAGCCGGAGCAACCCCCATCCACGCCCTCGGCCAGCGCCGTCCCCCGCGACTTCGCAATCCGGTCATAGCTCGCCAGCATCGCCTCGCCCACGGTCGGCCGGATCGCCGCCCGCCCTGCCTCGAGTTC
>CAXUCK010000084.1:0-7022 GCA_964249375.1 uncultured Acidobacteriaceae bacterium
ATACTGCAATGACGGGGTGGCGGCTGCTTTTTGACACGGCCTGCGTGAGCGTGCGGACGGCCGGAGTGCGGCGGCCAGCCTGCCTTCACCGAATCAAACCGGCTCTGCGTGCGGTCGCATCCCCTTGGCCGGTCTGGCCCTCTAAGAGGAGGTGATGACTCCGCCTCCATCTGAAGCGATCGCATGGGAAACAAGCTTTCCGCCTGCCGGGGACTCCGTGTCTGCGGATGCTGCGGCGGCGAGTGCTGAGTACCCGCCGGAAGCGGGCGCGGCGAGGGTGTGGCGGCCGCGGCGCGTGCTGATTACGCCTGACGCGCTGCGCCACCCTCATGGCGAAGCGATGCTGGAGCGGGCTGCCGGGTATGGGGCTGAGGTGGTTCGATTGAAGGGGAATCGCCTGCCCTCGTTCACTGTTCGCGATGCGTCGAAGCCGGTGGGCGCTGACGGCAAGAGCCCGGTGGATGAGCGGCGATCGTACGCGCAGGCGAAGACGACGCTGGCGATCGTGACGGCGCCGCCCTCTGCGCGCAAGCTGCAGCCGATTCCACCTTCGGCGGACTGGCAGTTCCACCTTGCGCAGGGGTGCCCGGCGCACTGCCAGTACTGCTATCTGGCGGGCTCGCTGCAGGGGCCGCCGGTGACGCGGGCGTATGCGAATCTCGACGAGATCCTGAGCGGACTGACGCCGTACCTTGGCCAGGGGACGGTGACTTCGCGATCGGTGGATCGGGCGAGCGAGGGGACGACGTTTGAGGCGTCGTGCTACACCGACCCGCTGGGAATCGAACACCTGACGGGGTCGCTGGCGGCGGCGATCGAGCACTTTGGCCGGTGGACCCTGATGCCGGGGCAGCAGGTGCAGCTGCGGTTTACGACGAAGTTTTCCGCGGTCGATTCTCTGCTTGCGCTGGCGCACAACGGCCGCACCCGCATTCGATTTTCGGTGAATGCGGAGTCGATCGGGCGCGACTTTGAAGGGGGAACTTCGCCGGTTCGCGCGCGGCTTGCGGCGATGCGCAAGGTGGCCGAAGCCGGCTATCCGGTTGGGCTGACAATTGCGCCGATCATGCCGGTGGCGGGCTGGCGGGAGCAGTACACGGAGCTGCTGACGGCGGCGGCGGAGGCGCTGCGGGGGATCGCTTCGCCTGACCTGACGGCGGAGCTGATCACGCACCGGTTTACGCCGGGGTCCAAGGATGTCCTGCTCTCCTGGTATCCGAAGACTACCCTCGATTTGCTGGAGGCAAACCGCACGCAGAAGCGGACCAAGTTCGGGACTTTCAAATATGTGTATCCGAAGGACCCCATGGCGGAACTTCGCGCCTTTTTCTACGGCGAGATTCCTCGGATTCTGCCGTCGTGCCGCATTCTGTACTGGACCTAGAGCGGCGGGCAGGTCTGCGGCTGTGGCGTTGATTCTTTCCTTGACAGGCTAGGGGAAGCGGCCGCATGCTGTCTCCTAGATTGCATAGGAGAGGCTAGACGTTTATGCCGAAGCAAGTGGATCTTCTCCAAGGCACGCTGGAGATGCTGATTTTGAAGGCGGTCTCGCTGGGAGCGCTGCACGGGTACGGGGTGCTTCAGCGGATTGTGGAGATTTCCGGCGAACAGCTGGTGATTCAGCAGGGATCGCTGTATCCGGCGCTGTATCGGCTGGAAGCGGCGGGCGCGCTTTCGACGGAGTGGGCGCCGTCGGAGAACAACAGGCGAGCGAAGTTTTACACGCTGACGGAGCTGGGGCGGCGGCAGCTGGCGGACGAGACGGAACGCTGGCGCGAGGTATCCCGGATTATTGGCGCGATTCTTCGACTGACTGCTCCCCCGACGGCTGCCGCATCCGCGGAGGCTCTATGAAGACGCGTGTGTCGATCTGGACCCGCCTCTCGATGTTTGTTCGGTCGCTTGTTCGCCGGCCCGAGCTGGAATCGGACATGGACGACGAGATCCGCTTCCATCTGGAAGCGCGGACGGCCGACCTGGTGGCGCGTGGCGTGCCGGCGAAAGAGGCTGCGCGGGAGGCACGGCTTGAGTTTGGACCGGTGGCTGCGCACAAGGACGGGATGCGCTCGGCGCTGGGCCTGCGATGGGTGGATGAGCTCGGTGCGGACGTGCGGTACGCGGCTCGACTGCTGCGGAAGTCGCCGGGGTTTACGGCCATTGCGGTGGCTTCGCTGGCGCTGGCGATTGGGGCGAATACGGCGATCTTTTCGGTTGCGAACGAGATGTTGTATGCGCGGCTGGCGGTGCCGCGGGCGAGGGAGTTGCGCGAGCTCTGGGCGGTGGCGGCGAGGCCGTCCATCATGCATTCCACATGGGGCAGCAACTGGAACGAGAATGGCCAAAATCACGGCGATGGCTTTCCCTTTCCTTTCTACAAGCAACTCCAGCACGACAATGCTTCGCGGGTTGACTTGGCTGCGTTCAAAGATATCGGGCGCGTCAACCTCACCGCGAACAACCAGGCTCAGTCGGTGTCGTGCCAGCTTGTCTCCGGCAGCTTTTACCGGCTGATCGAGGTGAAGCCGCAGCTTGGTCGCCCTATCCTTCCGTCGGACGACGCCGTTCCGGGCGCGGGTGCTGTTGCCCTTCTCAGCGACAACTTCTGGCACCATGCCTTCGGCGGCTCAGCCGATGTGCTCGGCCGAGTGATTCGCGTCAATGGACAGCTTGTCACGATCATCGGCGTCAACCCGCCTGGCTTTACCGGCGCCGGAAATGTGCAGAGATCGCCCGCTGTTTTCCTGCCCTTGTCGATGGTCCCAAAGCTCGTGTCCGGCTTTCGCCAGGACCTGATCACCAGCACGGAACTCTGGTGGGTGAGCCTGCTCACTCGCCTTCGGCCCGGAGTCTCCGAAGGCACGATGGCGGCGGCTCTTTCTGCGACTCTTCATTCCGCGGCTCTCGCCAGCGTCAAACCCGCGGCGGGCGAGCACGTTCCCGCCGTCGAGCTCGAAGACGCCAGCCGTGGCTCTGGATACTTGTGGACGCAACGTGACTTAGGAAAGCCGATTCATGTGCTGCTCGCCTTGAGCGGACTTGTACTCCTTCTTGCCTGCGCGAACATCGCGACTTTGATGCTCGCCCGCGCCTCCGTTCGACACCGCGAGATGTCCGTCCGCCTCGCGCTGGGCGCTAGCCGCGGCCGAATTCTCCGTCAGGTCCTTACGGAAAGTTTGCTTCTCTCCTCTCTTGGTGGCGTCTTCGGACTATTCCTCGGCTACCTTGGCCGCAACGCCCTTCCCCGCCTTATGCAAACCTCTTTTGACGGGAACGACATCACTGTTCCCTTCAACTGGCTTATCTTCGCTTTTGCCGCTGCAGTCACGCTTTTGACTGGCCTGCTGTTTGGCATCCTCCCTGCGTGGCGTGCCACCCGCGAAGACCCCAACCGCGGTCTCAAGGAGACTGCCATCTCCGTTTCTCGCCGCCGCTCTGTCTGGTCCGGCAAGGCAACCGTCGCCTTTCAGATCGCTCTCTCCACTCTCCTCGTGGCCAGTTCCGCCCTCTTTCTCCGTACCCTGGTCAATCTGAACCGTATCGACCCCGGGTTCACTCCCGATAACCTGCTCACCTTCGATCTCAGTGCCCCCGAGAGCCGCTACCCCGGCGCCTCCGCGACGGCTCTCTTCCAGCGCCTTGAAGACGCCGTCGCCGCTGCGCCCGGCGTGTCCGGCGCCGCTGTCGTGAATCCGCCCTTTCTCGCCAACAGCAACTGGACCAGCGACTTTCTGGTTGAGGGCGCGCCGCCGATGAAGTTCGCAGAAGACGACCAGAGCCAATACCCCAAGCTCATGGCTGTCGGACGCAACTTCTTCTCCGTCGCCAAAATCCCCATCCTCCGTGGGCGTGCTTTTGGCTCGCAAGATACGCCCACTTCGCCTTCGGTCGCGGTGATCAACCAATCTCTGGCCCGCAAGTTTTTCCCCAACGCCGACCCAATCGGGCGCCGCTTCAAAGACGACGAGGACAAGAACCACGTCAAGCACTACCGCACGGTGATTGGCATTTGCGCCGACACGCTGTACAGCAGCGTCCGCGAGCCAGCCGGGCCCATCCACTTCGATCTGTATGTCGACCAGAAAGAGTTCCGCGGCACTACCTTCATGGTCCGGTCCTATCGCCCGCCCGAGGCGCTCGCCGCAGACCTGCGCCAGGTCGTCCGCCGCATCGACCCTGACCTGCCCATGACCAACGTTCGTACGCAGCGTCAGCAGATCGACGCCAATCTCCAGCAGGAGCGGCTTTTCGCGGCGCTTACGTCCGGATTTGGTGTGCTTGCCTTGCTGCTGGCGTGCGTGGGGATTTACGGGATCATGGCGTATACCGTGACGCAGCGTACGAATGAGATTGGGATTCGGCTAGCGCTGGGGGCGCAGCGCGGGCAGGTTGGGGCTATGGTGCTGCGGGAGGCGGCTTGGCTGGCGGTGGTGGGTGTGGTTGCTGGCCTGGCGATGACGCTGGCGCTGGTGCGGCTGGTGAAGACGATGCTGTATGGACTGCAGCCGCGGGACCCGATGTCGCTTGCTGGGTCGGCGGTGCTGCTGCTGGGCATTGCGCTGGTTGCGGGATGGGTCCCGGCGGCGCGGGCTTCGCGGGTGGAACCGGTGGTGGCGCTGCGGCACGAATAGGGCGGTCTCGGTGCTCTAGAGCGCTTCGACGGCGAGCCCGACCCGCAGCATGGTGGCTTCATCGAAGTGGCGGCCGAGGATCTGGACGCCGATGGGTAGACCGGCCGATGTGGCGCCCGCGGGAACACTCATGCCACAGATGCCGGCGAGGCTGGCGGCGACGGTGTAGATGTCGGCGAGGTACATGGAGACGGGATCGTCGACCTTTTCGCCGAGCTTGAAGGGGGGCGTGGGGGTCATAGGCGTGACCAGGACGTCGACCTCGTGGAAGGCGTGGAGGAAGTCGCGCGTGAGCAGCGTGCGAACCTGCTGCGCCTTGCGGTAGAAGGCGTCGTAGTAGCCGGCGCTGAGGACGTAGGTGCCGAGCAGGATGCGGCGCTTGACCTCGGCGCCGAAGCCCTGTTCGCGGGTTTCGCGGAACATGGTGCCGAGGGTTTTGGCCTCCTCCGCACGTAGACCGAAACGGACCCCGTCGAAGCGGGACAGGTTGGACGAGGCTTCGGCGGTGGCAAGCACGTAATAGGCAGGGACGGCGTACCTGGTGTGCGGCAGCGAGACGCGCTTGACCTCGCAGCCCTGGGCGCGCAGGCCGTCGAGCGTTCGCTCGACCGCGGCTCGGATCTCGGGGTCGAGACCTTCGCCGAGGTATTCGTCGGGGACGCCGACGCGCAGACCCTTGACGGGCTCGGCGAGGGCGGCGGTGTAGTCCGCGGCCGGACGGTCGGAGCTGGTGGCGTCGAGGGGATCTCGGCCGGCGAGCACCTGCAAGACGGTTGCGGCGTCGCGCACATCGGCGGCGAAGGGGCCGACGCGGTCGAGCGACGACGCGAAGGCGATGAGGCCGAAGCGGCTGACGCGGCCGTAGGTGGGAAGGACGCCGACGACGCCGCAGAAGGCGGCGGGCTGACGGATGGAGCCGCCGGTGTCGGTGCCGAGGGTTGCGACGGCTAATTCAGCGGCGACGGCCGCGGCAGAGCCGCCGCTTGATCCGCCGGGGACGCGGTCGCGGGCCACGGGATTGCGCACCGGGCCGAAGGCTGAGTTTTCGTTCGAGGAGCCCATGGCGAACTCGTCGCAATTGAGCTTGCCGAGAAGGACCGCGCCCGCGGCTTCGAGCCTGGCTACGGAGGTCGCGTCGTACGGCGGCACGTAGCCTTCGAGGATCCTGGAGCCGGCGGTTGCCGGGGCGCCGTGCATGGCGAGGACGTCCTTGATGCCCACCGGGACGCCCGCGAGTGCCGGCAGGGGGTCGCCGATCTTGGCCAGGGTGTCGATCCGGTCTGCCTGGGTCATGGCGCGATCGCGGCTGAGGGCCAGGTAGCAGTTGAGTTCGGCGTTTTCGCGGGCGATGCGGTCGTAGTGTTCGGTCGCCAGCTTCGTTGCGGTTGTGGAGCCGCTTTCGAGTGCGGACCGAATGCCGCGGATGGTGGTTGCCTTGTTTGTCGCTGCCGCTGTTGTCACCGTTCGATTACCTTGGGGACCTTGAAGAAGCGCCCGTCTGTTTCGGGGGCTTCGGCCATGACGGCGGATCGGTCGACCGAGGGCCTGATCGCGTCGATGCGGAGATCGGCGCCGGCGGCGTCGGTTGCGTCACCGAGTACCTCGCTGACCTGCGCCATGGCCGGCAGGCCGGCGGTGTCCAGCCCGTTGAGCTCGCCGATGTACGCGAGAATCGCGTTGAGGTCGCGTTGCATGCGCGGCATTTCCTCGGGGGTGAGCTCGAGATTGGCCAGCTCCGCCACGTGCCGCACGTCGTCCAGAGTTACGCCCTGCGTTTCTGCCACGGTGTTCAGGTTCCTTTGCTGCGTCGGATCGGAGCCGCTTTCAGCCGCGGCTGCCGCGCGGGAGCTCCCCGTCTTTCGAAGTGTATCTCGCGCACGGGGACGCCCGCGATGCGGCTGATTTCGGCTTTGAGCTGCCCGTGCATGGAGAGCATCTGCTCGAGCCATGCGGCGTCGGTGACCTGGACCTGGAGCACGCCGCCGGTGAAGCTGACGATCTCACCGTGCTCGGCCATGGCGCGTCCGCAGGCGACGGTCCAGGCGGCGGCGAGGCGATCGGCCTCGCCGAGGCCCATCCGTTGCAGACTGCGCGAGAGGGATCCGCGCAGGAGCGACCGCATTCCTTCGAGACCGTCCACGGGTCTATGGTAGCCGCGCCGGAGGGGTAGCGCCGGAGCGGGTAGCGCCAGAGGGGTCAGGCGTCGGGCGACATGGCCGCGGCGGCGGACGGCACTACCGAGAGGATGAACTGCCGCATGTGGCGGAGAAAGACGGGCGTGGCGAACTGCTCGGCCCAGCGGTGGGTTGCCGCTGGGTTGAACGAGCCCTCGCGATCGGCGGCCTCGAAGCGAAGGATGCCTTCGGTGACGGAGCCGGTGGTTTGGTGGGGGAA
>CAXUCK010000084.1:7032-9424 GCA_964249375.1 uncultured Acidobacteriaceae bacterium
GCGCGGCACTGGCTGTATTCGCGCCAGAGGGCTTCGGTTGGGAGCTCGCCGAGGAAGCTGACGCCCGGTCCGGCGAGGCGTCGGAGGCGGGGGAGCTCGGGACCGGCGCCGGCGATGCGCAGAGTCCGGCCGAGGCGGGCGCAGGCCTCGATCAGGAGTTCGGTGCGCTTGTACCCGACCAGACGGCCGGCGCAGAGGTAGTGGTCGCCGGGGGTGGGGTCGATGACGGCGCGATCGAGGTCTATGGGTGGGTGGATAACGGTGCTTTCGCGGCCGTAGGCGCGGCGGATGCGATCGGCGACGTATTGCGAGTTGGCGAGGAAGCAGGTGACGCGCCCGGCGGCCTGACGATCCCAGGCGCGGACGCGGCCGGCGGTGGCGGTGAAGAGGGCACGGGTGAACGGACCCATTTGGGCGCGGTAGGCTTCGTAGCCGTCCCACAAGTAGCGCATGGGGGAGTGGCAGTAGCAGATGTGGGTGGCACCGGGGTCGACGCGCACGCCCTTGATGGGGCCGCTGTCGGAAGAGAGGACCAGGTCGAAGCCGCGGAGATCGAGGCTTTCGGTCGCCCAGGGATACAGGGGCAGCATGTGGCGGTGGTGCGAGCTGGCGAGCGGAACTTTCCGCAGCCACGAGGTGCGGAGCGGGCGGCCGCGCAGGCTGCTGGGGGTGCCGGCGGGGGAGGCGAGCAGGGTGAAGATTTCGGCTGAGGGGAAGAGGGAGGCGATGCACTCGGCGACGCGCTCGCCGCCACCGCGGGTGACGAACCAGTGATGAACGACGGCTACGCGCACCGGGTTCTCCCGCCGCACGCGGCGCGGGGCGACGGGGCGCTAGTAGGCTCCATCCTGGTTGACGACGGAGCGGAAGGTGCGCAGAAGGATGGTGAAGTCGCGCCACAGGGACCAGCGCTCGACGTAGTCGCAGTCGAGGGAGACGCGCTGCGGGTAGGTGAGCTCGCTGCGGCCGGAGACCTGCCAGAGGCCGGTGAGGCCGGGTTTGACGCGACAGTAGAAGGAGAAGCCGTCGCCGTATTTTTCGACTTCGGCGGCGACGATGGGCCGGGGTCCGACGAGGGTCATCTGGCCGGTAAAGACATTCCACAGCTGCGGGAGCTCATCGAGCGAGTAGCGGCGGAGGAAGCGGCCGACCGGTGTGACGCGGGGGTCGTGACGGAGCTTGTGGGTCCTGTTCCACTCGGCGCGCGCCCTGGGGTGTTGCGCCAGATACTCATCGAGGACCTCGGAGGAGTTGAGGCACATGGTGCGGAATTTCCACATGGAGAAGAAGGCCCCGCCGCGCCGGATGCGCCGGTGGGAGTAGAACAGGGGCCCCGGGGAGCTGAGCAGGACCATGGCGCTGACGAGAGCGAGGACGGGGAGGGTTACCGGAAGCGACACGAGGACGAGGAGAACATCCAACCAGCGTTTGAGAACGCGGTAGCGGAAGATCTCGGCCGGAACGCGGTCGTTGCGGTGCGACCTGTGCCGGGGGACGCTCCCGGAATCCAGGGTGTATGGAACGGCTTCGTCCAGAAGTGCTGCTGACCGCGTTTCCGGGGATTCAAACTGCTCCAGCATCTCCATCCTTGGTCTGTACGACTTGCCTCTGCCGTACCCGTTACCGGACAACCCTCTGCGTGCGTTTCGTTCGATCCGAGCTCAGTTGCGTGAGATGCGATGAGGAGAGCTCACGAAAGAGTTGAGGCGAGGCCGATGTCTTCCTGGGGCGAGCGGTGCAGTGGTCGAGCTGGAGCGATCCATCCTGGGGTGAGGATACCGGTTTTCGTCGGCAAACCCAAGCGGAAAGCGTGGCGGCCGGGGGAGGACACCCCGAACACACTCCCCATGCACCTCCCCGGGTTAGACTGATGCGATGCAGATTCGTGAGACACCGCTGCGGGACGTGAAGCTGTTGAAAGTAAAGCGATTTGGGGACGACCGCGGGTGGTTTGCGGAGTTCTTCAACGAAGGTGCGATGCTTCGGGCGGGGCTGTCGGGGCGGTTTGTTCAGGACAATCAGTCGATTTCCCGGCGCGGCATACTGCGCGGTCTGCACTTTCAGCTGGCAAAGCCGCAGGGGAAGCTGGTGCGGGTGCTGCGGGGCGAGATCTGGGACGTGGTGGTGGATGTGCGGCGCGGGTCTCCGGAGTTCGGGCGGTGGGCGGCGTTTCCGCTGCAGCCGATCTCAGCGGCCGGGGAGCTGGAGATGCTCTGGATTCCGGAGGGGCATGCGCATGGGTTTCTGGTGATGTCGGAGACGGCCGAGGTGCTGTACAAGGTGACGGACTTTTACGATCCGGCTTCGGAGCGGACGGTGCTGTGGAATGACCCGCAGATCGGGATTCCGTGGCCGCTGGAGGCGGCGGGGGTGGAGACGCCGGGGTTGAGCG
>CAXUCK010000085.1:0-9325 GCA_964249375.1 uncultured Acidobacteriaceae bacterium
CGTCACGCCCGCGGCAAAACTGGCCGTCATGTGTTCGCGATCGAGCGGGATCATCACCGATCGGGAGTAGGGAAAGTCGTTCGGCAGAAAGCCGCGGCCGGCGCCAAAGCCATTGCACGACCAGGGCACATCGATCGCGATCTTCTGGATCCGCACCTCAAGCACGTCGCCCGGCTCGGCTTCGGCAATCGCAACCGGGCCAGTCAGAATGTGCCCCCCTGGACCCCTGTCGCTCGCCGGAACTTCCTTGTAAATGTCGCGCACATACTCGGGAATGTCGGCAGGCCGGATGCCGATCTCTTCGAGGTGCTCGGGTGGCCCGCAGGTGGAGAGGGTCTGGATGGTCACCGTATCGCCAGAATGCACGGTAAGCGCCGGCGTGGCCCTGGCCGAGTAAAAGCCCCAGGCAACCGTCTTCGGCGTCGCAAGAAGGGTCTGCGTCTGCTGCGCGGAAACCGCTGCAGACGCGAAAAGAGCAAAGGTGCCGCTGAGAGCAGCCGTGCGGAGCAGATTGCGGGGCATGATGTCGGTATAGCACACACCCGTGCGCAAACCCGCGGGGTGGTTCGGCTGGTTCTGCTCGTTCTGTTTGCCCATGCGGGAACCTCGGAAATACAGTTGGCGGCATGAGGAGAAGACCGCACACCGTACGAACCTGGAACGGTACGAGGTAAGTTGCCAAAGGTTGCTGTA
The DNA here is from genome assembly GCA_964249375.1 of uncultured Acidobacteriaceae bacterium. Lineage (GTDB taxonomy): Bacteria > Acidobacteriota > Terriglobia > Terriglobales > Acidobacteriaceae > Edaphobacter. The sequence continues at coordinate 694 of CAXUCK010000085.1, forward strand.
ACGGCTTACATTGGCTGGCGGAGTTTCGGAGAGTTTTCTCATGCAATTGTTGAGTCGCAGTGAGCGTTCCCTGGGGTGGCCGGGACTCATCGTAGGCATTGCGCTGGTGCTGGGACTGGTCGCGGGTGTTGGCGGATCTCAGACGATCAGCGCTGCCGCCGCAGCAAAAGGAAGACTTCCCCTGTCTCCGCAGTTTCGCAATCCGCTTACCTTGATCGACCCGGTAACAGGCCCCGGCGTCAGCTGTCCAGATCCGGCGATCGCGAAGGAACGGCTGGACGGCGTCGACAGCTGGTACCTGTATTGCACCGGCGATCCGCTCAACTCGAACGACAAGGACGCGAACGGCAATCTGCGCAACCACTACATCGCCATCTGGAAGTCGATCGACCTGATCCACTGGACCTACAACGGGGACGCCTTCCCCGCTGACCCGGCGTGGATCGGCGTCGAGACCAACCTCTGGGCCCCGGCCGTGAAGTACTTCAACGGCATCTGGCACCTCTATTACGTCGCTCCGGCAACCTCGGCAGGCGGTTCGGAAATCGGCGTGGCGACCAGCGCGCACCCCGGTGGGCCGTGGAAAGACCTGGGCAGGCCAGTCGTCCCAACCGAGGCAGCTCCGTGCTGCGCGAACTCCCATCGCGCGGTGATCGATCCCGACGTAGTCACTGACAATTCAGGGCAGCGCTACATTTCCTTCGGCAGCTTCTTTGGCGGAATCAGCATCCAGAAGCTCTCCGCGGACGGCTTCACGGCGGACAAGGCGAGCGAGGTCCAGATCGCGACCGATAACCTCTATGAAGGCGGCGCGTTCTTTCAGCACGACGGCTACTTCTACCTGTTTGTCTCCTCCACCAACTGCTGCAACGGCCCGCTCTCCGGATACTCCGTAGACGTTGGCCGGGCACGCACACCGCTCGGTCCCTTCGTGGATAAGGACGGCGTGTCCCTCACCGCATCGGCCGCCGGCGGCACAAAAGCCATTGCAGCCAACGGAAACCGCTGGATCGGGCCCGGTGGCAATGTGGTCTTCACCGACGATTCGGGGCAGGATTACATGCTCTACCACGCCATCGACAATGCCTCCCCCTACTTCGACGGCTACCCGGGCTTCACCCGTCGGCCCGCCCTCGTCGATGCGCTCGATTGGGTCAATGGCTGGCCCACGGTGCGCAACGGCCACTGGGCGTCCGATAAAACCATTTCCGCGCCCGTGGCGCAGCCCTGGCAGATGAGCCTCCGCTTCAACGAGCCAAAACAGAATGACGAGCCGGGCGAGCTCATCCCCGCGCTGTCCGATGAGTTCAATGCGCCCACCCTTTCCAGGCAGTGGCACTTTATTCACCCGCAGGCAAACAACGCGTACACACTCACAGGAAGCGCCTACCAGGTGGTGACGCAGGGCCCGGACGAGAACAGCAATCCGGCCATGACCTCGATTCTCGGCGAGCCCGTTCCCGTCACCGGCGATTGGCTGGTTGAGACCAAACTGACGGTAGGCTTTCCGTTCGACGGCAGCTGCTGCTACAACTACGCGCAGGGCGCCCTGTTCATCTACGGCGACGACGGCAACAGCATCAAGCTCGACGTCTACCCAAATTTCGAGACCCGCCAGACAGAGTTCGGCAAGCAGGCGAATCCGGTTCCGGCAAACTACCCCACCTACGGAAGCGCGTTCATCGGAACACCGGGCCAGACCACCTGGCTGCGCATCGCAAAGCACGCAAACGGCGATGCCGGCGAGCTGTACACGGCTTACACCAGCAACGACGGCTACAACTGGACGCGCGGAACAACCTGGCAACATCAACTAGGGCCAAGCGCACAGATCGGCATCTCAGCTCTGAATGCAGCGGGGTTCACCATGAACTTCGATTACCTGCGGGTCTACCGCATCAAGCAGTAACCCGCAACAGCAAAGGCGGCTCAGAGTATTCCGGAGCCGCCTTTGCTGTTTGTGCAATACCGCTAGTGCACCGTCTTCATCCGCCGGTTCATAAAGTCCATCAACAGGTAGTTCCCAAGCCGTTCAGGGCTCGTAAAGTACGCCTTGCCCCGGCACATCGCGCTCACCTTCTGCACAAACTGCATCAGGGCGAAGTCCTCCGCCAGCATAAAAGTATTAATCATGATGTTCGACCGCTTGCATCGCGCGACCTCTTCCAGCGTCTCGGAAATCACCAGCGGGTCGAGGCCAAACGCGTTCTTGTAAATGCGGCCATCCGGAAGCGTCAGCGCCGAAGGCTTGCCGTCCGTGATCATCACAATCTGCTTCATGTCCTTGGTCTGACGGGAGAGAATCCGCTGCGCAACCCGGAGCCCTTCGCGGGTATTGGTGTGGTATGGCCCCACCTTCACGCGGGGAAGCTGGCCGATGGGGATCTCTTCAGCCGAGTCGTGGAACAGAACGAGCGAAAGCGTGTCGCCAGGAAACTGGGTACGGATCAGGTGCGAGAGCGCCATTGCCACGCGCTTCGCCGGGGTAAAGCGGTCTTCGCCATAAAGAATCATCGAGTGCGAGCAATCAAGCAGCACGACCGTCGCACAGGATGACTGGAAGTCAGCCTGGTGCACCTGCAGGTCGGAGTACTCGATGTTCAGCGTACCGGGGTGCTCGGGGTCGGTGGACGCGTTGAAGCCTTCGCGGGCAAACACCGAGTTCAGCGTCGCGGCGATATCCAGGTTCAGCGTGTCGCCGAACTCGTACTGCTTGGAAGATCCATTCGTCTCAACGCCCGAAGCCTCATGGCGGGTGTCATGCCGCCCCATGTTCGACCGGCCGAGCGGCCCCAGCAGCTCGCGCAGGGCCTTGTATCCCAGGAAATCCATGCCTTTGTCCGTCACCTCGAAGCGCGCATTCGTTTCACCCTCGCCGTTTTCGCCCTGACCCGGCTGCGGCTGTTCGGCGTTGATGAAGTTCTGCTCCTGCATCTTCTGGATGATCTGATCGATCAGCTCTTCGACCTGGTCCGCGGAAAGCGACTCATACTTCTCCTGCGCTTCCTCGTCGAACAACTCGCCCGAATCCAGAGCCTGTTTGATCGCCTCGCGCAGGTTCTCCATCGTCTGTTCGCCGTCAAACTCCTGGAAGCGCGACATGGGATCCTGAAACCCGGAATCCAGCAAAAAATCAGAGAGAGCCTGCATCAGGTCCTCCAGTCCGAAGGAGGAGGCGAGATCGCCGGTGAACTTGGTGTAACGAACCTTTTTCATGGTGGCCCCAGACTCCATTGTAGGCTGCGCTGGCGGCGTAAGCTCTGCCCGCGCCATCGGCATTTCCGCGGGCCGCAGAAAGAACCATCAACATCCATGCTCTTATGTTCACGGAACAAAGGCGCAAACCGCCCATCACCCGCGCGTCGAAGCATGACCCGGAAGCAGTTGGGGCGAAGCCGCATCGGCTTCGCCCCAGGTTCGCGGTGCTTTGAGGTTAGTGGGTGCGCAGCCGGCTGCGGAGACGTGCGGCGACACCGAGGACTCCGGTCCCGAGCAGAAAAATAGAACCCGGTTCGGGCGTCGGCGTCGGATTCGGAGGCGTGATCATCAGGCTTGAAGGAGCGCCCTCGAGCGAGAAGTACGAGGTCGCCCCGGCCGCAAGATTGCTGAACACCACATCGCCCATGGTGTCATCGGCCGTGTAGTTGGCAAACGTATTATCCGGGCCTTCGTAGCCGGTCGCCGCGGTGCTGCAATAGCTCGCCGACGTAAACGTGCAGATGCCGTCTCCGTCGAAGCCGAAGATGCCCCCGCCATTGCCGGAACCGACCAGGTGAATGGGCCCACTGAAGACCGATCCCGAGTTGTTGACAACGCCAACCAGGGCGTCGTCGTTGCCGTCGTAGGGGTTGGCTCCAGGGACGGCTGCCCCCGTCACAACGTCTCCAGCTCCGATCGTCAGAATGTAGCCGCAGTCGGTGTTGGTGTTAGTGGTGGTTGGGCAAATGGCAGCCAGGGCCTCGCCATGGGAGCAAAGGACCATTATGGCCAAGACAAACAAATACTTAAAGCTCGATTTCATGCAGCCTCCTACTGTTTCTATGAAGTTTTGGCCCGTGTGACCCTATAGTGCAATCAGCTCGCCAAAACGTTGCATTAAAACGAAGCCAAAATCAGCATCGAACCCTTCGACCCTGCAGCAACTTGCAGGTAACGAGCAGCCATTTTCCCGCGCTGGAGGGGAGTCCCCAAACCTGCCGAAATGGAGGCCGATTATCCTCCGTCGCCTCCGCTTCGGCCAGGCGCTGCGGTCGAATCACGAACCACCAGCGCCGTCCGCAGCCAATGACGCTTGCACGGTCCCGCCTGCAGCAAAGCAGCTATCGCCAGCCGGCTGAGCTCCAGCCGCGGAACGTCCACCGTCGTCAGCGGCGGATTCAGAAACCGGCTGAAGTACGTGTTGTCAAACCCCACCACCGAAACGTCCTCGGGAATCCGCACCTTGCGCGACTGCAACCCGCGGTACACGCCCATGGCCACCATGTCGGTCACCGCCAGCACGGCCGTAAACCGTACCTTGCCGAAAACCGACCGGATCGCCTCTTCGCCGGCGTCGGCCCCTGGTCCATGCACATCCACCACCGTCGTTTTCAGCCCCTCCACGGTGCACGCCCGCACTGCGGCCGCAAACCCCTGGTCGCGCAGACTGTGCGACAGAAGCGCCGGCCCGCTCGCCGTTTGCGAGTTGCGCACAAACAGCAGGTCGCGGTGCCCCAGCGCGAGCAGGTGTTCCACCGCCGCCTTCATCCCGCCACGCGCATCCACGCGAATCACCGAGGTCGTCTCCCCCGGCCTGCCCGTGTCCAGAAACACGGCAGGAAGGCCATGGTCCACAATCAGCGTTCGACTCCGCTCATCGTGCTCGGACGTCATCACCGCCAGACCCGCAACCCGCGCTCCCAGCAGCTGTGTCACCGCGGCAAGATGCTGTTCTGGCGAAAAATTCGTGGCAGTTAGCGAGATCTGATACCCATGGCGCGCCGCCTCCTCCTCCATCGCCTGCGCCGTCTCTGCAAAGAACGGGTTCTGCAGATTCGACACAACGACGCCCATCACCTGCGTCTGGCGCCGCGCCAGGTTGCTGGCGTACAAATCAGGCCGGTACCCCAGCTGCTCGATTGCCTGTTGCACCCGCTCCCGCGTCGCCGCACTCACGCGACCGTTGCCGTTCAACACCGCCGAAACCGTCCCCAGCGAGACCCCCGTGTGCAGCGCCACGTCCTGAATTTTCGGCCTGTCGCCGGCCCCGGTCGATCGCCCCCGTTCCGTTGCCGGCTGTCGTGGTTGGCGCGCGGATTCTCGCGAGGCGGAGGTCACGATGCCAGATTATCCTGCGGCCGCAAACCTTTCTCTTGACAGGTTTCCTGAAGCGGCGCGATATTGACTGCTGAAACGTTTCAGCAAAGCCCGGAGCAACCATGGAAACGACCCTGACTCAGCAGACCCTCAAAAGCGAACTCGACGCACCCTTCGCCCTCACCCCGCAGCACATCGACTTCTATCACGAGAACGGCTACCTCAAGCTCAAGCAGGTCCTCTCGCCCCCTCTGGTCGAGCACTTCCGCCGCATCATTCACCAGCGCGTCGCCGAGCTTTCCCGCGATGCCCTGCCGATCGAGCAGCGCGACACCTACGGCAAAGCTTTTCTGCAGATCATGAACCTCTGGACGGAGTCTTCGGACGTGAAGCAGTTCGTCTTCGGCAAGCGCCTCGCCCGCATCGCGGCGGAGCTGATGGGCGCAACCGGCGTCCGCATCTACCACGACCAGGCCCTCTACAAAGAGGCCGGCGGCGGCATCACGCCGTGGCACGCCGACCAATACTACTGGCCTGTCGACAGCGACCGCACGGTCACCGCGTGGATCCCGCTGCAGACCACGCCTCGAAACATGGGGCCGCTCATCTTTTCCGAAAAGAGCCATCGCCTCCAGCTCGGCCGCGACCTCGAAATCAGCGATGAAAGTGAGATGACTCTCAAGCAGGCGCTCGAAACCTTTCCCCTTGAAAACAGCGACTACGACCTGGGCGACGTCAGCTTCCACGCCGGCTGGACCTTTCACCGCGCCGGCGCCAACACCACCGACCAGCCGCGCGAAGTGATGACAATGATCTACATGGACGAAGCCATCCGCGTCACGCCGCCGAAAAACAAGAACCACGTCGCCGACATGGAACGCTGGATGCCCGGCCTCCATCCCGGCGACCCGCTCAACTCTCCGCTCAACCCCGTCCTCTACTCCTCTCTCAACTCACCGACCACGGGACCCGACCCTGCATGAGCACCACGGCATGAGCACCACGGAACGACAAGCGATTTCTCCGCGGAGTAGCCGGCGATGCTGAGCGTTCAGGCGGCCATCGGCAACGGCGACGGCACCTTCCGGATCGAACCCATCGGCCTGGACGAGCCGCGCGCCGGCGAGGTCCTCGTCGCCATCCGGGCCAGCGGTGTCTGCCACACCGACTGGGACTCCCTCCGCTGGCCCCGCCGCATCATCCTTGGCCACGAGGGCGCAGGCGACGTCCTCCAGGTCGGCGCGGGCGTCACCCGCTTTCGTCCCGGCGACCGCGTCATGCTCAACTGGGCCATTCCGTGCGGCGTCTGCTTCCAGTGTGTGCGTGGCAAAGAAAACATCTGCGAGCACCGCGGCGCCGTGCCCGACATACGCTTCCACCACCCCGCCGGCCCGCTCAACGCCTCCTTCTCGCTCGGCACCATGGCCACGCACGCGGTCGTCCCCGAGGCCGCCGTCCTCCTCCTGCCCCAGACGGTCCCGTACGAAGTCGCCGCCATCATGGGCTGCGCCGTCATGACCGGCTTCGGCTCAGCCGTCAACGCCGCCGAGGTCGCGGAGGGCAGCACCGTCGTCGTTCTGGGCTGCGGCGGCGTCGGCCTTAGCGTCATGCTCGGCGCGCTCTTCCGCAAGGCCGCCCGCGTCATCGCCATCGACATCAACCCTGCCCGCCTCGAGCTCGCCCGGCAGTTCGGCGCCACCGAAACCCTGCTCGCCGACCGCGCCGACAAGGGTCTGCTCGCCGCCGCGAAAGAGATCCGGCAGCGATGCAACGGCCGCGGCGCGGATTACGCCTTCGAGTGCACCGCCGTCCCCGAGCTCGGCTCCGCCCCGCTCGCCATGGTGCGCAGCGCCGGCACCGCCGTCGGCGTCAGTGGCATCGAGCAGGTCGTGCCCATCGACATGGAGCTCTTCGAGTGGGACAAACTCTACCTCAACACGCTCTACGGAGCCTGCCGCCCCCAACGCGATTTCCCGCTCCTGATCGACCTCTACACCGCCGGCAAACTCCCGCTCGACCGCATGGTCACCCGCCGCTACCCCCTCGCGGACCTCAAGCAGGCCTTCGCCGACATGCACGCCGGCATCAACGCAAAAGGCGTCCTCGTCTTTTGATCGAACCCGTCGCCTTCCACACCAACGAACTCTCCGACCCCGCCTTCGAGCGCGATGGCCTCCGCGTCGCCACCGTTCGCAGTCCCGCGCTCGGCACTCGCGCCGACGTCTCCCTCTGGGTGCCCGAGGCCGAGCACATCGGCACCCTTCTTCTCCTGCTCCACGGCGTCTACGGCAGCCACTGGGTCTGGTCGCAGAAGGCGGGCGCGCATCGCATCGCGGGGCAATTGCTCGCCGCCGGCGAGATCGCCCCGATGGTGATCGCCATGCCCGGCGACGGCCTCCGCCGCGACGGCTCAGCCTACCTCACCTGGCCCGGGGGAGCGCAGGCCCCCGAAGATGTGGAACGCTGGATCGTCGACGAGGTTCCAGCGGTCGCCCGGCTCGCCGCGCCAGCCCTGGCGCCGGACGCCAGCATCGCCATTGCCGGCCTCTCCATGGGCGGATACGGCGCCCTTCGGCTCGGCGCGAAGTACGCCGGGCGCTTCGGCGCCATTTCTGCCCACTCTTCCATCACGGACATCCGCGAAATGCGGCAGTTCGTCGCGGATCCCCTCGCCGACTACCTCGCCTGCGCATCAGCCGCGGAGCTCTCCCCCCTCCACTGGCTCGAAACCAATCGCGCAAGCCTCCCCCCGTTACGCTTCGACTGCGGCACAGAAGACCAACTCCTTCCCGGCAATCGCATCCTGCATCAGGCCCTCACGCTGCGGGGCATCGCCCACATGTACAACGAGTTCCCTGGCGGCCACGAATGGTCCTACTGGCAGCGCCACCTACCCGACACGCTCCGTTTCGTGAACCAGGCCTGCGGCACCGAACCGGCACGCTAATCACCGGATCGCCCGAAAATCCTCTACGCTTTCTGTAGCCGATGCGATCCGCCTCCTTCCCCCTCGCCCTGCTTGCCCTGGCTGCTCTCCTGCCCGGGTCCTCCCGCGCGGCAACCTATTACGTCAGCAACGCCGGATCCGACGCCAGCCCCGGCACCGCCCCCGCCACATCCTGGGCCACCGTCGACCGCGTCAACCGCACCGCGCTTCATCCCGGCGACACCGTCCTGTTCGCCTGCGGCAGCACCTGGCGCGAAACCCTCCGCTTCGCTTCCTCCGGCACCGCCGCCGCGCCCATCACTTACGCCAGCTACGGCGCCTGCACCTCCTCGGACAAGCCCACGTTCAGCGGCGCCGACCCCCTCACCGCCTGGACTCCCGAGCCCCAGC
>CAXUCK010000086.1:0-9317 GCA_964249375.1 uncultured Acidobacteriaceae bacterium
ATCCACACCCCATACCCCATACCCCATATTCATACCCGGCCAGCTCCACTACCCCCGCGCAACCAAGGCCGTTCCGCGCGCTCTGCCTTCATTTCCGCGCCGTCCCCACGCCAGACTCCGCCGGGAACTTACACAAACAACACGCGGAGGACAACCATGGGAGGCAATTCGTGTTCCAAGTCTTTGTACCTTCCCCGCAAGCAAATGCGTGCACATGGGAGATCAGGTTCTGCATCACTCAAGGAGATCGAATGAACAAGACTTTGGCTGTCGCCTGTATGGCTCTCTCACTTTCGTCCGCGGCCGCCTTCGGCGCCGACGATAAAGGCAAGCTCGACGCCCGCATCGCTTCCGCAACCGCCGTCATCAAGGAGCTTGCGCGCACCCCGGATAAGGGTATCCCCTCTGAAATCGCCGCCAAGGCCAGCTGCATCGCCGTCGTCCCCGGTTTCAAGAAGGGTGCCTTCCTCATCGGCGGTCAGTATGGGCAGGGCCTTGCCACCTGCCGTCATGGCGATAGCTGGTCCGCCCCCGTCTTCATCCAGATCACCGGCGCCTCCTTCGGTCTCCAGGCCGGCGGCCAGTCCACTGACCTCGTCCTCGTCGGCATGAACCACAAGTCCATGCAGGACATGCTGTCCGCCAAAGTCAAGCTCGGCGGCGATATCGCCGCTTCCGCCGGCCCGGTCGGCCGTAACTCCCAGGCATCCACCGACGTCCTCGCCAATGCCGAGTTCCTCACCTACTCGCGTTCCAAGGGCCTCTTCGCCGGCATCGATCTCACCGGCGACTACGTCAACCAGAACGGTGTCGACACCGCCACCTACTACGGCAAGGATGTCCACTACTCCGACATCCTCAGCGGCTCCGTTGCCGCGCCGGTCGGCACGAAGAATTTCGTCGCCACCGTCAAGCGCTACTTCAATCGCAGCAAGCGCGTTGCCGCAACCGACTAATCTCGTTCCCGTCCACCGCATAGCATCGCCCGCCTCGACAAGGCGGGCGGTTCTGTTTCCGGCCCCTCGTCGAGGTCCCACCTCCCAATCCAGCCAACCTGCCGTCAATCCTAGTCTCTCGCTAAACGGTTCCAATGCAGTAGCTTACGGATGGCGCAACAGATCGGCTCAATCCGATAAACTAGACCTAACTCAAGTACGAAAACCTGCGGAAGGGCCCCGGGAGGCTCAGCAAACCCAAACCGCCTAAGTGACTGATTCCACGGATTTTGCACCTAAGATCACTGAAATCAATATCTTAGAGGTTGAGACCCGTCGCAACTCCAACATTCCGGCGAACTTAGCCCCGGAGACACCTCCGTGGGGGGGCGGGGGGAGGCGAGGGGCCTACCGCAGGTGCGGAGCCCCCTTGGTAAACGTCCCCGGAGGCGACAGCGAGTGCCGGCACGGAGGCGTCGCAAGGTCCCGCTCCGCCGACGTAAATACCGCCGAACCCTGCGAAACCAGGTAATCCGCCGTACGCGCCGCCAGCGACTGAATCGTCAGCCCCGGATTCGCCGATCCCTGCGTCGGCATCACGCTTCCATCCATCACAAACAGGTTCGGCACATCCCACGTCCGCCCGAACTTGTCACACACCCCATCCTGCGGTCGCCGGCTCATTCGTGCCCCGCCCACCAGGTGCGCATACCTCTGCTCCTGCACCACCTCGGTCGCGCCCGCCGCCCGCATAATCTCCATCGTCTTGTTCTTGCCGAACTCGATCAGCTTCTTGTCGTTGTCATGCAGGTTGAACGTCACCTTCGCCACCGGCAGGCCAAACCGGTCCCGCGCGTCCGGCCGCCCGTCCTTGCCGTCCGCCAGCTCGACGGTGTTGTCCACCCACGGCAGAATCTCCCCCAGAAGTCCCAGCGCCGACCAGTGGTTGTAATCCATCATCGACCGCCGCAGTCCCCAGCCCCACTGGTTCTTGGCCACGCTGATCTGCTTGGCAAACGCGATCGGCAGCGGTCCAACCGTCTGCACCGCAAACCCCCGCGCAAAGTCCCGCTTCGGGTCCGTCTCATAGAACTCCTCCGTGAGCGCATGCGCGGGCGGCGCCTTGTACATCCGCACCGGCTGCTCAAACCGCCCCAGAATGACGTTTCCCGCCTGCGCCATCAGGTACTTGCCCAGCGTGCCCGACGAGTTCCCCAGCCCGTTCTCGTGTCCCGCGCAGGCGGAGTTCAGCAGCAGCCGCGGCGTCTCGATCGCGTATCCGCTCACGATCACCGCCTTCGCCCGTTGGAACCGCTCCTTGCCCTCGCGGTCGAAGTAGAACACGCCGTTCGCCCGCCCATCCTTCATCGACACCCGCGAAACCATCGAGTGGTCGCGAACCTCCGCTCCATGCTCCAGCGCGTCCGGAACATGCGTGATCAGCGTCGATGCCTTCGCTCCCACCTTGCACGCCTGGATGCAGAACCCGCGGTAGATGCAGTGCGGCCGATCGCCCCGCGAAGCCGACAGGATCGCTACCGGTCCGCCCGCCGAGACACCGATCCCCAGCTTCGTGCACCCATCGATCAGCGTGTCGCCAACACCGCCCATCGGATGCGGCGCATACGGATGTCCATGCGGCTTGCCCCACGGATACCAGGCTGGCCCGGCAACCGGAAATTCCTGCTCCAGCAGCTGATAGTAAGGTTCGATCTCCTCATACGTGATCGGCCAGTCTGCGCCCACACCGTCCTGCGTATACACCTCAAAGTCCGACGGATGGAACCGCGGTGTAAATGCGGCCCAATGCACCGATCCGCCGCCCACGCCCTTGCCGGAGTTGTTCGCCCCCAGCGCCAGCGGATCCTTTCCTCCCGTGATGCGCAGCTCGTTCCAGTAGAGCTCGCGTGATCCGGCCTCGTCCGACACCCAGTCGCGCTCCGTATCCCAGAACGGCCCCGCCTCAAACCCCGCCACCTTAAAGCCCGCACGCGCCAAGCGCTGCAGCAGCACACCACCCGCCGAACCGACGCCGACGATCAGGTAATCCAGCTCTTCCTCGTCGCGGAACCGTCGCTGCGGCGGCTGGATCTGCTGCAGGGGTCCCAGGTAATGAAGACCATCCTTCGGCTTGCCAAAAGCACCCCCAAGCGGCTTCGAGCGGTTCAGGAGACTCAATGGGTTCCTCCCTGCGCGGAACTGCTCTGCTCATCCGCACCCGCCTCTTCGGCCTCCGGCCGGTCAGAAAGCGTGTCGAGCGGCGCATGCCACAGGTACCGCTGCTCGTCGACCTCCCACGGCTCCGCCTGCCCCTCTTCAAGCCGCATGTACCCGCGCGGATACGCCGGTCCGCCGAACCCGACCTCGTCCCACGCCCACGGATGCGCGTAGTAAACACCACAGCAGTCGCCCACCAGCAGCGACCAGAAGCGTTTCACGTTCAGGCGCTTCCACGTCTCCTGCGCTGCCGCGGGTTTCTCCGCATGGACGGTCTGGATCAGCATCTCCTGCTCGATCGTCTCGAGCTCATCGAACGCTTTTCCGTGCAATGTCTGCGCCATCTCCGCAAAGGCCTGTGCCGCAATGCGGTACGCCTCCTGGTCAGACGGCATGTCCTCGTAGCGGTAGCCCTCGATGCGGTTGTGGAAGAGCCGGTCATCGATCCCGGGCAGAAGCGGAATACGCCGCGACGGCGCCCGATCCTCCTGCGGAAGGATCCGGTCAAATACGGTCCCCATCGTCCGTGCCTCGTCAGGCGTGAAGAACCGGATCGGCAATACCTCGGTCATGCGCCGCAGCACCACCTTGCGCGTGGCCTCATCCCAGAACGCCTGCTGGTGCAGCGTGGAAAAGCCCGCGTAGTAACCCGGCTGGTCGCGCACGATCTCGCGTCCCGTCGCAGGTTCAGTCACCGGCATTCGCTTCGGAGTGGAAGAAGGAAGGGACATCGGTCAGCTGCGCTCCCGTCGCATGAGGTACGCCATCATGCCCAGCAGACCACACGCCGCGAACAGCATCGGCGCAAAGATCGGCGGACCATAGAGTGTGTTGTACGCCGGCTTTTTTCGTCCGCCCGGCCGTCGCAGGATGCCGCGGATGTGGTACCCGGTCCCGACGACGCCGTTGAGCATCGCCAATGCAGAAGCCGCGGGAAGCAACGTATTGGCGGCGCGCTTGGACCTCAACGAAAGCAAGGCAGCGCCCGCCAGGATCGGCGTGATCAGGATCGGCGACCACTGCACCTTGTACTTGAAGTTGTCCTTGTAGTGCGAGTACCAGGCCTCACCGCCGGAGGCTAGCGTACCGATCGCCGTGACCACGCACAGATGCTTCTGGAATCGGCCGATCCGGATGTCGTCGCGGAAGTCAGGCTTGCGCAATGCGGTCCTCGCCTCAAGGACGCGACCCCGAACACCGTGGTCCTCCTCGCGCTGCAGATACGACGCGATCACACCGAGGTAGGCGCTGGTGCCAAATAAAAGGGGCGCAAACACCGGCGGCCCCATCACCAGGTTGAACACCGGCAGCCGCCATCCCCCCGGCTTCCGCGCGATGCCCCGAACGTGCATGCCAAAGCCGATCACGCCATCGACCAGCGTCGCATAGCTCGTCCAGCGCATGGCCGTCCGGGCAGCCCGCCGGCTGAAGAATCCTGCACCCGAAGCCCCGGCGAGCACCGCCGACAGGATCACCGGCGTATACATGATCGGATTCGAGTAGCTGCCGCGGTAATGCTCGTACGCAACTTCAAGGCCGCTGACAACAGAGGTCGAACACACCAGCAACGCCATCGAGCGCTGAAACGTGCCGTGCTGGATGTGGTCGAGCGCCACCGTTGCCGGCTTATTGAGCGGCTCCGGCAGCAGTCTGACGAGGGCCTTGGGCGAGGTATCCGGAAGCGTGGGCAAGCAAACTCCATCAGGCTGTTACGAAACGAAGCAATATCAGGCCGACCAGTACCTGCGCGCCTGAATCAGGGAAGGGAAGCGGGGGAATCGCCCGCCTCCCTCTTTCTTAGGTCACCTGCCACTTAGATCACCTGTCGGACCGTATCCTTGGCGGCCGTCAGGGCGATCTTGATGCGATTTGGTTCGCCGCGCGCCAGAGACTCCGCAAACTTGATTGCCTGGTTCGGCTTGATCTTCGCCGGCAACATCGCCGTCAGCGGATCGACCACGCATTCGATGATCACCGGTCCTGGCATCGCCAGCGCCTCATCGAATTGTCGGCCGGCCGTTTTCGGATCCTCAATGTGCACGCCCGAGGCGCCCACAGCCTTCGCCAGCGCGACGAAGTCAATCGGCAGAAGCGTGGTCTGGTACTCAGGATTGCCGTCGAAGACCATCTGTTCCCACTTGATCTGCCCAAGCTCGTTGTTCTTGATAATCACGATCTTGATCGGCAGCTTGTAAGTAACGGCCGTGATGATCTCGCCCATCAGCATCGTGAAGCCGCCGTCGCCGACGACTGCAATCACCTGCCGATCCGGAAACGCAACCTGCGCCGCAATGGCATAAGGCATCCCGCAGGCCATGGTCGCCAGGTTGCCCGAGCAGGAGTGCTTCTGCCCGCGCTTCGCCGGCATGTAACGCGCCCACACCGTTGTGTTGGTGCCACTGTCCGAGGTGATGATGGCGTTCTCCTTGGTGCGTTTCCCCAGCTCCCACCCAACGACCTGCGGTTTCATCGGCATGGACATCACGGTGCCCTCGCCCTTGATCCGGTCGTTCCAGGTCTTCATGTCCTTCTGCGCCGTTTCGAGGAACTTGCGATAACCGTTCCGCTTCAGCAAAGGCAGCAACTCTTGAAGCGTGCGTTTGGAATCACCCACCAGCCCAACTTCCGTGGGAAAACGCAGGCCGATGCGCTGCGCGTTTGCGTCAATCTGCACGCACTTGCAATCGCCCGGCTTCGGCATGTACTCGATGTACGGGTACGAGGAACCCACCATGATCAGCGTGTCGCAATTCTCGAGCACATCCTGTGACGGCTCCGTCCCCAGCAGCCCGATGCCGCCGGTCGTATAAGGGGAATCGTCCGGGACGCATGCCTTGCCCAGCAACGGCTTCACAATCGGCGCGCCCAGCTTCTCGGCCAGCTGCAGCAACTCGTCGGTTGAGTCCAACGCCCCGGCTCCGGCAAGGATGGCGATGCGCTTGCCGTTGTTGATCACCTTCGCCGCCTGTTCCAGATCCGACTTTTGCGGAAAGTTGCCGGAGATCGCGGGCACGCTGGAGGTGTGGTGCGCCACGTTGCGCTCCGATCGATCCTTGTTGTTCATCGGCGCCAACTGCACGTCGATCGGAATGGTCACGTGCGAAACCTGCCGCTTCATGATCGCGGTCCGGATCGCCAGATCCATCACTGGTTCCACGTGTGGCGGGTCCATGATGCGCTGGTTATACTCAGCCACATCCATAAACAACTTATCGAGCTCAACATCCTGCTGGGAGAAGGTCCCGGTCACATCGCGAAACTGCATTCCGGTGATCGCGAGAACAGGTTGCTGGTCCATTTTTGCGTCGTAAAGCCCGTTGAGCAGATGAATGCCGCCCGGGCCTGAGGTCGACAGGCACACACCCAATTTGCCGGTGAACTTGGCGTACGCGCATGCCATAAAGGCGGCCGACTCTTCATGCCGTACATGGATGAAACGGATCTTGTCCTGCTGCTTACGCAGGGCTTCCATCACACCGTTGATTCCGTCCCCCGGCAGGCCGAAGATGGTATCGATTCCCCACGCAATGAGGCGCTCTACTAATACGTCCGATGCATCCATAGGTCTCTCTCCCTCGCTTAGCAGGAGACGCCACGGCCCCCATGCGTAGCTAGACGTCTGGTTGGTGCAATGGGTTGCAGACGTGATCGCAGCGATGGCATCGTGGCCGGTCGTCTTCACGCTGTCGCTGCCGCGGGCGAATCCGCGGTATCGCGCCGAGCTGGGGGGCCGATCAGCGCTTTCGCGACTAGCATAGGGTCTGTGTCCCCCCCGTTCTTTCGCCGTGTTCTCATGGTTGTTCTGCTCTCGGCGATGTTTCGCGGCCTCCACGCCCAGGGCGGCCCGGCTACCGTCCGCCTGTGCGTTCACGATCAAACCGGAGCAGCGGTGGTCGACGCCGCGGTGCTCGACCCTCTCTCCGCATCAACCCGCAGTGCGCCGGTCCTCACCGATGCGACCGGCTGTGTCCGCCTTCCCCCGCCCTCTTCCGGTCAGGTCGTCGTTCGACACCCCGGGTTTGCGGAAGCCCGGCAGACCGTGGACCCGGCTGCCGCAAACGCCACCGTTGTTCTCCGGCCCGCAGCCATTGCTCAGCAGGTCACCGTCACCGATGCGCGGCTGCCGCTCGAGACGGACGCCGCCGCGGCCAGCGTCCTGCGGATCTCGTCTGAGCAGCTGCTGACCTCGCCGGGTGTTACGCTCGACGACCGGCTGCGCCAGGTCCCCGGCTTCCAGCTCTTTCGCCGCACCAGTTCGCTTGTGGCCAACCCGACCACGCAGGGCACCTCGCTGCGCGGCCTGGGGTCGACCGCCGCCAGCCGCACACTGGTGCTGTCGGACGCCGTCCCGCTCACCGACGCGTTTGGCGGGTGGGTCCACTGGAATCAGATTCCCGAGCTCGCCATCGACAGCATCACGGTGGCCCGCGGCGGAGCCTCCGACCTCTACGGATCGAGCGCCATCGGCGGTGTCGTCGAGGTCGCGCCCGTAACGGCCGAGGGCACCTCCGGGTCGCTCGACCTGGCAGGTGGATCGCAATCCACGTCTTCGCTCAACGGCCTCGGATCGCTGGCTGCCGGTCGGTGGCGCACCCTTGCTGCAACCAGCGTGGTTCATTCCGCTGGCTACATCCTGGTCGCACCGGCACTGCGCGGCGCGGTCGATACGGCATCGGACGTTCACTCGCAAAGCGGCCGTGTCGAGCTGCGCCGCGAGATCGGCGTCTCCGCCGACGCGTTTCTGCGTGGCAACCTGTTGAACGAAGCCCGCGCCAACGGCACGCCGGACCAGACCAATGCCACGCGGATCTGGAGCTACGCCGGCGGCGGCGACTGGTCCCCGACCGAGCAGGGGCGCCTGGTGCTGCGCGCTTTCGGGGATCGCCAGGGCTACCGGCAGAGCTTCTCCTCCATCGCCCCCGGCCGCTCCTCGGAGGCGCTCACCCGCCTGCAGCGCGTCCCTTACGACCAGTTCGGCGGGTCCGCGCAGTGGGCCGGATCGCTCCGCACGCTCTCCTGGGTGGCCGGCGCGGACCTGGCCGACACCCGTGCCACCGACGCCGAAACGCCGGTGCAGAATGGCATCCTTGAAACGCCGACGATCACCAGCGCACGGCAACGCCAGACCGGAGGCTACGGCGAACTCCTGTGGCATACCCAGCCGCAGCAGGGCAGCGGCATCGATCTCCGGCACGGCTGGTCCGCCGCGCTCTCAGGCCGCGTGGATCGCTTCCACACCTTCGACGCGCAGCAGATCACCGCGCCCGCGAGGGAAGTGCTGCCGGGCATCGATGAGACGATCTTCGATCCACGCCTCGGCCTCACCAAACAGCTCACCGGCGGCGTCTCGCTCGATGCCTCCGTCTTTCGCGCTTTCCGCGGCCCCACCATGAACGAGCTGTACCGCACCGGTCAGGTGGGGCAGCAGACCACGCTTGCCAATCCCGAGCTGCTTTCCGAGCGCGCCACCGGTTTCGAAGCAGGTGCGCTCGCCGGTTCCCGCCGCTGGGGTTCGGTGCGCGCGAGTTATTTCTGGACCGAGATCAACCGGCCCATCGCCGCGCTCACCATTGCCTCCACCGCAACCACGCTGACGCAAATGCGTGAAAATCTTGGCCAACTTCGTTCCCGCGGCATCACGGCGGAGTGGCAGCTACACCCCGCGCCCTGGGTCGAGCTCACTGGCGGCTATCAGCTCGCCATCTCGACCGTCACGCGCTTCGATCCGCAGCCCTCACTCGTCGGCACGTGGACTCCCCAGGTGCCGCGCAACATCGCCTCCGCGCAGGCCCGCTTTACGCGAGGGGGTTGGGGCACGCTTCTGCTCGATCTGCGCTCGGGTGGCCGGCAGTTCGACAGCTCCGGCAACACCTACGAGCTCCACAGCTTCACCACCCTCAACTGCTTCGCGGAGCACCGTCTGCCCCACCGCTTGGGCGTGTACGCCTCAGCTCTCAACCTGTTTGACCGCTCGATCGATGCCGGCCGCACACCGATCCTCACCCTCGCGCAACCACGCACGGTGCTCGCGGGCATTCGCCTCAGTCGTTGAAAACTTATTCGCGCCCGCGCTGATCTTGGAGGCTGTAAGGCAGGTCGAAGCGCCCAATTTGCAGCACCGATTTTTCACTCGGCGGCCAAATCCGGAAAGCCTCCACCCGCGTT
>CAXUCK010000087.1:0-5601 GCA_964249375.1 uncultured Acidobacteriaceae bacterium
CATCGTCCCCGCGCCCACCTCCACGTCATACGGCTGCTGCAGCACACACCCCCGCTCCGCCCAAAAGCGCTGCAACCGAAACAGCAACTCCTGAAAGGTCAACGCATTCTTCCTCTCAGCCTCAATTTCCATAATTTCGCAGCACTCCCCGTGGTCTTCCCAGCATAAACTCGAGCTCCGGTCTAAGCCGTCGCCGCGATCATAGAACGGGTGCAACCCTCTCCGAAGGCACGCGACGCCATTGCGAAACGGCTGAAACAGTCCTGGCATTTCGCTTACATGCGCCGGTTCTCAGCCTAACCCGGTTTCACGCATTTGGGGCGAACAAATAACAAAAATTGTGGGGTGAGTTCCAAAATGGGCGCGGCCTACAAACCACCCACACTCCGCAGCCGCCGCTCCAGGTGCCGCTCCAGCGTCGCCACCGCAAACCGCCGCAGCTCCCCTACCCGTTCCGCCGGCCACGGCTCCGCCCCGAGCTCCCGCAGCGGTGCTCGAAACATCCGCCACGCCGTCGCCACCGCGTGCGCCGGAAGCCCCATGCTGCCGGAACGCCGATCATCCCCGCACGTCACCCCATCACTCGTCGGCGAGTACCACACCGTCCCGCCCCGAAGGTCCAGCCCACACACCACACAGTGCCCCAACTCCGGCATCCACCCCATCAGCCGGCTCACCCACAGGCAGAAGTACGTCACCGGCAGCATCACCCGGCCCACCTGCATCTCGTCCAACGTCGCAACCGCAAGCCGAAACACGGCATCGTCCGCCGCCTGCTCCGGCAGCGCCTCCTCCAGCACCTCAGCCACCAGTTCCACACCCGCCGTCCGCTGGTAGTCAATCGCCTCCCGCATCGGCGACCACACAATCTCAAACGCATCCAGCCGCACCAGCTCCTGCTTCGGCCGCTCCGCCCAGTGCGCCCGCACATGCGTCATCGGCTCCAAGGCCCCGCCAAACCGCCGTCGCGACCGCATCGCATGCCGCGCCACACCCTTGATGCGCCCCCCCTCCCGCGTAAACAGGCTCACCAGCAGGTCCGCTTCCTGGAACGGCCACGTCCGCAACACCAGCGCCTCGTCCACATGCTGGATCAGCCGCCCCTCAGCCACACATCCTCGCACGCTCCAAAACGCAAACGCGCAGCCCTCGAAAGGACCACGCGCCACAAAAACTCTGAACGAGGAAGCTAACGGCCGAAGTGCGTCGCGTTCTTCTCTTGATAATCAGCCCACTTTTCCGGCAAATCGTCACCCGCATAGATCGCCGACACAGGACACACCGGAACGCACGCACCGCAGTCAATGCACTCCACCGGATCGATAAACAACTGCTGCGCGTCCGAGTACCCGTTCTCATCCTTCTTGGGGTGGATGCAGTCCACAGGACAGGCATCCACGCACGCCGAATCCTTCGTTCCAATGCATGGTTCCGCAATGACATACGCCATCGAACACTCCTCCAGATTTGCTGCCCAACAAATTCAATCTTTGTCCCCGATTCTACCAGCAGAGAGCCTCACACCGGTAAACCTGCTTCGCTCCGATCAACGCAGCAAATCACTTCACGTCACCCGCCGTCCGGCGTGCCGCAAACTCCGCCGGTGTCGGAATCGGCTCCATCCCCCGACCCGCAAATATTTATAATTAGATGTGTACCAGCTAGCTCTCAATCAATGCATTCGTCGCCAGCGTCTCGCGGCTGTCCAGCGTGAACTGCGATCCATCAAAGTGCGACACCTTTCCGCCAGCCTCCTCCACCAGCAGCACCCCCGCCGACGTATCCCACGGGTTCAGGTTGAACTCCCAGAAACCATCCAGCCGCCCACACGCTACATACGCCAGGTCCAGCGCCGCCGACCCCGCTCGACGGACACCGTGCGACCGCAGCGTGATCTCCTGGTAAAAGTGCACATTCGGACTCCGGTGCCGCTTGTGCGAAGGAAACCCCGTCGCCGTCAATGACTCTTGCAGCAGCTTCGTTTTTGAAACCCGGATCGCCCGCCCATTCAACGTCGCACCCGCACCACGCTCCCCCCAAAACAACTCATCCCGCAGCGGGTCATAGATCACGCCCGCAACCATCTCCCCATCCGCATCCGCCGCCAGCCCTGCCGGTCGCCGCTCGCACCCCAGCACCACGCAGAACGCCGGGAACCCATGCGCGAAGTTCGTCGTCCCATCCAGCGGATCGACGTACCACCGGAACTCGCGCTCCAAACCCTCGCGTGTGCCTTCCTCACCAAAAATCCCGTGCTCCGGAAACGCAGCCGCCAGCCGTTCCCGGATCAGCGCTTCGCTCGCCCGGTCGGCCTCCGTTACCAAATCCACATCGCCCTTGTACTCCGCCGTGACGCCACGCTGGTAAAACTCGCGCAACACCCCACCCGCCTCACGCGCGATCGCCGCCGCACCCTCCGCAAACCCATATCGCTCGCTCACCACATTCTCCTCAACGACCTGCGCTACAACGCCAAGCCTAAGACTACCGCTAGCGGGAATCGCCGAAATACGCCGTCCGGTACCGAAGGCTGTTTTTCGCCGCCGCTGTCGCATTCGTCAGCTCCACCCGGATATGCCGCAGCGCCGGAGCATCCGGTGTGCTCGTCTGCGGCGCATAGTACCCCAGCACATACTGCGTCCGCAGATCGTCCGAAACATGCGCCAGCGCCGCCGGCAGATCCGCCGGATCCCCGACATAGTAGTACTTCCCCCCCGTGTCGCTCGCCATCTGGATCAGCGCATGCTCCCCGCCCGTGTTGCGGCCCGCATCCGCCATCACCGGAACAATGATCAGCGAATACACCATCACGCCCGCCCGCTGCGCCTCGTCGATCGCCATCGAGTAGTGCGAATTCTTCTTCGTGTCCGTCCCATCCGTAATCAGCACCAGCACCCGCCGTCGGCCCGCATCGTTCCGTGTCTGCCCCAACCTCTGCGACGCCAGATAAATCGCGTCATAAAGCGCCGTCTCATCCCCCCGTTCCAGCTGGTTCAGTCCACCATCAATCCGCTTCGGATCGTTCGTAAACGAGACGATCTCGCGCACCGTGTCCGAAAAGTCCATCAGGTCAATCTCATCCTGCGATCGGATCAGCGTCTTCACAAATTGCTTCGCCGCCTTCTTCTCCAGCGCCTCGTTCCGCAGCACGCTCTCACTCGCGTCGATCGCCAGCACAATCGACAAGGGCGTTGAACTTTCCCGCTCAAAAAAAGCAAGCTTCTGCGCTTTGCCATCCTCACTGATCCGGAAATCCTCCCGCCCCAAACCACCGATCGGAGCTCCCGTCGCATCCGCCACATTCACCGCGACGTTCACCAGCCGCGACTCTACCCGGATGGTCGACACATCCCCCTGCGGAGCCGGCCGCCGCTCAATCTGCGCCTGCGCCAGCACCCCGGCCGCCAGCACGAGTCCAACCCAGTTCATCGTCGCGGCCCAGCCCCTCCGCTCACGATCTCCTCTGGAAACGGCTCCCCATCCGCCCACACCGCGCCGTCAGAAAACTGCTCCTTCTTCCAGATCGGCACCGTCCTCTTCAGCGTGTCGATCACCCACCGGCAAGCTTCAAACGCCGCTCCACGGTGCGCCGACGCAACCGCGATCAACACACTCGTCTCGCCAATCTCGCTTCATCCCAGCCGCTGCACCAGCGCCACATCGCGCACCCCGAACCGCTCAATCGCCTCCGACCGCAACCCCTGCATCTGCTTCAGCGCCATCTCCTCATACGCCTCGTAGTCCAGATACAGCGTCCGTCGCCCGCGCGTGTTGTCCCGCACAATCCCATCAAACACGCACACCGCGCCGTCCGCACCGGCCTTGATCTCCGCCAGGATCTCGTCCGTCGCAATCACACCCTGAACAATCTCGACCCTCACCGGCCACCGCTCACCGGCGGCAGCAGCGCCACCTCGTCACCCTCGGCCAGCACCGCAGACCGGCTCGCATACTCCTGATTCACCGCAACCGCCAAGCTCGTCCAGACCTCGCTCTGCTTAGACGTCTCGGCCCTGCAAACGTCTAGCAACTCACCCACCGTGGCCCCCGGCCCGACCTCCACCTCACGCTGCTGGACGCCAACCAACTCCCGCAGCACCCCAAAGCAAACCACCCGTATCCGCATCCCGTAAGCATACCCGCGCCCCTCGTCCTCCTCGGCGGCATGCGGCGGCATGCAAACATTCCCCAGCCGCCCAGACCAACGCGCTCACCGCACCGCTTAGCTCGACTTCTTTGCCCTCGCTTTTTCCGCGCCGCCGCTCGCGGCCTTCTTCGCGCCCTTGGTTCCGGTCGCTCCCGCAGCCTGCTTCGTTCCAGTCCCTTTCGCCGCCGGATGGGCCTTCCACTTGCCAGCCGCCCCTCTCACCTCACCCTTCGCAGCATGGTATTTCTCCAGCAACTCCGTGCCCTTCTCTGCCAGCTTCTTTTCATCCGCCTCAGACTTCGGCACCGGCTCCCCCCACGCCGCAGCTTCAAGGGCCTGCCGCGTCGGCTGCCCCTTGTCGTCCACCACTGGCCCCGGCGGGTTAGCAAAGTGCCGCCGCAAAACCGACCCCTTCCGCAGCATCTTTTCTGGCGTATCCGCTTCTCCCCGCACACCCGGTTTCAGATTGCCGCCCGTCGCCTGGTTGTAAACCCGGCGCCCTTCCGCCGTAAGCCCACCCTTCGGATCCTGCCCACTCGTCGGCAGCGACACCGACCTCCGGCTCGGCGGCTTCTCCACACTGTCCTTCTCGGTCGCATCCTTCGCCGAAGCCTTCTTCGTACCCACCTTCTTTGCAGACGCCATCATCTTCTCTCCCCGGCCAGTGTGACGCGCCGTAGATCCCGCGGAGATGTAGCGACCGCAGAAAAGAACCCCGTGTTTCAGTCGACATCACCTATACCCAAAGAAGAAGGGCGACCCGGCACAAGCCGAGCCGCCCTTGAACTGCGTTCCCTTTACGCCGTGGCCTGCAACACCTCTTCGCGGATGGCCTCGTCCTGCGCCGCCTCCCGCCGGGTGTGCGGCAGCGCCACGGCCAGCACATCCTCGATACGCGTCGCGTAGTGGATCCGCACGCCTTCAACCTGGTCCGGCGTCAGATCCTCCTCCACGTTCGTCCTCACCTCGTGCGGCAGGATCACGTCGCGCACCCCGGCCCGCTTGGCCGCCAGGAACTTCTCCTTGATCCCGCCAACCGGCAAGACATTGCCGCTCAACGTAATCTCTCCCGTCATCGCCGTCAGCGGATGCACCGGCTTATCGGTCAAGAGGCTCACCAACGCCGTCGCCATCGTCACGCCCGCACTCGGCCCATCCTTCGGAATCGCCCCGGCAGGCACGTGAATGTGGATATCGGTGTCCTTCAACAGATCCTCATCCAGACCCAGCGCCAGCGCGTTCGACCGCACCCACGTCAGCGCAGCCTGCATCGACTCCTTCATCACATCGCCAATCTGACCCGTGATGGTGAAGCCGCCCTTGCCCTTCATCCGGTTCGCCTCGATAAACAGCACATCTCCGCCGGCCGGCGTCCACGCCAGACCCACAGCCACCCCGGCGCGCTTCGTGCGCTCGGCCAGCTCCGTGTCCACGCGAACCTTGATGCCGCCCAG
>CAXUCK010000087.1:5701-8225 GCA_964249375.1 uncultured Acidobacteriaceae bacterium
ATCGCGACCTTCTCCTCTTCGGTGTAGCCGGTCAGCTCAATAATTTCCATACGATCGAGCAGTGGCGCCGGTATCGGGTCCAGCTGGTTCGCCGTGCAGATAAACAGCACCTTGCTCAAATCAAACGGCTGATCGAGATAGTTATCCCGGAACGTATTGTTCTGCTCCGGATCCAGCGTCTCCAGTAGCGCACTCGCCGGATCGCCGCGAAAATCCCGTCCCAGCTTGTCAATCTCGTCCAGCATAAAGACCGGATCGTTCGTTTCGACGCGCTTCAGGTGCTGAATAATCTGCCCTGGCATCGCCCCGATATACGTCCGTCGATGTCCGCGGATCTCCGCCTCGTCATGCATCCCGCCCAGCGAAATCCTGCTGAACTTCCGTCCCAGCGCCTTCGCGATCGACCGACCAAGCGAGGTCTTTCCCACGCCCGGCGGCCCGACGAAGCACAGGATCGGTCCCTTCATGTCCGGCTTCAGCCGGCGCACGCTCAGGTAGTCCAGAATACGGTCCTTCACCTTCTTCAAGCCGTAGTGATCCTCATTCAGGATCTCTTCCGCCTTCAGAATGTCGACCTCGCCGGCAGTTCCCTTCGACCATGGCAGCACTGCCAGCCACTCCACGTAATTCCGCGTCAGGCTGTAGTCCGCCGCCATCGCATTCATCCGGTTCAGCCGGCCAAGCTCCTTCAAGGCGTCTTTTTTCACGTCCTCCGGCATGCCCGCGTTTTCAATCTTCTCCCGCAGCTCGGCGATGTCTTTCTGCGTATCGTCCTGGTCGCCCAGTTCCTTCTGGATCGCCTTCATCTGCTCACGCAGGTAGTAGTCGCGCTGCGATTGCTGTACCGAGTCCTGCACCTCGCTCTGGATCTTGTTCCGCAGAGCCTGAACGTCCAGTTCCTTCGCCAGGTGCTTGTTCAGTCGCTCCAAGCGGCCGGAAATACTCGACGTCTCAAGCAGCTCCTGCTTCTCGGCGGTGGTCAAAAACGGCAGGTTCGCCGCAATAAAGTCCGCCAGCCGCCCAGGTTCTTCAATATTGATCGCGATTGTCTGGAGGTCGTCCGACAACGTCGGCGACGCCGCCACAATCTGCTGAAACTGGCTCGTGATGTTCCGCTGCAATGCCTCCAACTCCGCTGAGGTCTCTGGCGCAACCTCCTCAATCGGCTCTGCTTCCGCCACCAAGAACGGCGTCAGCTGGGTGAACTCGCCCAGGTGCACCCGCTCGTTGCCTTCCGTGAAGACAAACAAGCTCTGGTTCGGCATCTTCACGACTTTGTGCACGGTCGCCAGCGTCCCAACCGCATGGAGGTCCGCCCCCTGCGGGGCATCCTGCCGCGCATCACGCTGCGCTACAACGAGAATCTTCTTATCCTCTCCCAAAGACTGGATCAGCTGAATGGAGCTTTCGCGCCCCACCGTCAGGGGAAGCACCGCATGGGGAAATAACACCGTGTCCCGCACCGGCAGCACCGGAACCACTTTCCGGCCGCCACCCTCGTTTTCACCTGTACCCACCCGAGCGGCGGTGGGCTTAATCACGCTCACAAAATCATTTGCCATGTTGAGTGTCCTTCTATCAACTATCTGCATAATAGATGCTCAAGCTCCGGAATCGGTCGCAGACTTCAACCTCCCACCTCTTTTGCTCCCCACAGCGTTCCGTTTCGGGAATCCTCGGGCAAACCGCCTTCTTCCCCGGCCGCTGACTCCGCCGCGCGGTACCGCCCCAACTCCTTCATCATCCGGGTCTCCGGCCGCAGCCGCGCCAGAGCTTCGTCCGCCTGGTCCCCGCTCGTAAACCGCAGATCCACATGGAACACGTACTGCCACGGACTGCCTGGAACCGGTCGTGACTCGATCTTGGACAGGTTCACCCCCGCTTCGGCCAGACTTCCAAGTGCCCGCACCAACGTCCCCGGCCGGTGGTCGATCGCAAACGCCAGGCTGAGTTTGTCCGGGACCTGTGCTTCCGCCTCCGCGTCCCACAAGCAGCCATCCTCGCGAGCAACCAGGTGAAACCGGGTCAGGTTTTCCGAACTATCCTCGATTCCCCGTACGAGGATCTCGCCCCCGTAAATCGGCGCCGCCAGCTCCGGCGCAACCGCAGCCTCCGTCTGCGATCCGGTCCGCAGCACGTGCTTCACAGCGCCCGCCGTGTCGTAAAAGGGCACTGCCTGTACCTCGGAATGCGCCGCCAGCCAGCCCCGGCACTGCGACAGCGCGACCGGATGCGACAAAACGCTCCGGATCTCCGCGAGAGTTACCCCCGGAGCCGCAATCACGTTATGCCGGATCCGCAGCAGACTCTCCCGCAGAAGCCGCAGCGGATTGCGCAGCAGAAGATCATTATGCTCAGCGACCGAGCCATGGAGACTGTTCTCAAACGGCAGCACCGCCCCGTCCACTCCCCCAGAAACCACCCGGTCCACCACGTCTGCCGAGGTGCGGCACGGCTCGATCTCCGCCTCCGGCAACATCGCAGAAGCCGCCATATGGCTATTCGACCCCAGTTCCCCTTGAAT
>CAXUCK010000087.1:8235-9301 GCA_964249375.1 uncultured Acidobacteriaceae bacterium
GAATCGCAAGCTTTGCTGGCGTGATCATGCACCCCCGGAAATTTTCATGACTGGCAACCTCGCCCCCAGCCCCGGCAACTTACCACGAGAAGCCCAAATGGGCATCGACTTTGGAGCTTCCTCGAGTAGGAACTCTTCCCAGGAGAACGACCATGCTTTGGACCATCACCATCATCCTCTTTGTACTCTGGATCGTGGGCCTAGTCAGCAGCTATACCCTCGGCGGCTGGATTCACATCCTGCTGGTCCTGGCAATTATCGTACTCATCTTCAACCTTCTTTCTGGACGAAGAGCACTCTAGAAACCTCCCTACCGCAACGTCTACCGCAGCACGGCAACAGCGGAGTCTCTCATGAACGAAAGCAATGCATCAGGAAAATTCGATCAGGTCGTCGGCAAGGTCAAGCAGGGCATCGGCGAAGCCACAGGGAATCAGAGTCTCGCCAACCAGGGCGCTGCCGATCAGGTAAAGGGCAACGTGAAGGAAGCATGGGGGGACGTCAAGGACACCGCCAGCGACGTACACAGCGATGCCAAGGCCAACGCAAACGCAAGCGCGGACGCAAGCCGTCAGCAGGCAGACACAAGCGCCCACAACGCGCGAGAGTCGGCCAGCAGCACTGCAGAGAACCTCAAAGACTCAATCAAGGGCAAGATCAACGAGTTCCGGAAAGACCACAACGTCTAGCCCATTCACCCGGTTGAGTTCCAGTTCCACAGAGAGACCCGCCATTGCGCGGGTCTTTCTCATGCTCTCGACAAAACTGCGCCCGCCACAAAGCCGAAGAACAGCACCGAGATCACCCCGTTCAGCGTGAAAAACGCCGCATTCATCCGGCGAAGATCCGTCGGCGACACCAGCGTGTGCTCATACAACAACAGCAGCGCCACGACTGCCACACCGGTTTCGGCCAACCATCCCAGCGCAAACAGGTGAACCAGCCACAGCAGCATCGCAATCATGCCCAGGTGCATCCCCCGCGCCATCCAGAACGCACCCCGAAGACCAAATGCCTGCGGAACACTCCTCAGCCCGGCGCGGCGGTCGTGCTCGAAATCCTGGCA
>CAXUCK010000088.1:0-9261 GCA_964249375.1 uncultured Acidobacteriaceae bacterium
GGGGCGGGGCGCCCGGTTGGGGCGATGTCGGCGAAGACGGCGCGGGCGTTGCCGGGTTGGCGGCAGGCGGCGCGGGCGGAGCCGGCGGTGTGTCGGATTGCGCGACAAGCTCCACGTCAAAAATCAGGTCAGCCTTCGCCGGGATCTGGGGCGGGTGGCCCACTTCTCCGTACGCGAGCTGGTAGGGAACAAACAGGCGGCGCTTGCCCCCGACGTGCATACCCTGAAAGCCGGTGTCCCAGCCGGGGATGACGCGGTGCGCGCCGTAGGCGAAGGTGAGGGGCTCCTTGCCAGGGTGGTCATCGGAGGAGTCGAACTTCTTGCCGTCCGTCGTCCATCCGGTGTAGCGCACGGTGTAAAACTTTCGCTGCTCGGCAAGCGCCCCGGTGCCGACACTCACGTCGATGTAGCGCAGAGCGTAGAGCGGTTTGGGAAGACCCCGGACGGGCGGAACGCCGGGCGGGTGGTCGGCCGGATTGGAGACGCCGGCAGTGGACGTGTGATGGGTCGTCGCGGCGCCGGTGTGACGAGAAGTTGTTGCGGTCTGAGCGGGAAGCGAAAGCGCGACGCAGGTGGCGAGGCAGAGAGCAAGTGCGGAGCTCGGGAACGTCATCGTGATCTTAGTGTACGGGCATAAGCGCGAAAGAGCCGGTTTCAGAGCAAAGGAGTGGTGATTTCCACGCTGGGATTGGATCGATTTGGGACGCGAGTTCCACTTTGGGAATGCTCCAGGCCTTTTCGTGCAGCTAAGGATTGATTCAAGCGCGACGGCATGCAACGATCGATCTGATCACGCGGGTCGTGAGTGTTCGCGGAGGAAGTGCCTTGAAGTACATTGTTGTCCTTGTATTGATTCTGTCGGGTTTAGGTTGGGGAAACACGCAAGCAAAGCCTGGCGTAGCGGATGGGACCTGGCGAAAACAGGACGGACAAACGTCCGCGCTGCACCGGTCTCTGGCCACAACCAGGGGAGACCGGCAGAGCCTCGCCTCCCAGCAAGGATCCGGAATGGCGGATCAGGGCAGGTCCTCTTCAGGGGGCTCGGCAGGAGTGAAGGACCCAGTTCTGCTGATGCTTTTCGGCGGGCTGATGTTTCTGATGTCGTGGCTCAGCGTAGCCTGGGCGTCCTGGCGGGAACGTCAGGCCGAGCCGGATTGGAAGGGAACGGACGGGGATGCCCTGGCGGAAGTCGGATAGTCCGGACGTGGCAGTCTGCTGCCGGCCTAGGTCGGTGTTCGGAGCAGGAGATAGCTTCCGGCTAACCCAAAAAGCACGTCGGGGCTCCAGGCTGCCAGGGCTGCTGGCAGGGTATTGACGTTGCCCATGGCTTCGAACGCGCCGGCGACCACCCAATAGGCAATGGCGAGGCCGATCGCCGCGGCGATGCCCGCAAGACCGCCGCGCTTCCCCATGGAAAGCGCGAAAGGAATGGCAAGGAGGGCCATGACGAGAGTGATTAGGGGGTAGGCCAGCTTGCGGTTCAACTGCACACGCAGCCGCATGGTGTCGAAGCCGGACTGGTTAAGGTCCGTGATGTAGTGCGAGAGCTCGTGGTAGCTCATCTCCTGGGAAGGTCGGTCTTCCTTCTTGAAGTAGGCCGGCTCCTCGCGGATCTCGGGCACGCTGAGAAGCGTGAACGGTTGATATATCGCGACCGCCTCGCCCGCGAAGGTACGCTGCCAACCATTCTCAAAAATCCAGTCGTGGACGTGTTCGTCCCAATGAGCCGAACTGGCAAACAAGCGCCGCTTCAAAACAAAGGAGTTCGGCGCGAATTCAAACACCGTGAGATTGGCGAAAACATCTTTTTCGGGATCAAAGAATTGATAAAAGAAAATGCGCGTTGGCTCGCCGGAGCGTCCGGTCTGACCGGAGATCCACTTGCGATCAGGACGGAGAAAGGTCTGGGCGGGCTTGCCCTTGATCACCGATCGAAGGGACTCCTGCCGGCGGTTCGCGGCCGGAAGGTAAAACTCGTCAAAGGCAAACAGACCGGCGGCCAGCACGGCCGTAAGCGTGAGCACAGGAATGACCACCCGATACAGGCTGATCCCCGTGGCCTTCATCGCGGTGAGTTCAGAAGTCCGGTTGAGGGTTCCAAAGGTGATCAGGACCGCAACGAGTGAGCAAAGCGGTGTGGTGTTGTAGAGGATGTACGGGACCAGATTGAGCAGGTAGTCGCCGACCGTCACGAGCGGAGTTCGGTTCCGGATGATGTCGCCGATCAGCTCGAAGAAGGTGAAGATCAGGAACAGCGTGCCGAACGCGAAGAGCACCAGCGCGAAGTTGGTGACGTACTCGCGAAGGACGTAGTCGTCGAGAATCAGCGGGAACCGTGAGCCGAACACGCTGCGCAATTTGCGGAACATGGTCGTGACCGGCGGGATGCGGGAGTGCGGCGTGCTTTCGGCGGCGGTCGAGTCGGGTGCCCTCTTGCGAACCCAGTTCTGGAGTGTTTCGCCCAGGGCGGCAATGCCGGGAAGAGCCACACCGCCGCGAGAGAGCTGGTAAAGGAGGACGGATCCGGCAATGGCGAACAGGAGGTTGGCGCCCCACACGCCAAACAGCGCGGAAAGCTTTCCGGTCTTCGCGAAGGCCAGGCCGAGAGAAGACACGAAGTAGTAGAGAAAAACCAGCAGAATGGTGACAACAAAGCCGGTCGACTTGCCTCCACGTTTCGAAGAGAGGCCCAGCGGAACGCCGACCAGCATCAGCACGAAGCACGCAACAGGGTAAGAAAAGCGTTTGTTGAACTCGATTCGATACAGGGCTGCAGAACGCTCCGTTACGTCTGTTGCGTGGGCCTGTCGCCATAGCTGTGGAAGTGTGAGCGCCAGAATCGGTGTGTCGGAGCGGCCGACGTGGGCGTCCTCCTGACCTCCAGTCTCGATCGGGAGATCGCTCGAGCCGAAGGTGGAAATGGTGTAGTGGTTTGGGTCAGTGGAAGAAATCTCGTGCTGGGTGCCGTCGATGAGGTGCAGTCGAAGGGTTTGTGGGTCCCCGGCCTGGGCGCTGCCATTGACGACGACCGCCCGTTCCGCCGTCGTGACGCGAGGGGAAGCGGGATCGGTGAGGTCGGCAAGAAACACGTGTTGCCACAGGGCGGCACTGGCCGCTGGCCGGACATCCTGGATGTAGAGGACGTAATTCTTGAAATCCTCGTAGAAAACGCGAGGCTGCACTTCGAAAGAGGCTTGTGACGACCGGAGGGACTCTTCGAGCGCAAGCAGGGCGGCAGCGGAACGTGGAGCGAGGTAAAGCGAATTGAGCAAACCCAGGGCGAGGGCGACCAGGGAGACAAGCGAAATGATGCGGACGAACGAGAGCGCACCCATACCGCTGGCACGCATGGCCGTGATTTCGGAGTCGGCAGCCAGCCGCGAAAGGCCGAGCAGAATGCCGACCAGGACGGCCATGGGGATCGTAACCGTGAGGGTATTGGGAAGGGTGTAGAGAACGATGCGTGTCGCGTCCCCGAGCGAAGCGGAATCCCGGACGACAAGCTCGAGAATCGGTCCCAGGTCGCGCATAAACAGCACAAACGTGAAGAGGACCCCGCCAAGAAATGCGTGCGAGATCACTTCTGCCAGGATGTAGCGGGTCAGGATGCGCATGAGGTGCGACGTACTAAGTCTCTAGTGTACCGATGGGAACGGTCGACTCCGGCTTCTACCCCGCCACACCCGAGCGATGGCCCTCTGCGATGGGGACGGGAAGTTCGGTAGCTTGTGCCCGGGGTGGCAAAGGAGCGTACGCAGCCCGCAGCCGCGTCTCAGCGGACATCCGCATCACGGCACAGCTTGCATCGGAATTTAGTAGCTCAGGTAAGCGGCCTCATTCCAACGCAGCTCCTGCCGCAACTCATGTAGCCTCGTGTCCGCCGTAATGCGCACCATCTCAATGCCCGCGATCTCGGAGAAGTCTTCGATGTGCTCCAGACGCAACGCTTGGCTGAAGCAGGTATGGTGCGCCCCTCCAGCGTAGATCCAGGCAGCTGCGGCAATCCGCAGGTTCGGCTTCGGCAGCCAGACTGCCCGGGCGACCGGCAGCTTCGGCAGGGCCTCGTCGGGCTGAATGACGACAATTTCATTCACGATCATGCGAAACCGGTTCCCCACGTCGACGAGGGAGGCCACGATCGCCGGCCCGCTCGGCGCCGTAAACACCAGCCGCACCGGATCGGCCTTCCCGCCGATCCCCAGCGGGTGTACCTCGAGAGAGGGCCTGTCTGCCGCAAGGGTCGGGCAAATCTCAAGCATGTGCGAGCCCAGAATTTTCGGCGTCCCGGTGAAGTCGTAGGTGTAGTCCTCCATGAAGGACGTTCCGCCCGGCAGCCCTTGCGCCATCACCTTCATCATCCGCACCAGCGCCGCCGTTTTCCAGTCGCCTTCACCGCCAAACCCATACCCCTCGGCCATCAGGCGTTGCGTCGCGATACCCGGCAACTGCTCCAGACCATGCAAATCCTGGAAGGTATCGGTGAATGCTCCAAAGCCGCCCTCCTCGAGGAACGCCCGCAGACCCAGTTCGATCTTCGCCGCGACGCGGAGCGAATCTGGCCGGTCATGCTCCTTCGCGATCGAATACTGCTCCCGGTACTCTCCCACCAGCTTTTCCGCGTCGGCATCCGAGAACTGGTTCATGCGCGCGACGAGATCCCCCACCCCGTAACCGTTTACCGAGTATCCCAGAACTGCCTCAGCTGACACCTTGTCGCCATCCGTGACCGCGACCTCGCGCATGTTGTCGCCAAAGCGCGCCACTTTGAGGTGCTGCGACTCATACCAGGCGGCGGCTGACCGCGTCCAGGTCGCAATCTCTCCTACCGTCTCCGTGTCCTGCCAGAACCCCACCACCACCTTGCGATTCAGGCGCAGCCGGCTCGTAAGGTGACCAAATTCGCGGTCTCCATGTGCCGCCTGATTGAGGTTCAAAAAGTCCATGTCGATCGTTGACCACGGCAACGCGCGATTGAACTGGGTATGGAGGTGCAGAAACGGTTTACGCAAAGACTTCAGACCGGCGATCCACATCTTGGCCGGCGAAAAGGTGTGCATCCACAGCACCAGCCCAACGCACGTTTCCGTCGCATTGGCTTCCCGGCAGAGTCCCCGGATCTCGTCTGGCGTTGTCAGCACCGGCTTGAACACCACCGTCACTGGAATGGACGGCTCCGTCGCGAGCGAGGCCGCAATGGCCTGTGAGTGTTTCGCCACCTGCTGCAACGTCTCCGGCCCATACAGGTGCTGGCTTCCCGTGCAGAACCAAACCTCAAGTGTCTTCAGCTGCGTCATCCCGCCCCCGTCTTTGTCGTCTTCATCACTCTAGCGCACCCGCTGCATCGCACCGGAGCATCGTCCGGTCGACCCGGGCCGCGATGAAGTGCCACACATGGATGGGTCAAAGTATTCGTTTTCACCAACCACACACCACAAACGCTTTCCATCTGGTGTAAACATGAACACACCGGGACTCCGAACTCGGTGGCGAGGAGCGAAAGCACCCGGATCGATGCCGAGAAAGCCAGCCCGTGCAACCACCAGTCCCGTAAGCCCTAACGAACGTTTCGACATTCGCGATGTCGCCAAGCGCGCGGGCGTTTCGGTCGCCACCGTTTCGCGAACGGTGAATAAGGTGCCTACCGTGAACGCGGTGTTGGCAGCTCGGGTCCACGAAGCCATCCGCGACCTCAACTATTTTCCCAACACGCAAGCGCGGGCGCTCGTTTCCGGTCGCTCCCGGCTGGTTGGACTTCTTGTCTCCGACATTACCAACCCCTTCTTTCCCGAGCTCATCAAGTGCTTCGAGCGCGCTGCCGTCGAGCATGGCTACGAACTCCTTATCGGCTCGACGAACTACGACTCCGAACTCCAGCACTGTCTTCGCCGCATGGTGGAGCGAAATGTCGATGGCGTCGCGGTTATGACCTTTGGCGTTGAAGATCCCGTCCTCAATGAACTCTCGCATCGCAACATCCCCATGGTCTTCGTCGATGTCTCCGAGGCCGATTTCCCCCAGGACGTCCTGCTTGTCAATTACGGCCAGGGCATGCTCGAAGCGCTGCAACACCTGGTCCACCTCGGCCATCGCGATATCGGCTTCATCTCCGGCCCGCTCAAGGAGCACTCCGCCCTTCTACGCCGGCATGCCTTCCTCGCCTCCATGCACACCAGCGGCTGCGAAGCGCGGGAGGATCTCCTCGTCGAAGGCGACCACCAGCTCGAAGGCGGCATGAACGGCATGGGCCTCCTGTTGCGCCTGCCGCATCCGCCCACAGCGGTTCTTTGCTCCAACGATCTGACCGCTATCGGCGCCTTGCGTACCTTGCAGCAGCGTGGCATCCGCGTGCCGGAGGACATGTCGCTCGTCGGCTTTGACGACATCCACCTCACCGAGTTCGTTCACCCGCCTCTAACCACGGTCCGCATGTCCCAGATTGAAATTGCCCAGAACGCCGTTCGCTCTCTCCTTTCCCGCATCGAAGACGCCGCTCCGCCGCGTGTGCCGCAATCCTTTCCCATCTCCACCCGTCTCGTCATCCGTGAAACTACAGCGCCTCCCGGTATTGCGCGACAGCATTCCTAATTGATGACTCATGCCTTCTCGCCTCTGCCTCAAAAAGCCGTGAGCGCCCACATCGATCATCGCGCAGGCCGTCTCGAAATGCCAGATCAATCTTCGTAAAGAATTCGCTCATTCCGGATTCGGGAAAACCTCAGCGCCCCGCGCCGCTCGGCGGAGTCATGGACGGTGGCATCGCGTCCGGGGAACTGCCCCACGATGGATTTGGACGAGGTCCCATGGTCAGCACAAGAAGCGCGCCATCCTGGATGTCGGCCTGGCTGAACCAGGGCCTAGTCCATGGCTTCCCATTCATGGTGGCGGACTGAATGTACAGGTTCTCGGCCGAGTTGTTGCGAGCCACAATCTCGAGCTTCTTGCCGCTGCCGAGCAGCAGCTTCACGTCGTCGAACAGGGGCGATCCGAGAAGGTAGGCGTCGCTCGATGGGTCGACCGGATAGAAGCCCATCGCGCTCAGCGCGTACCAGGAAGAGGTCGCTCCCTGGTCGTCCATGCCGGGGTAGCCGTAGCCCGACGCGTCGCTGCCGTACATCTCGGCAAGGATCTGGCGGACCAGCTTCTGCGTCTTCCATGGCTCCCCTCCCCAGTCGTAGTAATAGGCGGCCTGCTGGTCGGGCTGGTTCCCCTGCACGTACTGGCCGATCAGGCCGGTGCAGTCCCGGCAGATGCCCTTCGGCGTGTAGGGCGTGGAAAAGAACTGGTCGAGCTTTCGGTCGAACGCCTCCCGTCCGCCCAGCAGGTTCATCAAGCCTTGGACGTCATGCGGTACCAGCCACAGAGTCGACCAGCCGGATGCCTCCTTCATCATGAAGTTGTAGTACGGCTCCTGCGGATCAAACGGCGAGATCCACGCGCCGTCCCCGGTCCGGCCGCGAACGAAGCCGGTCGACGCGTCGAAAACGTTCCGGTAATTACCCGCGCGGTTCAGGAACAGTTGCTTGTCGTCATTCTTGCCAAGCGTCCCCGCGTAGTCCGCCATGGCGTGATCATCCCAGGCGTACTCGAGCGTGGTCGCCGCCCCGGCCTTCCCGCCGGCATAGGGTGGGCTTGGATTGCCCTCCGGAGCGATGTCGGAAATCCAACCCTGCTTCTCGTACTCGGCCAGGTAGTGACGTGGACCCGCCGGGTCGATTGCGTTCTTGCGCAGGTACTCGTAAGCCGCCGGGTAGTCGAACGGGATGCCGCGCTTCCACGAACCCAGGAACAGAAATACCGCATTGTCGCCATGGAAGGAGGTGTTCATAAACCCCTTCTCGCGCGCCATATCGAGTTCGGACGCCATGATGTCGCGCACCCGCTCGGGCTCGATCATCTCGAGCAGCACAATCTGGTTACGCCCCGTATCCCAGAAGGGAACCGGGCTATAGCGATCGTGCGTGGCGGTCTGCACCTTGCCGGTCGTGTCCGTGAACGGCTCGCCCTTGGCGGCGATCAGGCGCGGACTGGCAAACGACTGGAACAGCGTGGAGTAGAACATCGCGCGCTGCTTCGGAGTGCCGCCCTCCACCTGCACGCGATCCAGCAACTTCGCCCATTCGCTGCGCGCCGCCTGGTGAACCCCGTCGAAGTTCCATCCGGGCAGTTCCTCCCGCAGCCGCTGCTCGGCCTGTGCGTAGCTCGTTCCGTGCGCCATCTTCAGCAGCACTGGCTCGCCGAACCGCGGGTGAAAGGTGAGGTATCCGCCCGCGTAGGTGCCCGACACCTGTCGCGCGCCGGGCTGGACCTCCTTCTCCCCAATGCCCCATCCCTTGTCGTCGCCGGACGCTCTGCGAAAGGTTCCGAAGTCCTGAAACGGCTTCGAAAACTCCGCAATGAAATACGCTCCGTCAATGGCTCTACTGTCTTCGGCCACACCGCGCACCGTGTGATCGCCGACGATCTCCATCCGGCCCCCGTGCTCGGGAAAGTTGACCAGCACGTTCGCTCTCTCGCTCGCCGGAAACGTAAACCGCATCAGGCTTGCCCAGCGGGTCGCCGTGAGCTCGACATGGGTCTGGAAGGTGTCCAGGTAGACCGAGTAGTACCCAGGCGAAGCTGTCTCTCGCCCCTTGTCGTACACGCTTTCGCGGTAAGCGGGCGGCATCGACCAGTCACCCACGACCGGCGACACGATCGGTTCGGCATCCCCGCCATAAGTCGACCCACCGCCGCCCGAAAACCCGAGCATGGTTGGGTTCGTGTAGTAGTACGGAACAGGAACCCCGTTCGGAAAGGTCAGCGCGATATTGTTGTTGACGGGCGCCGCTTCCACCGAGCTATGCGGCAGGCGCGCTCCCGGCGACGTCTGCCCCGAGTAGACCGGCTCTCCCGGCGGCGGTGCATTGCCGATCAGCGCCTGCCGGTCGAGCGGCGCCGTGCCGACCAGTGGATTCGCCAGATCGACCGGAGCTCCCGCGCCTGTCTGGGCAACGGCGATCCCACCCATTCCCGCGGTGAGCAGTGCAACGCCGAGCTGTAATGCGCGTCGACCTGCGGTTCGAGACATAACAGGGTTCTCCAGAGCTTGGACACAATCCTACGGCCACCCGCAGCGCCAGACTACCCGGTGTGCCAGACCGCCCGGATCCCCATCGTTCGGTCCGGTCCATCGTGACCTCCGTCCATCGCGTTAGCATGACGTTGGCTGACGTTTTTGTGCGGTTCGAAAGATCCGCATCAAGCCACGCCTCACCCCCATGC
>CAXUCK010000089.1:0-1157 GCA_964249375.1 uncultured Acidobacteriaceae bacterium
TCCTGACCCGTCCCTCCCCCGGAGGTCCAAAGATCATTGGCGTGGGCGCGCATGTTTATGAGCAACGTGACCATGCGGAAGTCGTGGCCCTCAAAGACGCACAGGCCCGCGAAATCAAAACCGCCGGATCCACCGCGTACGTCACGCTCGAACCCTGTGCCCACCACGGCCGCACCCCGCCGTGCGCGGACGCTCTTATCGCGGCAGGCATCGTTCGCGCGGTCGTTGCCACGGACGATCCGAATCCGCTCGTGGCCGGCCAGGGCATTGCACGACTCCGGGCCGCCGGTGTCGAAGTCCATGTCGGCCTGCTGCAGGAGCCCGCCCGCGACCTCAACAATCCATTCGCCTGCTTCATCACGGAAGGGCGCCCCTTCGTCACCCTCAAGGCGGCCCTCTCCGCCGACGGCTACCTCGCTCCGCCGCCCAGCCAACGCTCCGCGACGGCCCCCGTCTGGCTGACCGGGCCGGCCGCCCGCCACGAAGTCCAGCTTCTCCGCCACAGGTCCGACGCCATTCTCACCGGCATCGGCACCGTACTTGCCGACAACCCAGCCCTGACGGACCGCACTGGCCTCCTCCGCTGCCGGCCGCTGTTGCGCGTGATCCTGGACACGCATTTGCGCCTTCCACGCAGCTCCGAGCTCGTCCGTGAACCGCAAAAAAGTCTTCTGGTGTTTTGCGGAACCGACGCCCCGATTACGCGGGTGGCCGCGCTTGAAAGCGATGGGGTCGAGGTCATCCTGTTGCCCGAGCACGCCGGCCGCCTGAGCCTTCCCGCCGTGCTGTCCACCCTTGCCGAACGCGGCATCCTCAGCCTCCTGCTCGAAACCGGATCGCACCTGAACGCTGCGTTCCTCGCGCAGCACCTGGTGGACCGCGTCCTCCTCTTTCGCTCCCCTCGCGCACTCGGCGCCCACTCCGTTCCGTTCGCCGCCGGTCAAGTAACCCCGGAGGAGGTCGAGCGGGACATGCTTGACCCGCGGCGATCCACGACCCTTGGCTCCGACACTCTGATCGAAGGCCTTCTGCGCGACCCCTGGCCGCTCCCTCCAGGGAATCCAGACCTGAACGCGTCACGCGGACTTCTAAGCTAGTCTGAGAACACCATGTTCACTGGTTTGGTTGAGTCCACCGGCAATGTCCTTTCCATCACC
>CAXUCK010000089.1:1167-9252 GCA_964249375.1 uncultured Acidobacteriaceae bacterium
CCCCCCCGCAGAGCCCGCCCCCTGCTCCGCCCCCCGCCCCCAGGAAACCCTCGCCCGCACAACCCTGGGCCACCTCGCTCCAAGCTCTACCGTCAACCTCGAGCTGCCCACCCCCGCCGGCGCTCCTCTCGGCGGCCACGTTGTCCAGGGCCACGTCGATGGAACCGCGAGGCTCCTCGCCCTCGATGCCCTCGACCCGGCTCACCCCGCCACGACCGACTGGCGGCTTCGCCTCGAGCTCCCTGAAAGCCTTACCCGCTACGTGGTCCCGCAGGGCTCCATCACGGTCGAGGGCATCTCGCTCACGGTTGCCGCCATCCACGGCCAGACCGTCGAGATCGCTGTCATCCCGCATACCTACGCCAGCACCAGCCTCCGTACGCTGACTCCGGGAAGCCCGCTGAACATCGAGGTCGACGTCCTGTCAAAGTACGCCGAGCAGCAGCAGACGGAAAAGCGGCCGCGGACCGAATGGCTGACAGCCGCCTACCTAATGGCGAACGGCTACTGAGGACGTTCTGTCGGTGGGGGTGGCGTCTCATCCACCAGCTTGTACGTCGGCGGCACCTCAAACAACGCTGGGTCGGGCTCGACGCGCTTCACCTCAGTCACCGCCACCAGCTGTTCGCCGGTGCGTGGATCGCTGTGGCGGATGATCATGTCCAGCGAAAGATCGGTTGAGTACCAGTAATCGTCGTCAACCACGACCTCCCTGCCCGTCCCGCTGACAGCGGCGGCGACCGTTCGCGATTTTCGGAGTCCGTGCAGCTGTACACCATCGAGAAGCTGCACCCCAAGATCGCTCTCCACCACCCCCGGAGACGTTGGCACGCGATGCGAGGTCGGCGAAGCTGGAGTCCGCACCGCCAGCATTTCCTCCCGCGCGACCCGCGTTGCGGGATTCAGAAACACAGAGACGTGCGTATTTGGGTCGTAGATGTGGGAGGACAGCAATCGCGGCTCGCCCGGAGCCGCCTGCGGGAGCAGCTGCCGCCGCTCGTTGTAAATACGTCCAGAGTTGCTGCGAGCCACCGTGTTGGTCGACGTCACCACATGCTCGGTGCCGTCGGCCAGCTTCTGATGCGACACAATCTGGACCTTGGCTGTGAATGGCGCGCCCGCGACCGGCGTGACGTAGATGCCATCTACAAACACCTGCATCCCGCGATAATCCCGCGGCACGGGTCGTTCCGAAGCCGTCTGCGACCAACCCGCGGCAACACTCACACCGCAGAGCAGCAGTGCCGCTGATTTGACCCGCATCGTGAGATCCATATAACACCTCGGCAGCATGATACCCGAGCTACGTGAAACCGACGGCGCGCTTTCGGACTTCGCCCTCGGTTGTGTGTGCCGAGTCTCGAACATGCACGTCCTAGCCGGCGCCCGTCACCGTACCGGCCGCGTCGGTCGCCAGAACTACGGCCACGGGAGCACCTGTTCCGGTTTCAGCCACGGTACGCCCAGGCTCAATCGCGTTGACGGTGATTTGTGCTTTCCCAACTGCAGCGCGGCCGACTTCATCAGGCCGATGATGCCCCACTTCGACGCCGACTAGGCCGCCCCGTTCTTGGTGCCGTACCGCCGCAGCATCGACCCGCACGTTCTGGGGGATGAGATGCTGCGGCGGAGTGCCCATCCTCACCGGAAACAACATCGCGGATCGCCCATTTGCAAAAAGAAGAGCCACTTCCGAAGAAGTAGCTCGTGAAACAAGGAAAGGTGCTCGGCTAGATCGAACTCATGTTGTGCAGGAACTCCTGGTTGTTGCGCGTTTTGGCGAGCTTGTCCGTCAACAGCTCCATGGCCTCGGTCGGGCTGAGAGGGTTCAGCACTTTCCGCAAAATCCACGTGCGCTGCAGGTCTTCCTTCGGGATCAGCAGCTCTTCTTTTCGCGTTCCGGAGCGCTGGATATCGATCGCGGGAAACACACGCTTATCGACCAGCTTGCGATCCAGAATCACTTCCATATTGCCAGTTCCCTTGAATTCCTCGAAGATCACCTCGTCCATGCGCGAGCCAGTGTCCACCAGCGCGGTGGCGATGATGGTCAGGGAACCACCCTCTTCGATATTGCGGGCCGCCCCGAAAAATCGCTTTGGCCTTTGCAGCGCGTTGGAGTCCACACCGCCCGAGAGCACTTTGCCCGATGGCGGAACAATGGTGTTGTAAGCTCTTGCCAACCGCGTAATTGAGTCGAGAAGGATAACGACATCGCGCTTATGCTCGACCAGCCGCTTTGCCTTTTCAATCACCATCTCAGCCACCTGCACGTGCCGTGCTGCCGGCTCGTCAAAGGTGGAGCTAATCACCTCACCCTTGACCGATCGCTGCATGTCGGTCACTTCTTCCGGTCGCTCATCGATCAGCAGAACAATCAACACCACCTCAGGATGGTTGGAAGTGATTGAGTTCGCGATGGATTGCAGAAGCATCGTTTTGCCGGTACGTGGCGGCGCGACGATCAGCCCGCGCTGCCCCTTGCCCACCGGCGTCAGCAGGTCCATGACGCGGCCGGAGATGTGCTCCCGCACCGTTTCCATCTTCACGCGTTCCTGCGCATACAGCGGCGTAAGATTGTCAAAGAGGATTTTGTTGCGGGTTTCTTCCGGGCTTTCGAAGTTGATCGCCTCAATCTTGACCAGCGCAAAGTATTTCTCGCCCTCATGCGGCGAGCGCACGTTGCCGGAGATCGTGTCTCCCGTCTTCAGGTCAAACTTCCGAATTTGTGACGGCGACACATAGATGTCGTCGGGGCCGGGCAGGTAGTTGTAGTCCGGCGAGCGGAGGAATCCGTAGCCGTCGGGCAGTATTTCCAGCACGCCTTCTGCGAAGATGTGGCCTTCTTTTTCGCTCTGCGCCTGGAGGATTTTGAAGATGAGGTCTTGTTTGCGAAGTCCGCTGGTGCCTGCGATGTCTAGGCCGCGCGCGAGCTTACCCAGCTCGGCAATGTTGTGCTCTTTCAGTTCAGTGATGGTCATGAGTCCTTGGAAGGTAAGGGGGGATATGAGATGCCGGGAGAGGAAGGGGTTGTGCGGGAGGTCGACTGCAGGGGGGAGGAGCGGGACTTCCGTGTTGCGGAGCCTACTCTACACGCGTTAGATACGGTCTAGCAAGAAAAACGACGAACAGCAGGAAACCGCGCCTAAGCAGCGCGGCGTTCCTGTACTTCGATCCGTTCCACCATCATCTCGTTGGGTTCGTTGGCAGGCAGGCTGTCTTTGAACCGGTCCAAAACCTCGTTCGTTGTGTCCTGCAGCCGCGTGTTGGGCTTGTGAAGCTTCCGCGTCGCCTTCGACGCCAACTGGCACAGTTCGTAGCGGTTTGTAACATGGGTCAGTGCACCGAAAATCAAGTCTGAGCGCATACTATCTCCTTGGGTGTGGAGCCTGGCAACATGCAGTGTCGCGTGGCGTCCTGAATTTTTCCTGCTGTCGTACTTGCTTGGACGTCTGAAACGTGTTAGCCGTCTACAGTTCCTCACATCTTTTTTACGAATCTTCCAAATTTCGCAACTCTGAGCCGATCAGGCCCAAACACACGTGGCACCCCATTCGGAACATTGCTCGGGTGGGCAACATACGCCATTTTCTTTGGGTTTATCGGTCGGCAGTGAACCCGGCTTTATGAGAATCAAGAACTTGTCGCCCTTCCGGCTTTTCGTTCCGATGCCCCGCTTGCCCGTGGCGAACAGCAATGCTGCTTGGCACTCCTGAAACATACATCCGGACCGCGGGAAGGTCAATACTTATTTTGGGAGATCGCCAAAGAAAAATACTGGAAACGGTATCCTCCGAATGGAGGAGAACAAGAAGGAAAACGGCTCACGCCCAGTAACTTCGGTCCAACGTTCGATACTGGATCGCCTCCGCAAGATGCTTTACCGAGATCTCCGACTCTCCGGCGAGATCCGCGATCGTTCGGCTCACCTTCAGGATGCGATCGTGCGCCCGTGCACTCAATCCTTGCTGCTGCATCGCGCGTTCCAACAGACGTTCCGCCTCACTGCCCAGCTCGCAGTACGTCCGGATCTGCGGCGTGGTCATCTGCGCGTTCGCGTACACCTGCCTTGACGCTGCCTTCGCCGATCCGCGCGTCCGATCCCCGGCCTCTCGAAACCGCACATGTTGCCGCTCCCGCGCGCGCAGCACCCGCTCGCGGATCTGCTCGGAGCCTTCCGCCGCTGCGCCGCTGCGAAGCTCCTTGTACTGCACCGCCGGCACTTCAATGTGGATGTCGATGCGGTCCAGCAAAGGCCCACTTACCCGCGACACATAACGCTGGATCATCGGCGGCGTGCACATGCACTCGCGACTCTTGTCGTTGAAGTACCCACACGGACACGGGTTCATCGCGGCCGCCAACATGAACCGTGCAGGGAAACTCAGACTCATTGACGCACGCGCAATGGTCACCTGCCCGTCCTCGAGCGGCTGCCGCATTACCTCGAGCACGTTGCGCGGAAACTCCGGCAGCTCATCCAGAAACAGCAGCCCGTTGTGCGCCAGGCTCACCTCCCCTGGCCGCGGCACCATCCCTCCGCCAATCAACCCCGCATCCGAAATCGTGTGGTGCGGCGACCGAAACGGCCGATGCGCCACCAACCCCTGCTCCGCATCCAACACACCCGCCACGGAATGGATCTTGGTCGTCTCGAGCGCCTCCTCAAACCGCAGCGGAGCCAGGATCGACGGCAGCCGCTTGGCCAGCATGGTCTTCCCCGAGCCTGGCGGTCCGATCATCAGGATGTTGTGCCCACCGGCGGCTGCGACTTCAAGCGCCCGCTTCGCCACGTGCTGTCCGCGCACATCTTTGAAGTCCGCTGGGAAATGCTGCATCGCATGGAGCAGATCCGTGTGCTCCACCTTGAGCGGCTGCACGGACGGCACACCCAGCGCCGCTGAATTCAGCAACTCACGAACTTCCAACAGGCTGCGCACCGGAAACACGCATACACCCTCCACAACCGCAGCCTCACGCGCATTGCTTGCCGGAATCACCAGGTTCTTGATCCCGTTCGCCCGCGCCGCAATCGCGATCGGCAACATCCCCTGCACCGCTCGCAGCGTGCCGTCCAGCCCCAGTTCGCCTACCAGCAGAAAATCGCTCAGGTCCGTCGCCTGCATGGCGCCGTACGCGCCCAGGATGCCGATGGCGATCGGCAGATCGAAGCCCGAGCCGACTTTCTTCAAGTCCGCAGGAGCCAGATTAATCGTCGTCCGCGTCGGCGGAATCTCGAACCCCGAGTTACGGACCGCCGACCGCACCCGGTCGCGGCTCTCCCGCACGGAAGCATCCGGCAGGCCTACCGTGTGGAATTCCTCCTGCGGCAGCTTCACGCCGGAATAGTCGACCTCTACCTCAATGATGTTGGCGTCAATGCCATACACCGCCGCCGATCGTGTCTTGAAGAGTGGCATCGTGGTTGCAGGGATCTCCGGTCGACCTCCGCTACCCTAGCAGCGCGACCTCGCCCCACACACTGCCACCAAAGGGGCATACCGTTGTCGGAGCATGTCCTCACCGGCGCGCTTCGAGCCGCTTACGGAAGCGTTCGCCCGCGCCAGCAGCAGGCCCCGGGCAAACGAAAGCGCTCGCCCGCTGCGGGGCCGCCTACAATAAGTCCGACGTGAACACCAGCCTTTTCGAACTCTTCAAGATCGGCATCGGCCCTTCCTCCTCGCACACCGTCGGCCCCATGCGGGCCGCCCTGCGCTTTGCACAGTCGGTCGAAAGCTCCGCCGCTCTTTCCCGCACCAAACGCTTGCGGGTAGAACTCTTCGGCTCGCTCGCCCTCACCGGGATCGGCCACGGCACCGACCGCGCCATCCTTCTCGGCCTTTCCGGCGAGACGCCCGACGCGGTCGACACGGCCAGAATCGGATCGAAGCTCACCGAAATCCGCTCGACCCAAATGCTCCCCCTCCTCGGGAAAGTTCCCATCTCTTTTGATGAGTCACAGGACCTCCTCTTCCACCGCCGACAGATGTACCCCGATCCCGGGACGCCCACGCACCCCAACGGCATGCGCTTCACCGCCTTCGACGCCGCAGGCCAGCCCCTCATCGGACAGGTCTTCTTCTCGATCGGTGGCGGATTTATCGTCTCCGCAGAAGAGTTCGACCCCAACCGCACCGCCGTCCCTACGCGGAAGGTGCCCTTCTCCTTCCGCAGTGCCGCCGAGCTCCTCACGCTCGCCGAACAGCACCAGCTCACCATCGCCGAAATCGTGCTTCGCAACGAAATCGCCCTTCTCCCCGACGCCACCATCCGGCGCCCCAACCCCGCCGCCGACCTCCCGCTCCAAACCTCCGAGCAGCAAGTCGCCGCAAGCATTTTCTCCCTCTGGCTCATCATGCAGGGCTCCATCGAGCGCGGCCTCGCCACCGAGGGCATCCTTCCTGGCGGCCTCAACGTTCGCCGCCGCGCACCCCGCCTCGCCGCCCGCCTCGCCACCACCGCCAACGACCCACTCGCGCCCATGGACTGGGTCACCGTCTACGCCATGGCCGTCAACGAAGAAAACGCCGCCCGTGGACGCGTCGTCACCGCCCCCACCAACGGCGCCGCGGGCGTCATCCCCGCCATCGCCCAGTACTACCTCCGCTTCATCGACCCCACCTCCACCACCGAACCCGACCGCGACCGCGCCCACGAAGCCGGCCTCCTCCGGTACTTCCTCACCGCCGCCGCCATCGGCATCCTCTACAAAGAAAACGCCTCCATCTCCGGCGCCGAAGTCGGCTGCCAGGGCGAGGTCGGCGTCGCCTGTTCCATGGCCGCCGGAGGCCTCGTCGCCGCGCTCGGCGGATCCAACGCCCAGATCGAGCACGCGGCTGAAATCGCGATGGAGCATAACCTGGGAATGACCTGCGACCCCATCGGCGGCCTCGTCCAGATCCCCTGCATCGAACGCAACGGCATGGGCGCCGTCAAAGCCATCAACGCCGCCCGCCTTGCCCTCGCCGACACCGACACTCACAAGCTCTCCCTCGACCAGGTCATCGACACCATGTACCGCACCGGAATGGACATGCAGTCGCGCTACAAGGAAACCTCCCTCGCAGGCCTGGCTCTCAATATCATCGAGTGCTGAACTCTACCGCGCCGTGTATCCGTTCCGTGCCCGCACCGTCTGATCCTCCTGTTTCACCGCGATCGTGACCTGGCGAAACTTCCCGTCCCGCTTCTTGTTCGTGGAGTAGTACCCGACC
The DNA here is from genome assembly GCA_964249375.1 of uncultured Acidobacteriaceae bacterium. Lineage (GTDB taxonomy): Bacteria > Acidobacteriota > Terriglobia > Terriglobales > Acidobacteriaceae > Edaphobacter. The sequence continues at coordinate 8,382 of CAXUCK010000089.1, forward strand.
TCATACATCGACCGCAGATCCGTCGCGATCGCGGCAAATGCCGCCTCGGCCGAAATCTCCCGCGCATCAAACTGCCTCGCGCCCGATCCCCCTGTCACGTGCGCCAACAGACGCTCGCCATACCGGTCCCGCGGCCCCCACTTGCCCGGCTTGTGCTCCGTCGTGCGAATCGCGTACACCAGCACGTCCCCACCTTCGGCCGCCTCCAGCGCGTCCGCCTCATCATGCTCGCTCGAGTTCTCCTGCCCATCTGTAAACAAGATCAGAACGCGCCGGCGCCCCTTCTGCTTCACCATCTTCTCCGTGATTGAGAAATACACGGCATCATTGAGCGCCGTGCCGAGGTCCCGCTTCTCCTCGGGTCCCATCTCTGGAAAGTTTCTGTCGCCCTTGTGAAAGCGGTTCACCCCGTTCAGCAAAGTTTCCGGATTCGACGTCCAGTTCGATACGAGCCGCACATGATTCCCAAAACACACCGCAAACGCCCGGTCCGCTGGCGTCAGCACCTGCTGAAGAAATGCCTTCACCTCGCGCTCGTGCTCCCGCGTGAACTTGTCCTGACTCCCGCTCGCGTCGATCACCAGACCAATACTCAGCGGCCGATCCCGTTCCGTCCCGAAGTATCGAATCGTCTGCGGCACACCGTCCTCGGTTAACGAAAAATCCGTCGACCCAAGTCCAGTCACCGGTTGGTCGTGTGCATCCCGCACCGTAAACGTCGTCTCAATCAGGTGCGTCTCCACCTTCAGCGTCGACGCCTCCTGAGCACCCACCCATCCCGCTCCGCACACCAAGGCAACCAGGCCAGCCGTCCGCCCAGGCCTTCGCCATCCCCCGCAGACACCACGTCGATCACGCATGCTCAGGCAAT
>CAXUCK010000090.1:0-9184 GCA_964249375.1 uncultured Acidobacteriaceae bacterium
GTCGCAGGCGACGTTTGATCGGCTGGAGCTGACGCCGCAGAAGCTGGACGAAATGGGGGCGCAGGTGCGCGCGGTGGCTGCGCTGCCGGATCCCCTGGGGCGCAGGCTGGATGCGGTGGAGCTGGACCGTGGGTTGGAGCTTGAGAAGATTTCCGTGCCGCTGGGCGTTCTGGCCGTGATCTTTGAGGCGCGGCCGGACGCGGTGACGCAGATTGCGGCGCTCGCCGTGAAGAGTGGAAACGCCGTACTGCTGAAGGCGGGCAAAGAGGTGGAGCGGACGGCCGCTGCGCTGGTGCGGGTGCTGCGAGGTGCGCTCGCCACGACGGACGTTCCAGGGGACTGCCTTGCGCTGATGTTTGGCCGCGAGCAGGTCGCGGAAATGCTCCGGCTGACGGGGCTGATTGACCTCGTGATCCCGCGTGGGTCGAAGTCGCTGGTGGAGTATGTGCAGGCGAATACGCGGATCCCGGTGCTTGGCCACTCGGAGGGGGTTTGCCACATCTTTGTTGACGGATCGGCGGACCTCGCATTGGCTGTGCGCGTGATTGAAGACGCGAAAACGGATTACCCGGCGGCGTGCAATGCGGTCGAGGCGGTGCTGCTGGATCGTGCGATCGCTGCGTCCCTGCTGCCGATGCTGGCGAAGCAGCTCCGCGATCGGGGAGTGACGCTCTTGGGCGATGCGGAGACGCGGTCGCTGCTCGGCAATGCCGTGGTTGGGGAAGTGAGCGACTGGCACACCGAATACGGCGATCTGACGTTGGCGCTACGGATTGTTGGTGGTCTCGACGAGGCGATCGCGCACATCCATCGCTATGGGTCGGCGCACACGGATGCGATTCTGACCGAAGATGCGGAGCATTCGGAACTGTCCCTGCGTGAGGTGGATTCAGCAAGCGTGTTCCACAATGCCAGCACGCGGTTTGCGGACGGGTTTCGGTATGGCTTGGGAGCGGAGGTGGGCATCTCAACGGCTCGCCTGCATGCGCGTGGGCCGGTGGGGCTCCAAGGGCTGACGACATACAAATACGTGCTGCGCGGGGCAGGGCAGAGGGCGGGCGACTACCGCGGCGCGGGTGCGCGCAGCTTCACGCATCGGCGGGTTTAGGGCAAAAAAGCGGCCAGCCGATGTGGAATCGGACTGGCCGGTGATGTTCTGACTGCAGGTTAGAAGTTGAAGCTCAGCTCTCCCGTGACGGATCGCGGCGTGACGTAGTGCGTGCCGGAGAACGTCGACAGGAAGTTGTAGAGCGCGTACTTGTTGGTGACGTTGATGGCGGTGAGCCGCATGCCGATCTTGTACTTATCCCCATGCAAGAGGTTGTCTTCCCCGAGGCTCATGTCGAAGAGGTTGCGTGGCGCGATGCGCTGCGGATTCTTGTCGTCGTTCTCGGTCCCCGGCTTGGGGATGGTGATGAGCGACGAGGAGAGGCCGGCGGCGTCGCACTGCTGGAAGCCGGCAAAGCGTGTCGCCTTGACGCCGTCGCAGGTGATGCCGGATTGGAACTGCTCGTCCGGGGTGAGGTAGCTGAGGTCGACACCGGGTTGACCGTTGGCGAGCGTGATCGATGGGCCGCCGTTCACCGGGTTGCAGATGCTGTTAGGGTCGGTGGTGTTGTAGCAGGGCGCGGCGCCGGCAACCAGGCCGCTGTCGTAGCGCCAGTTGAAGCCGTACCACATCGACTTGCGGAAGGGCATGTTGTATTGGAGGTGCGTTGTCTGGTTGAAGCGCTCGTCGTGGTCGATGCGAAAGGGATAGTTTGCGCCGCCACCGGTGCCCACGGTCGCGCCGACGCCACCGATCTGTGGATTGAAGAAGCGGGCCGCGACCGACGACATGTTGACGAAGGCGCTGATGCCGTGAGTCTCCGGCACGTTGGCCCGAAGGACGAAGCCGGGGATCTTTGAGTTGTGCCACTCGATGGGAAAGTAGATGGGCGTGTTGCCGAAGGTCGAGAAGTCGTACCCGTTGTGCGTGTACTTCCAGAGGTACTCGGCCGACACCACGAAATGCTGCGTAAAGGCCTGCTGGAAACCGGCGTGGAACTCGTTGCGAAAGCCGGGGTTGAAGGGGGCAACCGAACACTGCCCGATGGTGGAGAAGATGCCGTTCAAAACCGGGTCGACGCAGCCCGAGGTGGAGAGCACGAGGTTCTCATTGAACGGAGTTTCCTGCGTGCGGGCGTAGGAGAGGCGCAGAACCGTGCCGGTGCGGGCGACGTTGTATGACACGCCGGCGCGGGGTTCAGGCTGCCGCTGGATGGAGAGGCCGTTGTAAAAATCGCCGCGCATGCCAAAGCTCAGCACCCAGTTCTTGAGTGTGACCTGGTCCTGCGCGTAGAGCGCCAGCTCTTTCACGTCGGTCTGGCCGTGCCAGCTGTAGGTGGTTCCGCCGCGGGTAAGGTCGTAGGGCGCAAGCACCGGGTTATAGCTTGTGCCGGCCGGATCGTTCAGGCCAGGGTCGACAATGCCGAAGGTGTCATTTTCGCGCAGAAAGGTCTGCCCGTACTGCACACCGGCCTTGATGTTGTGGACGCCCTTCGAGTAGGAGACGTCGGCGTGGACGCCGGCGTTGAGCAGGGTCCGGTACTGCTGGACGGTCTCCTGCTGGATGGGTCCGAAGTCTGCGAGCGGATTTTTGCTGGGGTAGTAGGTGAAGCCATCGCGCCGCACATAGGGGCCGAAATTGAAGACAGCCGCGCTCGTGAGAATACGCGTGTAGGTGGGCGCGATGTCGAAGGTCTGGATCTTGGATCGCTGGTCGGTCGCTCCGAGAAAGTTGCCGTTCTGATCAAAGACGCTGGACGTGTCAAAGGTGTTGGGCGTCTGGAACCAGGAACGCGTGTACTGGAGGTTGGTGTGAAAGGAGCTCACATCGCTGAACTGGCGATCAATGCGATCGAAGAAGTTCTCCTCATTGCCCTTGTCGTGAAGCACGGCGAACTCGGGCGCGTCCAGGAAGCGGCCGGAGTTGAGACCGCTGATCGAAAGAAAGTTGCCCCACTTGTCTGCGCCGTAGGCGAGGTTGCCGCTGACGTTGGTGGAGCCGAAGGTGCCGTACGACCCGACAACGCTGCCGTGCGGCTTGGTGACGCCCAGGCCGGAGCGCGTCGTGGCGACGATGACGAGGCTGGTCTTGTCGCCGAACTCAGCCGGCGGTGCACCGTCGATGACCTGCAAGGACTGCACGGCATCGGCCGGGAGCTGGTTTGAGAAGACCTTGCTCTGCTGATCGGTGATGGGTTGGCCGTCGACCGAGAAGGAGTTTTCGGCGTGATCGCCCAGGCCATGAAACAGGCCGTTCGAATCCGCGGCCACTCCGGGCGAGGCGAGGGTGACGATGGAGGAGAGCTCGGAGGAGGCGCTCTCGATCGGCAGCTTGTCGATCGTCGACCGGTCGACGTCGGTGTGCATGGTGGTGTCGTTTTCGACGAGGTCGCCGGCGGCCTCGACATTGACGACGGTGGAACTCCCCTGAACGCCGAGGCGCAGTTGCACGGTGACCGGAACGACCGAATTCATCTCCACCGATTGGCTGGTTGAGCTAAAGCCGGTCATGGTCGCGGAAACACGATAGCTGTTGAACGGAACGTTGGGAAATCGCCATTGGCCGGCAGCATCGGCGGTGGTCGACCGGGTGTACCCGCTGACAGGGTTGCTGATGGAGAGCGCCGGTGGGATCCGTCACCAGACCGGAGATACTGCCGGAGTTGCCCTGCGCGTGCGCCGGGAGAAAACTGGCTGGAACTGAAAGTGCGAGAGGAACAAGAACAAGAAAATTTCGCTGCCGCATGCGTGTAAACCCTTCCTATGAGCGAGAAAACGCGATGAGTGCCCGGGGGCACGGACCCGGCGACGGGCAGGAGCGAAGCTATCCCATCTGACCGGCTGCGTGTTTTTACTCGATGGGTGGGGGAGGAGGCCGGCTGAACAGGTCGAAGCTGACCCCTTGCACGCGGCGGGGAAGAAGCGCGACCGAGATCGTCTGCTGGATCTGCCGGACGGGCACCGGAGCAACGCCCTGTGCGGACGGCATCGCGGCGTGCATGGCAACGCACAGCAGGCAATGGTCTGCCGGGCTGGCCGGGGTATTGCCCGGCGCTGGCTGCTGGGACTTTTGCGAAACCTTCCAGGCGGCAGGTCCGCCATCGTCGTGCACATGGCAGGCCTGGACACACGCACCCAGAGTGATCAGAAGGACGCAGCAGAGTGCAACCACACGTGACCACGCAGGATCGACCGCGCGCGGGGTGCGTGGCGAGCGAGCGGTTGCGAGATGTCGTGTGAGCCGTCGCATGGCGTTCTTCTAGGGTGACACAGATTGCGAAAAACTGGGCTTCGTGCGCCGCGTCTAAAGTTGATAGGGTATGGGTGAGACGACGCAACGGCGGAAAGAGTTCTGTTTGGGGCTTGCCCAAGGGCGGACGTGGCTGCTTTTTTTGCTGGTCGCGACCCTGGTGTCTCTGGCCAGCGGACAGCCGCGGCAAACGGCGGATCCGGCGCCACCCCGGCGAATCCACCTCATCCTGAAGGATGGCTCCTTTCAGATTGTGACGAGCTACCGGGTTGTCGGACCGAATGTGCAGTACGTCAGTGCGGAGCGCGGCGGCGCCGAAGAGGTGGTCCCGCTGTCGCTGGTGGATCTCGATGCGACGCACCGGTGGGAGCAGCGGCACGCGTCCCTGGACGCGGACGGCGCCCAACAACCGCCGGCGATCGATCCGGAGCTGCTGAAGGAAGAAGCCGACCGGGCGGCGCTGACGCCGGAAGTGGCGCAGGATCTGAGCCTTCCGCTACAGGGTGGCGTGCTGGCGCTCGACACCTACCAGGGCGCACCCGAACTGGTGCCCCTGCCGCAGAACGGCGGCGAGCTGAATCGCACCACCGGCCATAGTCTCATCCGGTCGGTGTTGAATCCACGCGCCGCACCCCATTCGATCGTGACGCTGCGCGGCGAGCGGGCGATCGTGCAACTCCACATCGATACACCGACCTTTTATGTTCGTCTGGGCGGCGATGAAGCCTTTACCCCTACAGGTGGAGGAACCCCGCTCACCGTAGACACACACGGGGCGTCGGGTCAGGCGGCGGTCAACACGTCGTCCCCGGACAGCCGCTACGCTATTCTCCGCACCGACGTGCGGACGGAGGCGCGTGTGCTCGACAGCTTTTCACTCGATCCCTCACGCCCGCAGGACGAAACGACCTGGACATCGGCGCAGGTGTTACCGGGTGGCCACTGGCTGAAACTCACGCCGAAGTCGCCGTTAACGTTTGGCGAATATGCTTTGGTCGAGGTCATTTCGGACCGGGAAATTAACCTGAATGTCTGGGATTTCGGCGTTCACCCGGTGGCACCGGAGAATCGTGACGCGATCAAGCCGGAACCGAGGCGCCGAGGGGGCCTGTCTCCTCGTCGCCCGGATTAGTGCCGCGCTCCGGCTTGGTTTCGAGCGGAGGGGTCGCACCGAAGTCTCCGTTGAGAGTGGCCCCGATCGTGGATGTCTCGTCGGTCTCCGGCGTCACGCCGCGGATGGCGACAAAGTCTCGGCGCACCTTGGCGGCATACATCATCTTGTCGGCGAGCTTGATGATCTCGGTGACGGTGATAGCGTCGTCGGGAAAGGTCGCCAGACCGAAGCTGCCGGAAAGCCGCAGGCTCAGGCCAGCCGCTTCCTGGAAGCGCGTCGACCGGAGTGCCGACCAGAGGGCTTCCGTCAGGGTGGTGGCCTGCTTTTTGTTGAGACGCGGCATGAGGGCAACGAATTCGTCGCCGCCGTAACGAAAGCATGCGACCTCCGGGCCAAGGACGCGCTTCATCAGGTCGCCGACTTCGGCCAGCAGACGGCTGCCAATCTGGTGGCCGTGCGTGTCGTTGACCTGCTTGAAGCGGTCGAGATCGATGAACACGAGGCTGAAGACGCCCCGCAACTCCACCTGCTCGGTCAGTCGGCTGTACAGGTGGCGAGCGTTGAACAGGCCCGTGCAATCGTCTGTAATCGTCAGCTCATGGATGAGCGTCATGGACTTCGCATTTTGGATCGCGATGGCCGCGTAGTCGCACAGAATGCGGAGAAATGAGATGGAGTATTCGCTGAGGAGATCGAGTTTGCTGTTGAGCAACTGGATGACGCCCAGCGTTTTCGCCCCAGACCGGATGGGCACGCAGGCGATGGAGTGGATGTCCAGTTCCGGATGCGCTTTGGCGTAGGCCGACCACTTCGGATCGAGGGAAACGTCAGGCACGATCAGGGGATGACCCGTTGCCGCGACCCAGCCGGCCACACCTTCGCCCATTTTCACCTTGAGGCCACGCAGGCTTTTCGAGTTTTCGCCGACGGCGATCTCGAAATTGAGCTCCGTCTCGGTGCTATCGACAAGCAAAAGCGACCAGCGTTCCGGACCGAAGAACCCGGCCATCTTTTCCATGATGGCCCGGAGGATGTCCTCAAGCTCGAGGGATCCGGTGAGGGCACGGGCGACATCGTGAAAAACCCGCAGGTGGTCCAACTGCCGACTGTCAATCAGTTCGAATTGTCGTTTGTCTCTCACCCTCTCTTAAACGGTAACGCAAATCGCGCCGAGACAGCGGACAATTTCGCGTAAATCATGGATTCGATTCGTCCAACGGCCGCTAACCGCCAATGTGTACCATGCTCCGCGAAGGCTGCTCAAACCCCGCCTCGCCTATATGATGCCGGGCCTCTTTGCGAGCAATCACCTGTTCGATGTAGACGGCCATCTCGGCGTCCGACGCGCCCCGCCGCATGCGGCCGTACAGGTCGTGGTCGGTCTGAGAGAAGAGGCAGGTGCGGATCTTGCCATCCGAGGTCAGGCGAACGCGACTGCAGTGACCGCAGAACGGCCGGCTGACCGGAGCAATGACGCCGATCTCACCGAGACCGTCGCCGAACGTGTAGCGCTGCGCGGTCTCGCTGGCCGTGGTGCGCGGCAACTCAACGAGTTCCCGAACCGCCCCGAGCCGGGCGACGATTTCATCCAGGGTGACGACGCGGTCCCGACTCCAACTGCGGTCTTCCTCGAGCGGCATCCACTCGATAAAGCGGACTATGACATTTTCCCGGCGGGAGAACTCGGCAAACGCCTCCACCTGGCCCTCGTTGAAGCCGCGCAGCAGAACGCAGTTCACCTTGACCGGCCCCAGCCCTGCCTCGCGCGACGCGCGCACCCCGGCGAGCACGCGATCAAAGCTGCGTGGAACGCGTGTGATGGTGGCGAACAACTCCGGCTCGACCGCATCCATGCTGACGGTCACGCGGCTTAGGCCGGCACGCTTCAGCGGTTGTGCCAGGCCCTCGAGCAGGTGACCGTTGGTGGTGAGCGCCACATCCAGCTTTCGCCCGGCACCGAACTCTGCGGGAGTCCCGTCCGGCAAAAAGCTCGTGCGCATGGCAGCTAGCTCTTCCACCATCTCCACCAGACCTGCGCGCAGAAGCGGCTCACCGCCCGTCAGGCGGATCTTCTCAACGCCCAGCGAGACGAACACGCGCGCCATGCGGAGATAGTCTTCGATGCCCAGCTCCGCATACAGGGCGCCTTCGTTGCCGGTCCGGCAGTAAACGCAGCGGTAGTTGCAACGATCGGTGACGGAGATGCGGAGATCCGTGATCGCCCGGCCAAAACGATCTCGCAGTCGCGCTCGACCCGCGGCCGCACCTTCGCGCGGCTCCAGCAGCGCCGGAGGCAGGTTGAGGATCGAAAGTGGAGGAAGGATGGTGGCGGCCATGTCGGGTCGGATCGCGTGCCCACCAGTCGCTCCCTTCAGGGGGCAACGGCCAGTGATCTCTTTTGGATGCTCCTGAGACGCAAACGATACCCAGTTTCGGGGCGGCTCTCCCCTGCGCGAGGAGCCCGGCTTGGAACGAAACTGGCCGGAGGCCCTAGTAGCTCATGAATTCGTTGGTGCCGCGACGCAGGCGCAGGCCATTTAGGCCGAAGAAGACCGCCAACAGGGCGGTAAGCGCGTTCCAGTAGAAGACCGGCCGCTCCCACCCAGGCGAGTAGGTCAGATCCTGGCCCGTCCAGAGAGTCAGCAGGGTCGCCACGATGAGGCACTGGACGCTGATGACCAGAAACAGCTGTCCTCGACGGCGCCGCCGGTCCAAACGGTCTACATCCTCGGGTGCTAACAAACGTTCCTCAACAGGCAGAAGCGTGTTCGCCATCGCTGATCCATCCTTGTTCGCGTGCTGCCGGCCAGCTTTTAAAGGCTGACAGGGAGCACTGAATTTCGTCATCCATAGACTACACCGGAGACTACACCGGCAGCGAGCCTCCGCATGCCGGCCACGCTACGATAAAAAGGCCACCGACTGTATCCCCGCCACGTCGAACCGCTTGCGGCAGCGGATGTTCTTGCAGCCCACCACGTCATCGCGGCGAACCATGTAGCTTTGCGCCTTGGCAAAGCGCGCCCGGTCCCGCTCGTCGGCACCGCGCGGCAGTTGCGCCTTTTTGCGCCGGACCAGCCAGCCTAGCTCATACTCGTTCTGCTGCCCGCAGTGCGGACAGGTCATCGGGTGCTTGCGCTGTTCCGCCCGCTCTTCGAAAAAGTCCCGCTCTTCCACCGGTACCTCCGTCCCAGCCCTGATTCTACCCTTTTGGGTGCTCCGCATCACGCGCCGGTGAGGCTGCGTGAGGCATAATGGGCACCGCGACCCGAACCTCCCGGACGCATGCGAAACAATGAAACGCCCGAAATCCAAATCGAAGCCGCAAACTTTTTCCAAGGTGAAGGCGATCAAGCTGAACGCACGAAGGCGCGTTGGCACGCCTCCGCCGGAGCGCATCCTGCCCGACCCGAAACAGAAGCGCGCCTTTGGCCCCGAGAAGCACAAATCCACGCTGGCCGACCTGCTCACGCCCAAGGAAGATTGACCGAAAGGAACGCCCCCATGAACGCCATCCGCCTCGGTGCATTGCTGCTCGTCCTCGCACCCCTCGTCGCGCCGGCGCAGACCATCCAGGTCTCCGGCTCGAACCGCACGATCGACATCACCGCGACTGACAAGGTCATCGTCATAGCGGACGTCGCGACGGTCCACATCGGCTATGTCGCGTATGCCGCGGACAAGGACGCTGCCTACGCGGCCGGATCGGCGCTCTCAAACGGCATCATCAAGGCGCTCACCTCTGCCGGCGTCGCTGCCGATGCCATCGAGAG
>CAXUCK010000091.1:0-8845 GCA_964249375.1 uncultured Acidobacteriaceae bacterium
ACCTCAAGCTCCTCACCCAGCACTACTACCGCGAAGGCCAGAACCCCACTAGCACCACCGACAAGCTCCTTCGCTCCGACCCAAAGCTCCCCGCCGCGCTCGCCGAGCTCCGTTCCGTGTCCCAGGCGACCGGCCTTCCGTACCGCATCTGCGAGGTCAACTCCTTCTCCGGCGGCGGCCGGCCTGGCGTCAGCAACACCTTCGCCTCCGCCCTCTGGGTGCTCGACTACATGCTCCTTCTCGCCGCGAACGGCTGCTCCGGCGTCAATATGGAGACCGGCGTCAACCAGCTCGGCTTCGTCTCCTCCTACTCGCCCATCTTCGAGAACCCCGACGGCTCTCTTACCGCCCGCCCCGAGTATTACGGCATGCTCGCCTTCGCCGGAGCCACCGGAGTCGTCGGACTCAACCAACAGCACCGCCCGAACCCAGCCCCCGCTCGCCTCATCGCCTGCGACCTCGACGCCGGACCCGCCAACGTCACCGCGTACGCCCTGCAACGCGGGCCAGGCCACTTCATGACCGTCCTGATTAACAAAGATCCCTCAACCGATCTCGACCTCCAGATCCAGAGTGGCGGAAAGCCGTTCGCCTCGTCCGCCATCAGTCGCCTGTCTGCTCCTTCGCTCGACGCCGTTTCAGAGGTCAAGTTGGACGGACATCCCCTCTCTGCCGGCGATGTCTGGCCAGAGTTAAGCAAAGGCTCCCGCGTAAACCTACCCCGCGCCAGCGCCGCTCTCGTCCACCTCAGCCTCTGACCATGCCCTCCGAGCCTTTGTTCCTGTGCAGCCGCCGCCCCGCGCGACAAGCCGCTCCGCACCGCACACATCTCTGCGCTCTCCTCGTGGCGCTTGCGCCCCTGCTACACGCTCAAGCGCCCACCGACAGCGCCGAGACCCATCTCGCCGCCGCCCGCCAGCAGCTCGGGCAGACCCACCTCCCGCAGGCCGAGCAGTCCCTCCGCGACGCCCTCGCGCTCGCCCCCACCGACGCCGACGCCCATTACCTTCTCGCCTACGTCCTGTTCCGCGAAACTCGCGCGAAAGAGTCGCTTGCCGAGTACACCGCCGCCGCCCAGCTGCGCCCGCCAAACGCCGAGGACTTCACCGTCATCGCCTCCGACTACGTCCTTCTGAAAGACTTCCCCGACGCGGACAAGTGGCTGCAGCACGCCGCGAACCTGGCGCCCACCGACCCGCAGGTCCGGTATCTGCTCGGGCGCACGCAGTACAACGAAGACCACGCCGCCGAGGCCGCCCACTCCTTTGAGCATGCGCTCGTTCTTCGTCCGCAGGATGTCCGCGCGGAGTACAACCTCGGCCTCACTTACGAGAAGCTGCAGCGCCCCGCCGACGCCATCGCCGCCTACCAGACCGCGATCCGCTGGCAGGCCGGCCAGCCGCAGCAGGATCCGCAGCCCTACCTCGATCTCGGCATGTTGCTGTTCCGTCAGGAGAAGTTCGCCGAAGCCCTGCAGCCGCTCGAGCTCGCCGTGCGCTTCGGTCCGGCAAACCCGCTTGCCCACCAGCAGCTCGGCCTTGCCTTTGAAGCGCTCGGACGCTTTGATGACGCCATCGGAGCTCTCAAACAAGCTGCGGCCCTGGCTCCCACCGCCGAGCAGCCTCATTTCTTTCTTGGCCGTGTTTACCGTCATCTTGGTCGCGACCGGGAAGCGACCGCGGAGTACGCGATCGTCTCGCATCTGCTGGGCACCCATTCCGACACAGCGACGCCGAACCCGGACCGGCAACCCTGAGCAGCCGGTGCTCGCCCGCCAGCCTCTCCCCGAGGGCCCCCCTCCAATGGGACGAGAAAATCATTGACACTTCGACAGCGCACGCGCTAACGTTTGGCCTTCACTGGAATCGCTTCCAACTTTAGCGAGCTTCGCCTCGCCCCTTTTCCTGGAGGTAGTGTATGAACATCTCTCACCTGGTACGAACGTTGGGGCTCGCCGCGCAGCGCCCCTGCCTCGGCCGCGCCGCGTGGCTGCCTCTCACGGCCGCCGCCGTTCTCTTCGCCAGCGCCCCACGCATGGAGGCGCAGGCCACCAGCGGCATCACCGGTACCGTCACGGACAACTCCGGCGCCGTTGTGCCCAACGCCCAGGTCACCGTGCTTAACGTGGCAACGCAGACGACCCAAAATGCCGTCACGAGCTCTGCCGGAACCTACGCCGTTACGGGTCTTGTACCTGGCCGGTACACCGTCACCGTCACCGCGCCGAGCTTCGGCACCGTCGCCAAGAACGACGTCAACGTCGAGGTCACCACGCAGTCGACCATCGACTTCGCGCTGAATGCCGGATCTTCCAACGAAACGGTCGAGGTCTCCGCCCCACTCATCGCCCTCAACACCACGCAGCCGGAGCTCGGCACCACCATCGAGCCGATAGTGGTTGCGTCGCTTCCGGTAGCCATCGGTGGCGGTCGCACACGGCAGATCGATCAGCTGCAGTTTCTTGCGCCTGGCACCCAGGGCAGCACCTTCTCGCACCAGGTCAACGGCGGCGTCAACTTCGAGGAAGAGATTCTGTATAACGGCATTCCGGTGCCGCAGTCGGAGACGGCCGGGTACACCACAAACTTCAATCCGCCGTTTGAACTCATCAACGAATTCCGTGTAGAGCGCTCGACCTTCTCCGCGCGGTATGGCCTGGCACAGGGCGCGGTCACCTACCAGACGGCGTCCGGCACCAACAAGCTGCATGGCGACGCGTTCTACAACAACCGGAACGAGTTTTTTGACGCGAGGGGCTTCTACAACACGGTGACCCCGATCGACCGCGAGAACAACTACGGCTTCACCGTAGGCGGCCCCGTGGTTCTACCACACCTCTATAACGGCAAGGACAAGACCTTCTTCACCTTCGCGTTGGACTTTGGCAAGAGCAACAACACCAACACCAGCCTGGGCACGGTTCCGACCGCGCAAGAGAAAACAGGTGACTTTTCCGACTTCGTCGACGCAAAGGGCAACCTGGTTCCGATTTATGACCCGACCACGGGACAGCAGTTCCAGTACCAGGGACGTCTGAACGTCATCGACCCGGCGCGTATCAGCCCGCTGTCGGCGAGCATCATCCCGAGTATCCCCAACCCGGATCGTCCGGGTCTTGTGAACAACAAGAATGCTGTACCAAACGCCTACCCCAACGTTCAGCACATCTGGGGCTTCACCATCGACCACAACCTCACCGCCAAGCAGTCGCTGCACTTCGCGGAGTGGCGCAACACTTTCACCAGCACCGGTTTCGATCAAGCACCGATCGTCGCCTCCACCAACCTCCTGCAGAGCACCCGATACTTTCCCAACGTTGGCTCCGTCTGGCTGATCAACTACGTCAACGCCCTCACACCCAATCTCGTGCTGACCGCGGGCGCCGACTGGGTGGGCGAAATCAACAACCAGTTCAACCTGAAGACGGGCGTCAACTTCGCCGGTGTTGTCCCCAACTACCGCGAGTCCGTCTTCCCGGGTCTCACGTTCGACGGCAACAATGCACCCACCAGCTACGGCACCGGCGGAGGCAATTCCTTCTCCGTCAACCGCAAACTCGGCCTCGCCGCCGTGCTCGGCCTGCAGTGGGTTCATGGCCGGAACACGTTCACCTTTGGTGGGGAAGCCCGGCGTTCCTACCAGGACGATAACGAGTGCCAGACCTGCGGCGGACAGCTGAATTTCAGCCAGCGCAACACGGCGAATCCCGCTGCGCTTGGCACCACCGGCAGCTCGTTCGCCAGCTTCCTGCTGGGCGAGGTCGATAGCGCTCAGCGGATCTTTGCCAATGAGTTGTCCCTGCGCAATCTCCTGATCGCGCCGTACATCCAGGACGACATTAAGATCAATCCCAAGCTGACGATCAATCTCGGCCTTCGCTGGGACATCATGCTGCCGTTCACTGAGAAGAACAACCAGATTGTGTTCCTGGACCCGAACGGTCTCAATCCGGCTGCCGGTGGACTTCCTGGTATCGCCACTCGCTTCAGCAACGCTGCTGGCGGCGTGAACCGTGCAAATATCGACTACAAGAACTTTGGCCCGCGTATCGGCGTGGCTTACGCCGTCAACGAAAAGACGGTGATCCAGGCCGGCTTCAACATCTCCTACCTCAACGGTGGATCGTATGAGTACGGCACCAGCAAGGTCGCCACGCAGTACGGCAACCTTCTGCAGGGGTCGTTCCAGGTCACAAGCAACGGCACGGTAACTCCTGCATATGGCAACTGGGACACGCGTCCCTTGCCGGCGCCGCCGAACGGAGCAGTTGGCCCGACGCTGGGCATCGGCACGCAGATCAACTACTTCGATCCAAAGAACTCCGGCCGGCCCCCGTACCTGCAGCAGTGGAATGCCAACCTGCAGCGTGAGCTGCCGTGGAACACCTTCTTCCAGATCGCGTACATTGGCAACCACGCGGTACGTATCCCTGGCCAGCTGAACCCGATCAGCCAGGGCGATCCGTCGGTTCTGCTGCCGTATGGCGCCTTGCTGAAGGCCAACATCAACGATCCGGCGGCGATTGCGGCGGGCATCAAGTCGCCCTATCCAGGGTTTGCGAATGACCTCGGCGGTAACGCCACGGTCGCCCGGGCGCTCTCGCCCTTCCCGCAGTACAACTACATCTACAACAACTTCGATAATACCGGGTCTGTGACGTATAACGGCCTGCAATTGAGCTTGGAGAAGCGCCTGTCGAACGGCCTCTCCTTCCTCACGTCCTACACGCTTTCCCGTACGCTGGGGAACGTGGACACGGCGTTCGGCACCTTTGCTGCTCAGTCGGAAAACAAGTACAACCAGTACCCCGAGTACACCGTCTCCGGCTCTGACATTCGGAACAGCGCGAAAGTCAGCGGAGTGTATGACCTTCCGATCGGTCCCGGAAAACGCTTCGTGCATAACAAGGGGATCACCGGCCAGGTTCTTGGTGGCATCACCATCGGCTTCACCACCCAGTACTACACCGGTACGCCGTTCGGTGTCGGCGAAAACAACAACAACCCCCTCGGCTGCTCGGGGTGCTTCAACCGTCCGAATCGTGTCGCGGGCGTCAAGCTCCACACGACCGGGTACACCGGTCTCGGCACGTTTGGGAACGGAATCAGCTCACACCAGGTCTTCACCACCGCAGGCTTCGCCAGCACCAGCAATGAATTCGTCCTCGGCAACGCGCAACGGAACTATACCGAACTGCGCAATCCGGGGTACTACGACGAAGACGTCAAGGCGTCGAAGAAGTTTGCCCTGGGAGAACGCGTCTCCTTCGCTCTGGAGATGAACTACTTCAACCTGCTGAACCGGGTTCAACACAATGGACCGGATAACAACGTAGACGATACCAACTACGGATACGTGACGAGCGGGCAAAACAACAACCCGCGTCAGGGACAACTGGGGGGCAGGATCACCTTCTAAGAGTCGCTGCATGCACCTGCCGGGTCGCCAAGCGCGGCCCGGCATTTTATTTGAGCTCCTATGCCTCCATAGCTCCGGAGAAACACATGCAGGAAACCAGAGCCTCCTCGCTAACGTATGCTCTGGTGAGGAAACCATGAAAACTCACCCGCTACCGACACCAAAGCTGGCGGACGTGGCTCGTCTGGCCGGGGTGGGCAACGGCACGGTTTCCCGCGTGCTGAATGGCGGACGCAACGTCAGCAGCGACAAGATCGCACGCATCAACGCCGCCATGCGCCAGCTCAACTACCGTCCCAACCGCGTCGCCCGGAGTCTCAAGGGCGCTCACTCCGGCATCTTCGGCATGATCGTGCCCAGCATCGCCGACATGTTCTTCTCACGCTGCGCCGAGGTGATCGAAGGCGTCGTCCGCGAGCGGGGCGACCTCCTCGTCGTCCTTGCCTCCCATGACGACGAGCAATTGCTGATGGCCGGCCTGCATCAGCTGCTCCTGCACAAAGCCGACGGCCTCGTTCTGGCGCACTCAAAACCGCACTCCCCCGAGCTTATGCGCACGCTGCGCGAGGTCAAGGTGCCGGTCGTCGGCATCGACGGCCCGCTCTCCGACGCCGGTCTGCCCTCCGTGCTCTGCGAAAATCACGAGGGTGCCCGTATGGCCACCGAGCATCTGCTCAGCCACGGCTACCGCACGATCATCAGCGTCCAGGTCAAGCCCACGCTCTACACCATGCGCGAACGTGTCCGCGGCTACCGCGCCGCGCTCCGCGGCACAGACGTGCCCGCCATCCAGGAAGTCATCGTGGACCGCGACAGCGCCGTCCTTCTGCTGCGCAAGTACGTCGACGTCAAAGGACGTGAGCCTGTGGCCCTTTTCGCCGGCAACAACCTCACCGCGCGCTACATCTGCGAGGCCATCCACGACCTCGGCCTGTCCATCCCCGACCAGGTCGCCATCCTGAGCTTCGACGACTTCGACCTGGCCGACTCCCTCTCGCCGCCCATGAGCGTGGTCCAGCAGCCGCTCGATGAGATCGGCCGGTGCGCCGCCAGTCTGCTGTTCGAGCGAAAAACCGGTCTCTCCCCCGCCCCCGCAGACCCAGGCGAGCCCCTTCTTCTGAAGCCCCGGCTTGTCCTGCGCCAGTCCTGCGGCTGCTCCCCCCGCAGTGCCCTCAGCCCGTCCGCCGCACAACCCGAAGCCGAGACAGCCGCCTCCGTCTGCTGATCGCTCCCGGCTCTACTGATTCGCCTGGATCACCGTACTCGCGTGGTGCTCCTGGGCCGCATGCATCGCTTGATTCAGCTCCAGGTACCGCTTGTTCGCCGCCTCGGCACGCTCCCGATCGCCCAGCGCCCGGTACGTCCGCGCCAGCAGCTGCTGCACCGTCGGTTCGTTCGGCGCCGCCTTTTCCGCCGCTTCGAGGTCCGGCAACGCGTCCTTCGGCCGGTTCAGCCGCAGCAGCAGCCGTGCCCGCTCTGCTCGCGCCTGCGCCAGCGACGGGCACTGCTTCAGCGCCTCGTCCACTTCCTTCAGGCCGGCTTCCGGTGCCTCGCCCACCTGGTCCAGCGATTCCGCCATCCGCCAATGCGCGGCACAGTTGCCCGGCTCCCGCCCGAGCAGGATCGTGTACTGCTCGCGTGCATGCGCCCAGTCGCCCGTGCGCCAGTAGAGGTCCGCCAGATGCTGCAGCGGCCCCGGGTCCGCGGCACCTCCCGCAATCGCCTGCTTGTACGCCGCCACCGCCCCCGCCGTGTTCCCCAGGCTTTCCATCACCTCACCCTCAAGCTCATGCGCCAGAGGTGCGTTCGGGTCCAGCGACTGCACCTTCGCAAACGCCTCCTGCGAAAGCTGCAGGTGCAGCTTGCCCAGCAGGTACCACGCTTGCTGGTCCTTCGGGCTCGTGGCAAGGATGCTGTTGAGCTGCACCAGAGCGTCTTCCGGCTTGTTCACGCCGATCAACGCGCGCGCCAGAGACAACCGTGCAAACCGATCCTCTGGCATCGCCGCCACCCCGGCCGAAAGCGGCTCCACCGCCGCATCGAACTGGCCCAGCGCCAGGTAACTCGCGCCCAGCATCACCTGCGCGGGATGCATCTCCGGCGCCAGCGCCAGCCCTTTCCGCAACACCTCGATGCTCTCCGAATACCGCCCCAGGTTGAACAGCAGCCGTCCCAGGTTGTTGTAGGCCGGCGAAAGCTCCGGGGCCAGCTTCAGGATGCGCCGATAGCTCGCCACCGCCGTGTCCGTGTCGTCCCGCGCCTGCGCCGCCTGCGCCTTGGCATAGAGCGCCTGCACCTCCGGCGAAACCTCCTGCGCGTGAGCCGCAGGCAACATCCCCGGCAACGCAAGAACGCAGGCAAGAGCAAGAACAGGCAGCGATCGCAGCATAACGGTCCCCAGTATAGGATGAACAGGTGCAGGCGACCGGACGATCGCTGCCGGGCTGTTCTTCAGTTCCGGGGGAGGAAAGTCCGAACTCCGCAGGGCAGTGTGCCGGATAACGTCCGGGACGGTCGCTTCAAGGCGGCTGGACGGCCAGTGCAACAGAAAACAAACCGCCCGGCAACGACGCAAGCCGCTGCCAGGTAAGGGTGAAACGGTGCGGTAAGAGCGCACCGCGCGCGGCGCAAGTCACGCGGCAGGGTAAACCCCACACGGAGCAAGACCAAATAGGCAGGGATGCGGCAGCTCCTCCACACAGCTGCCGCAAGCGTACCGGCCCGGTGCGCCAAGTCGTGGAGAGCGAAGGTGCTTCGGCCCCCTCGCAGACGAAACCTGCGGGTAGGTTGCTGGAGCGCGTCAGCAATGGCGCACCTAGAGGAATGATCGTCTAAAACAGAATTCGGCTTACGGGTCGCCTGCACACTTCCCTTCAGCGCTCGCATCTTCTTCACGCTCTCAGCGCATCGCAGCCATGCTTGCCCGAAACAGCGCCTCAAATTCCCCCGCCACCGCCGGATCCTTGCCTACGGCCGCCTCGATCGCCCGTTCCGCCGCCCCCCGCGGGTACCCCAGGTTCATCAGCGCGGAAAGCGCGTCTTCTGCGGCCTGCCCGATCACCCGGCTTGTCGGCCCCGGCGCTGCCGCCGCGCCGACCGCCAGATCGTCCAGCTTATCCTTCAGCTCCACCCGCTCGGCCGTCTTCTTGCCGATGCCCGGAATCTTGGTCAAGCTCGCATGGTCGCCCGACCGAATAGCCTGCACCAGCCGCTCCGCCGCAATCCCGCTCAGCACCGTGATCGCCAGTTTCGGCCCGATGCCGGAAATCGACAGCAGCTTTTCAAACAACAGCTTCTCGTGCCGCTCGGCAAATCCAAACAGCGCGATCTGGTCCTCGCGCACGTGCGTGTAGATATGCAGCGCCGCCTCCGCCGGGGCACTCGGCAGCGCCGTGTAGGTCGCCACGGAAATCGCCGCCTCATACCC
>CAXUCK010000092.1:0-8626 GCA_964249375.1 uncultured Acidobacteriaceae bacterium
CGCTTGGGGATGGCGGCTGCCGTTTTTGGCAAGCGCGGTCCTGGTGCTGCTCGGGCTGTATGTGCGGCTGACGATTACCGAAACGCCTGCCTTCGCGCAGGCGATTGCTCGGGGGGAGCAGGAGCGGTTCCCGATGGCGGCAGTCTTTGGGCGGTACCGGCGGGCGCTCGTGGCGGGGGTGCTGGTGAGCCTGGCGACGTTTGTGCTGTTCTACCTGATGACGGTGTTTGCGCTGTCGTGGGGGACGACGGCGTTGCACTACAGCCGGGGTCAGTTTTTGCTGCTGCAGCTGCTAGGGGTGGTGTTCTTCGCCGTCACAATCCCTATTTCGGCGATGCTGGCGGAGCGCGGACGGCGGCGCGTCATGATGACGGTAACGGCCGGAATCTTTCTGTTTGGCCTGGTGCTGGGGCCGATGTTTGCTTTGGGGACTACAGGTGCGGGCGCGATGCTGTGCCTTGGGCTGGCCCTGATGGGGGTGACATACGGTCCGTTGGGCACGGTCATCTCGGAGCTGTTTCCGACACTGGTGCGCTATACGGGAAGCTCGCTGGCGTTCAGTCTGGCGGGGATTCTGGGCGCGTCCCTGGCGCCCTATGTGGCGACCTGGCTGGCGCGACGGTACGGGCTACCCTCCGTGGGGTACTACCTGTCGGGGTCGGCGGTGCTCACAATGATGGGGCTGTGGATGATGCGGGAGACGAGAGGGCCGGACGTAAAAGCGCCGGTGGTGTAGCAGGGGCGGAGATGTGACTCCGCCCCATAGGCTCAGGCCGTCTGCTGCTTCAGGGTGCTGATATCGATGACATAGCGGAAGCGGACTTCGCCGTCCTCGACTTTCTTGTAAGCGTCATTCACGTCCTTGATGTCGAGCAGCTGGATGTCGGGCGTGATGTTGTGCTCCCCACAGAAGTCGAGCACTTCCTGGGTTTCCGCGATTGATCCGATGATCGATCCGGCGACGGACTGGCGGTGCATGGCGAGCTGCATGTTGTTGAAGGCAGGCAGAGGGCCGAGTTGGCCGACGATGACGAGGGACCCATTGCGTTTGAGCAGCGGGACAAAGACGGTGAGGTCGCTTTTCTCCGGGATGGTCGAGAGGAGGAAATCGAAGGTAGCCGTCAAGGGATTTTTCGGATCCGCTTCAGCGGTGAGGTCGTCAGGTAGGTGGCCCGTCGCTCCGAGGCGTGTGGCTTCCGCAAGCTTTTCCTTCTCGCGGGTGAAGAGGTGAACCTCGGCGCCGAGGGCGATGGCAATCTTGGCAGCCATGTCGCCGAGACCGCCGAAGCCGATGATGCCGACGCGGTCCCCTTTCTTGACGCCCCAATGCTTCATGGGCGAGAAGGTGGTGACGCCGGCGCAGAGGATCGGGGCGGCGGCTTCGGGCTTCAGGGCGGCGGGGATCTTGAGGGCGAAGTCTTCACGGACGACGATGTTGGTGGAGTAGCCGCCGAAGGTGTTGTCGCGGCCATACTGATTATTTTTGGTGGGGGCCTTCTTGGAGGGAATCATCGGTCCGTTGTAGGTGGCGAGCCAGGAGTTGGGGCCTTCGCAGTAATTTTGCTCGCCGGCCTTGCAGGCTTCGCAGACGTTGCAGGAGTCGATCATGCATCCAACGCCGACCAGATCACCGACCTTGTGCTTGGTGACCGAGGCGCCGGCCTGGGTTACGCGGCCGACGATTTCGTGCCCGGGCATGCAGGGATAGACGGTGTTGGACCACTCGTTCTTGACCTGGTGGATGTCGGAGTGGCAAACGCCGCAGAAAAGAATGTCGATGAGGATCTCATTCGCTTTGGGGTCGTCGCGTTCGAACTCGTGTGGTTTAAGGCTGGTGAAGGAATGGCTGGCGGCGTATCCGAGGGATTGGATCACTGGGGATTGCTCCCGGTTCTAGACGGATGTATCGATCTGGTCATTCAGATGCGAGAGGTGGTGAGGGCGGCTGACTAGCGCTGCACGTGCTCGGGGCGGAGGCGGCGTGATCTATTGGAGTGACGCACCGGATGTCCATCGCACAAATGGGGAAGTGCAGCGGTGCGGCTTGTGTCTGTAAAGTGGGCCCGGAGAAAAATCAGAAGTTGGGGACGCGTCTTGAACTACTTTCGATGTGCTGTTTTGCTTGCCTTGTTTGGCCTGGTTGGTGGAGGAAGATCTGCTCTGGCCGACACACTCACGTTCTTTAACACCGGTGTGGCCTCGGACGGTTCGGTGCTGGCGCCGGGCAGCGCGGATCCGAATTACACCTTCATCTACAGCTCCGATGGGGGATCCTACACCGCAATGGCGACCTCGCCAAACGCGGCCTGGGTAGGAAACAGCAGCACGGCGAACTGGATCAGCCCGGGAGCCGATGGAAATGCAAGCTGGAACTCCGGCTACTACGTTTACGAGACTACGTTGGACCTGACCGGCTACGACGCAAGCACGGCTTCGTTGTCCGGTGAGGTTGCTTCTGACGACCTCTTCTATGTCTACCTGAACCGGGGCGGCAACGCGGTAGCGAGCGGGTCGGGCTTCTCAACGCTCACCCCCTTCCTGATCAACAGCGGCTTCGTAAGCGGCGTGAACACGGTCGATTTCGTGGTGGTGAATCAGGGAAGCTCTACAGGACTGATGGTAGACGACACCGTTGCAACCGCTGACACCCAAACCCCGGAACCCGCAAGCTTGTTGCTCTTAGGCACTGGCATGGCGCTGGGAGCGTTTCAAGTCCTCCGCAGGCGCCGAGCTATGACGAGCTAGCCGGCGCGCTCTGCATCTCACAGTCGGCGATCGACGGTGGTGAGACCTTGCTGCTGGCGTGGCTACTCGAGAATCCGGGCGACCAGGTCGTAGTCGTGAGATTCAGTAATCTCGGCACGGTAGAAGGTGCCCGGAACCAGCATCTCGTGAGGACCGAAGTCATTCAGGAAGAGCTTGCCATCGATCTCGGGAGCCTGCAGAAGGGTACGGCCCTCCCAGAGTAGGTCGGTTTCTTCGGACGGGCCTTCTACAAGGACGTCGAGCTGGCGGCCGACCCAGTTGCGCTTCGCCTTCAGGCTCACCTTCTGCTGCAAACGCATCAGCTTGCGGCGTCGAGCCTCGATGGTGCGGCGCGCAATCTTGGTTTCGGGCGCGAGATCAAAGGCCTTGGCCCCCTCCTCGTCGGAGTAGGTGAAGACGCCGAGCCAGTCGATCCTCGCAGCTTGAACGAAGTCACAGAGCACCTGAAAATCGG
The DNA here is from genome assembly GCA_964249375.1 of uncultured Acidobacteriaceae bacterium. Lineage (GTDB taxonomy): Bacteria > Acidobacteriota > Terriglobia > Terriglobales > Acidobacteriaceae > Edaphobacter. The sequence goes on from CAXUCK010000092.1 coordinate 3,221, forward strand.
CCTCGGTCTCGCCGGGAAAACCGACAATGAACGAGGTGCGGATGACCATCCCAGGGACAATGGATCGGGCTTTCTCAATGAGCTTGAGAAAAATGTCTGCATTTCCGCCGCGCTTCATGGTTTTGAGCACGGACGCCGAGGCATGCTGGAGGGGAACATCGAGGTAAGGGGCAACCACGCCGGGGTGGCGGGCCATTGTCTCGAGCAACCGGGTCGTGATCTTGTTTGGGTACGTGTAAAGGAAGCGAAGCCAGCGGAGGCCTTCAAGCTGGGCAAGTGCGTCGACCAGCTGCGCAAGGCCATCTTTGAGGCCGAGGTCTTCGCCGTAGCAGGTCGTGTCCTGGCCGATAAGGGTCAGCTCGCGAACACCCCCGGCGATAAGGTTCTGCGCCTCGGCGAGGATGGAGCCGATGCGGCGCGAGCGGAACTTGCCGCGCAGCTGCGGGATGATGCAGAAGGAGCACGGGTGGTCGCAGCCTTCCGCGATTTTAATGTAGGCCGAGGCACGGGGAGTCGTGAGAATGCGAGGCGTTGCGTCGGAGTAGAGGTAATCCGGGAGCTGCGCCGCGGCACCGTCCCAGGCTTCCCGTGAGAAGCGGCCGGCCTGTTCGCGGGCGGTTCCTTCTGGCCGAAACGCAGGGCTGGCGTTCTCGAGGTACGGAGCATTCGGGCCGGTGGCGCCGGCGGGCTTATCGGGATGAGAGATGTGGGCGATGTGCTCGGCGGCGTGCGGCAGCGGCTCGCCCGAGTAGGTCGTTCCGGCCTCGGCCAACGACTGTGCGATGCGGAGCTGCGGGGCAACCACCGGGTCGCTGAGCGGGCGGGAGTGCTGCTGCACGGCGGAGTGCGCCCGTTCAATCAGCTGCTTGGCGGCTGCTTCCGTTTCAACCAGCGAGTGGTCAACCGTGTCGAGAGACTGAACGGTGAGGTCATGCTGAAGATGGGCGTCGATCGACGGGCCGGGTTGCGGGCGCGCGGCAGTTTGGGGAGAGGAGCTGGAGAACTGCGGGAGGATGAAAAAGGGAGAACTTTGGGGGTGGCCGGCAGGAGTGAGGCCGGCGGCCGCCAGGATCTGTTCGAGCTCGCCGGTCCCGACGACGGCGTCGACCTCGGGAATGTTCTTGCGAATTTCATCCCGGTAGCGCTCCACCAGGCATCCGGCGACGATCAGCTTTTTGGCACGGCCGCCGTGGGCGACCTTGTGTTGCACCATCTCGAGGATGGTGTCGACCGACTCTTGCTTGGCGGAGTCGATAAAGGAGCAGGTGTTAACGACAAGGATGTCTGCGTCTTCGGCGGACGGGGTGAGCTGTGCGCCATTGTGGTGCAGCAGACCCATCATGACCTCGGAGTCGACGAGGTTCTTCGGGCAGCCGAGGGAGACGAAGCCAACCTTGGGCTTGGGTTGGACGACATTGGCGGCGGTTCTTACGGGGATGGCAGGGGCAGAGCTCACAGCCTTCCAGTTTAGCAGTCTGGCGTGAGCGGGGCCGCGCGCGAAGATGCCCAGGGATGAAAGGCATGCCGTTGCCATTTCGGAACAGAGCGGCGAAGCGGGCCGCACGTTTCGGACAGAAACGGAGCCAACGGCACGTTTGATCATGTAGGATCGTCAGCGACTCGTCTCGGGTTTGCCCAGCGGCCTTCGTGCGCCCGCGGCAGAGCCGGGGACGAAAACCGCGTACCGTTCAAGGCAGGGCTGATCCTATGGCAGTTACAAGTGCAGGCAATGCACGAAGCTTCTCTCCAGCACCAAGCTCGACGAACTACAGTGCGATGGCCATGGTCACGACGCTGTTTTTTGTTTGGGGTTTCTGTACGGTGCTGAATGACACGCTCATTCCACGGCTGCAGTCGATCTTCGGCCTGAACTACACCCAGGCTTCCTTTGTGCAGTTGGCTTTTTTTGGGTCATACTTCGTGTTCGCGCAACCAGCGGGCAAACTGGTGGAGTGGATCGGGTACCAGCGCACGATGGTCGTTGGTCTCATCACGATGGGCGTGGGTGCGCTTCTGGTCATCCCGGCGGCGACCTCGGCGTCCTACCCGTTTTTTCTCTGTGCTGAGATTGTGTTGGCGGCCGGGATCACTGCTTTGCAGGTGGCGGCAAATCCGTATGTTGCGATCCTTGGACCGCCAGAGACTTCGTCGAGCCGGCTCAACCTGACGCAGGCCTTCAACACCCTTGGCGATACCGTTGCGCCTTACTTCGGAAGCATCTTGATCCTGGGTAGCGCGACCGCAGCGGCGACGGCCATGCGGCCGACTGGCGGAGAGGCGCTCACGGCTTACCGGATCCATGAGGCCGCGAGCATCAAGTTGCCGTACCTGGTCATCGCCGGAATCATGGTCCTCCTCGCTCTGGCAATTGCGCTTTACCGCTTTCCCCGTCTGGAGGTAACCCGCGATTTCCGTCCATCCAGTCTTGGCGGAAAGCAGGACAGCGTATGGAATCACCCTCACCTGTACCTGGGTGCGATCGCCATCTTCATCTACGTCGGAGCGGAAGTCAGCGTTGCAAGCTACCTCGTGAAATATCTGGCAGAGCCGGAAATCGGCAACATGCCGCTGCAAACGGGAGCGAAGCTGCTTTCGCTCTTCTGGGCGCTGACGATGGTGGGGCGTTTTGCCGGCTCAGCGGCGATGCAGAAGGTCGCGGCGAATAAACTGCTTGCATTTGCGGGCGTGGGCGCGGGAATCTTCGTTCTTGCGTCATTGCTGACCACAGGCAAGGTTGCAGTCGCCACCATCATCTGCGTCGGTCTCTTCAACTCCATCATGTTTCCCACCATCTTCACTCTCGCTGTTGCGGAGTTAGGGCCGCTGACCGGTCGTGGCTCGGGTCTGTTGGTGCAGGCGATTGTGGGCGGTGCGGCGATCCCGGTGCTGATGGGCGCTTCCGCAGACCGCTTCGGCATTCACCATTCTCTGGTCGTTCCTCTGCTGTGCTACCTCTTTGTTATCTACTACGGCTGGAGAGGCTATCGCATCAGCAACACGGAGGCTCATTCGCAGATGGTGGCATTGCCCGACTAGACGGAGCTGGCACGCGGGTTCTTGGCTGCTAGGTACCAGCAGAAATTGGGCTTCCGAGGAAAGTACCCTTCAGCCCAGATGGAGCAACTACCCGTTCTCAAAGCGGCGTTACTTCATGTGCTCGATCGGCACCGTCTCCGGAATTTTCAGCTCGAAAGAGTCCGGCTCCAGTTTTCCGTTGAAGGTGACTCGCTTGATCGTCAGCGTCAACGTGTACTCGTCCACTGGTCGATTGATCATGATCTTTGTCGGGAATTCAATCCCGTTGAACGTCTGGTACGCACTGTAGCTCGCCTTCGTCACCACGTGCCCCGCGCTGTCGTAGAGGTCTTCCCCAAACGGCAGTAAATCAATTCGCCCGATCCGCACGACCCGGATCGTTCGCGCTACCTGGTTCTGCGGATTTGCGAGAATCGCCAACTCATAATCAGGCTCTTCCACGAAGGGTTCACGTGGACTGGTCGGTTCCACCAGGTGCGTGTCCGAAGTCTCTGAAATGATCTGACCTGGCCCCAGTCCGGGAATCAGAAGGGAATCGAAGAACACGCCTGGTCGCAGGTTCTCGAGCCCATTCTTCGAGGGCGTCGTCACCGTCTCGGTCCCTTCGATGGCTCGGTTCCTGGGTGGGATATACAGCCGGAAGCTGTCGCCATCGCTCACCATATCCAACGCCCGCGACCCCACGATCGGAACCTGCAGGATGACTCGCATCTTGCGCGGTTTCTCCATCAGGATGTACCCGGCGAACGCCGGGTACTCCTTCACCTGCCCGGTCCGCCCGCCTCCCACCTTCGCCACGATGTCCACCGCCGCGTTCATCGTCTGGATGGAATCGAACCGGCCGTTTACCTGGGCGACCAGCTGCTCGAGCGAGGTCGTCATCACGACCGCCGGTTTCGCCGTACGCGCCACCGTATGCGTCCGGGTCAGGCATCCGGTCGATCCGATGGACACCCCGAGCAGGCCCAAGTGCAGTGCTTTGTTGAAACGTCCCACAAATATGAAGTATACCGTCCGCCGATCAGGCCCTCTTCAGTGCCTGGCTGCCTGCCGGTAGGCCTCCACCTGCTGGCCATGTTCCCCCAGATCAGCCGAGAACCGGCTGTGTCCCGCTGCATCGCTTACGAAATACAGATAATCCGTCTGTGCTGGATGCATGGCCGCACGCAACGCTTCTATCCCGGGGCTCGCAATCGGCCCCGGCGGCAGACCTGCATGATGGTAGGTGTTGTAGGCCGAGGGTGACTGCAGATCGGATTGGTAGATCGTCCCCCGGTACCGGTTTTCCAGCAGCGCTGCATAGATCACCGTCGGATCGGTTTGCAGCGGCATCCCCCGGCGCAACCGGTTCTCAAACACGCCAGCCACCAGCGCCCGCTCCCCCGGAACCCGCACCTCTTTTTCAACGATCGAGGCCATGGTCACCACCCGCCCCGTTTCGGCGGGTTTCAGTCCCAGCTGCGTCTGAGCCAGGCGAAAGCGCCGCACCATCGCGGCCAGCATTCCTTCGGGCGTAACGTGCCGGGAGAACTTGTACGTATCAGGAAACAAGTACCCTTCAAGCGAGGCCGGCGGAGCCGAGCCCGCGGGCAACACCGGTCCCAGCAATCCCGTATCCCGCCGCTCGGCCGAGAGAAACTCTCCATACGTTGAGAGCCCTGCAAGCTGCGCCGCCGTGGCAATGTCGAAGATGTTGTACCCCTCCGGCACTACCAGCGTCACCGTGTAGACGTCCCCTGCTCGCAGCCGCCGGTACACCTCATCGAGCGACGCCGGATGGTCAAAACGGTATTCCCCCGCACGCAGGCGCCCCCGCCTCACCGCCCGCAGCAGCAGAAAGCCCCATCGGCTGCGAATCACCCCCGCCCGCTCAAGCGCTACGCCCATGCCCTCCGCCGTGGTTCCCTGCGGAAGATCCACAAACACCTCGTGTGTCGGTCCCACTGGGGCCAGCAGCAGGAATCCGGCAAAGCCGGTCAGCAGTAGCAGCAGCACGAACAACCAACCCAAAACCCTCAACCGAACCCTCCCGTGTCACCAACCCTGAGGCGGTCTACCGTCCCACGTCTGAGCGCGAAGCGCCGTCGAGCGCGAGAGTCTACGAAGTGCACCCCCGCACCCCCAAGCCCATTCTAGAGAACGCCCCGGTACACTGATGCCGTGACCCAACCTTCTCCGGCCGGCGATGCCCCCGACGCCGAACCGGCCGACCTCCCTCGGCCATCGCCCGAGCGGGTTCTTGCCCTCGACGTCGGCAACCGCCGCATCGGCGTCGCCATCTCCGACCCGCTCGGCATTCTCGCCCTGCCCCTGCTCACGCTTCATCGCAAGACACCCCAACTCGACCTCAAATCCATCAGCCGCCTCGTC
>CAXUCK010000093.1:0-8612 GCA_964249375.1 uncultured Acidobacteriaceae bacterium
CTGCGGCCATCTCTCAGGTTGTAGGCAAACGCCTCACCTACGCCGAAGTCACCGGTAAGGTGGGAGAAACGACGATCAACTGATCCGAAGAGACTTAGGCGCGGGAGAAAACCAAGATGAGCAAACTGTTTTCGTATTGGGTAGTGACCTGCAAAAGCACAGGGTGCGGCCAATCCCTTCGCGTTAAGGATATTGGCCCGTACCGACCTGAGCGAGCTGGCTTTCCTGTCGATCTGGATTGCGAGTGTACCTGTGCAACCTGCAAAGAAACACACTCCTACACCCGCGACGATTTCAGCATCATGACAGAAACGCATGATTAGACCTTTTCATCTCTCTGGCCTTCTGAGAGCTTCGATTTGCGGGTCATTCGCTCTTCCGCTCTCTCCCGCTTCTCTTGTTCCATCGCATCTTTGACGATCTGCGGTGGAACTTTCAGAAGCTTCTCCATCGCTTGGTTGAAGCGTTCGTACTCTCCTTCTTGCTTCTCAGGCGGCACCTTCATAATGGCTCCTTCTAGTTTCTTCATAAACTGGATTGTAGAGGCACCCTTTCTAAGCCTATCTCTGGGCGAAACGTAGGTTTCCATCAACTTTGCCGCGTATTGCAGGTACTCCTCGTCCAAGTGTATGAAAGCGTGAGAGGGCTTCCGTAGCATCCTTAGCGCGCGCCGCCGTTCATGAACATACTGATAGTCACGCCCTCGGCGAAGGTGCCAGGCGAGACAGTCAGCGGCTTGTAGGGGAATCAGTTGATCGTCACTTCTGAAGATCGGCCGGTTTCCCAGTAACTTTCGGAGATGGGGAGGCTGTGTTGCGCGTAATGTGCCGTACCAGAGAGCGGCTTTGACACCTACTTTTCCTTGCTCGTCGAAAACAAAATCAACGGGAACAACGATATTCCTCGCATGAAGCTGATGGGCAACAACGCTCATCACAGTGTGAAATAAGAGAGCGTATGGCTCTTTTGCATCGTAGTGCGAGACTGGAGACACTATTTCCCGAAAAGCCTTCCGGCTAACTCGTGCATCGAAGGACATCACGTCATAGTCGCGAATGACTTTCGCGAGAGTGAGCACCTTATGGTCCCGATCACCCTCAGACCAGCCCAGGAACTCGCCCCTTAGCCCCTGAGCATCGACAGCGTGGAAGCTCTTGATTGCGGGTGTAGCGTCTAGAACCAACTGCCAATTATCAGAAAATTCTTCCCAAACCGATGCAGGAGCAACGTACCCTACAAGACACAATTCCTGATCCCCCTCCTGTGCCGAGGAATCATCAACAAAAGCATTGATCACCACAATGTGCTTGTCCCCCCTGTTCTTTCGCGAATACCCGCCGGTCAAGGATTGGATGGTGTTTCTTGACCTACTGTCAACGAATCGGCTTGATTCGTCAACGATATAATTACCCAAATTAGGGTCATTCTAGAGCTGACGCAGTAGCACAGATTCACCCATCAGCGTCTTCGCTTCGGAGCGTTAGCGGATGGTGTAATCTGCCCTACTTGCGGCAGCAAGGAAGTGAAGTTCATTCCCACCCGCAAACTCTGGGATTGCAAGCACAAGCCGCTTATAGATGACGCGAATTACGCGTAGCCCCCGGATGCGGTTCGCATAGAGAGGTAGGAGTGGGTCGCTGAGAGCTCCAGGGTGCGTATCGCAGCTGGAATCTGTCAGCATTTCAGTCTGATCGTAGACCCGGTTACCCCGCGTGACGTCGGTGGCGAGGTTTTGGACGGAGACGCCGGCATGCGAGAGAGGCTGGCCGGTGGGGTCAGCAAATGGCAACGCTCACGCTGGCCGATCGGAGGAGGGTGCGTCCCTACGCTGGATGGGGTTTCGCGCGAACATCGCATGGCTGCTCCCGACGCAAAAAGGCACAGAGTGTGAGCTCTGTGCCTTTGTCGCCCTTGGGTTGGAGGTGGGCTAAGTGCGGTGGTTGTAGCCTTGCGATGCAAGCCGCTCGCCCATGACGTCGTACATGGGTTTGTCGCGCGGTTGCCAGGTGTCTAGGCCGTCGACGTACCGGTTGTACATGCAGAAAGCGGCCGCGATGAGCACGGTGTCGTGGATGTCCGGGTCGGTGGCTCCGGCTTCCCGAGCGCGTTCGATCATTGCGGGGCTGACGGCTTTCGGCTCCGCCTGCACCTGGCCGGCGATGACGAGCAGAGCCTTCAGTCGCTCCGGCACCGGAGCTGTCTCAGGATCCCGGCACACGAGCTCGGTAAGCTGGTCGCTGCCTCCTTCGTGATGCGAGGCAGCCGCCGCATGACTCGTGTGACAGAAGTAGCAACAATTCCGTGAAGAAACATAGGCCGCGATGAGTTCACGATCACGAGAGCTCAAACTAGCCGCGGCGCCGGGCTCGTACAGCAGCACGTGCGCGAGCGAGCGCATGGGCGCGGCTGTCTCAGGACGAAATGCAAAGCCCGAGCCGATGCCAGGAACACCTTCCGGTAAGGCGATGTGCGGCATAGGCTACCTCGCTTCCGTCAACGCAGGAACCTGCGCCGTGGTCTCGACGCGGTTGGTCAGGTTTGCGGCGACGTATCCGCCCCGCGCCACCATGCGCCCGCGGCTGCGATAGAGCTCGGGGTCCTGGGGCTGCACGGTTGCGAGCCCATCCACATACCGGTTGTACATGCAGAATGCAGCTGCGATCAGGATCGCGTCGTGGATCTCGAGGTCGGTAGCGCCTTCGCGCCGCGCACGCGCAATGTCGTCCGCGGTGACGAGCTTGCCGTCCACCTGCACCTTGGCCGCGATATTGAGCAGCCCCTTCAGTTTGGGGGAAACATCCGCCGCCTCGAAGTCCTGCTTGATGTCAGCCACAAGATCTTCGCCCGCGCCACACTCCTGCTCGAGATGCGCGGCCGCGATCGCGCCGTGGATCGAGTGGCAGTAGTGGGTGCTGTTGCGGAAGGAGACAAACGCCGCGATCAACTCGCGCTCGCCGGGCGTCAGGCTGTGATTGCGGTCGTGCAGAAGCACGTCCACGAGCTCGTTGAGCGGCTTGGCTGTTTCAGGCCGGTAGGCCATGGCAGCGCGGATTCCGGGTAGGTTCGGCAACGGGATGTGTGGCATCGGGTACGTCTCCTTGTTTGTGATCAAAAATGGTTGGTAGTCACGGTCTACATGGCTGGCTCGGCGATTGTGCCGAGTCCTCCCGGGTCGGCGCCCTTCCGCGGAGCGACAGCGCGTGGCAGCAGCAGCTGCATGGCCGCGGCCACCGCACACGGCACGCCCAATGCGACGATGGCCGAAGTGGCATATGTGCCGCTGTGATCGAAGGCGCGGCCCAGAAACACGGGGCCGATTGCTCCGCCAACGGCGTAGGCCGTCCACGTGAGACCATACAGCGTCGAAAATCGCCGCCGCCCGAAATACGTTGCGATCATGTAGGGCACCACATCGGCTTCACTCCCTGAGCCGGCGCCCATCAGCAGAGCTCCGGCCCAACCTGCGGCCGCGGTACGCGCGTATGCCTCGACGAAGACTCCGGCGGCGGCGATGGCCAGCACGGCGCAGGAGACCGCCGGCGCCGGCAAACGATCGAGCAAAAAGCCGGTGAGCAGCCGCCCGGCAATCGCCGACGCGCCATAGACCGACAGAGTGATGGCGGCCGAAGCGGCCGAAATGCCCCGGCTGGTGAGCAGCGCCGAAAGATGTGCGATAAGAGCATTCATACTGAGGGCAACCAGCAGCGTGGGCAAGGCAATCAGCAGGAAGATCCGGCGGCTCCCGCTGAGCGTTGCGGGCGATGGCTCTGCGGCGACCGAGGTCAGCTGCGATCCAGACGCAGGCTGGTTCCGCACAAATAACGCGGTCAACGGGAGTCCGGCCAGGGCCGCGATCCCGAGCACAGCATAGGCTGCCCGCCAGCCGTTCGCGGCAAGGACATGCTGGGTCAACATGGGCAGAAGAACGGAGCCCGTGCCGCTGCCGGTCAGCATCAAGGCAATGGCCAGACCGCGGCGTTGACGAAACCACGTGAGCACGGCGCGCGAATACGCCAGCTGCGCCGTCCCGTTTCCCACAATGCCAAGCACAAAGTACGTGCCGTAATACTGGGGCAGAGCTCCGTGCAGCAACGACAGCGAAGCCATTGCCGCCGAAAACACGGCGATGCAGGGGAGGATGACACGACGTGGCGGAACGCGGTCCAGCAGGTGGCCAATCAGCGGCGACACAAACGCCACGGTAAGCGCGGCAATGCCGAAAGCCCGTGAGATGGTCTCGCGTTTCCAGTCGAAGGCGGCATGGAGCGGATCGAGAAAGAGGCTGAAGGTAAACGGCACCATACCTGCAAACCCGACCATCACTCCCAGAAACGCCGCCGCGACCACCTTCCACCCGGCGTACCTTGGGGAGCTCTCGCTGTGGGAGTTCGTCTGCAATCCAGCCACCACCTGTTTCCGTTGCAGGGCAAGCGTATGGAAACTGGTGGCGGCATGTCATCGGCAAGCGTGACGAATTTATGATCCACCCTAAGGTGGAGGCACTCTGGCTGAGCCCGGATGGAACACGGTGAGACGAACTACGGACCCCGCAGGTCTAGATGCGGATTGTTGAGGCCAGCAAATCCTCGACGCGGACCGGGAGCTCGCGGATGCGTATGCCGGTTGCGTGATACACGGCAGCCGTGATCGCGGGAGCAACACCCGCCAGACCGATCTCGCCAATCCCGCGAGCCCCGTACTCGCCCATCATCGGGTCTGGAATGTCGAGAAAGTGAACGTCGATCCTCGGCGAATCCGCGCTTGTGGGCACCAGGTAATCGGCAAAATTGTCGTTCACCGGGTGTCCATTGCGCGGGTCGTAAACGGTCTGCTCGAACAGCCCCATACCGACACCCATGACCACCGCTCCGGCCACCTGATTTGTGGCGGTGTTCTTGTTGATGATGCGGCCGCCGTCGATGACGGTCACCACGCGGCTGACACGAAGCTGCGCCACACCGGGATCCCACTGGACCTCGACGAACTGCGTGCCGAAGGAGTGCGTGGAATAGTCCCTGGCCTTCGTATCCGACCCAAGCGGACCGGACTTGCCCTCCCCGCGAGCGCCGGCGAGGCTCGCCATACGCAGCAGATCGCCGAACGGCATGCCGGACGCGGAGTCCCCGCCTTTCATCTGAATCCGGCCGGAACTCAGCGTCAGCAGTTTGGCGTCCTTGCCCTGAAAGGGGGAGCCCTTCGTCTGCACTGCGGCCTCGAGCAGATTCTTCACCGCCGCGTTGACGCCGTCGACGACCGATGGAATCACGCTTGCCGTTGCTGTCGATCCACCGGACATCGGTCCAGTGGGAAGTGTGCTGTCGCCAAGAACGACGTCCACCTTGTGCACCGGTATGCCCGTCTTGTCCGACACGATCTGCGCCATCACCGTGTAGGTCCCAGTGCCGATATCCTGTGTGGCCGAGCTGACGCGCGCGGTTCCGTCTGGCAGCAGCGTCACGGCGCACTCAGACGGCCCACGCCAGGCGCCCCACGAGGCCGCCGCAACGCCCCACCCCAGAATCAGGTCGCCGTCCCGCATCGAGCCCACCTCGGGCGTTCGCCGGGACCAGCCGAACTTCTCTGAGCCAACCTCAAGGCACTCCTTCAAGTGGCGCGAGGAAAATGGCTTCCCGCTCTCTTCATCGACGGGGGTGTCCAGACCCAGACGAAGCTGCACGGGGTCCATCTTGAGCTTGATGGCAAGTTCATCGAGGGCAGATTCAAGAGCAAACAGACCAGGAACAGCGCCCGGCCCACGCATCGGGGTCGGTGTGCCCACGTTGCGCTTCACCAGGGCGGAGCTGATGCGCAGGTTGGGCACGCTGTACAGAAACGGCGTCGCCTCGCCACAGTTTTCCTGGATCTCGTCAAGGTCGGAGGTGTGGTTCCGATAATCCTGCTGGAGCGAAACCAGCTTGCCCTCGTGCGTTGCGCCAAGACGCATGCGCTGCTGCGTGCGTGGACGATGTCCCACGTCGGCGAACATCATTTTGCGCGAGCAGACCAGCTTGACCGGACGATCCAGTTGACGCGCGGCGACCGCGCACAGCGTGGAATGCGGCCACGGAAAGAGCTTGCCCCCAAAGCCGGAGCCGATAAAGCGCGAGATGACCTCGATGTTTTCGTTGGGGATGCCAAGCACCGCCGCCATCACCTCGTGGTGGTTGACGACGCCCTGCGAGCTCTCATACAGCGTCACCCGAGGTCCGCGCCACACGGCAACCGTGGCGTGCATCTCCATTGGGTTATGCGTCTCGACCGGTGTGCTGTACGTCGCGTCGATCTGCACCGGCGCGGAGGCGAAGGCTGCGTCCGAATTGCCTCGATGACTCTCGATCTTTGGGCCGCCAGGTGCGCCGATAGCCGGCATCGCATCGTTCAGCACGACGCGGACGTCCGGCTTCTCGGCCTTGTACTGCACCCGCACGGCGGCCGCGGCTGCCTGCGCCTGCTGAAACGTATTTGCAACCACCACGGCTACATACTGCCCCCAGTAGCGCACGGTTGTGTCGGAAAGCGGCGGTCGCTCTTCGCTGATGCGGCCACTCGACCCGTTGCGATATACAGATGGCATGTTGCCGTGGTGAAGCACAAGCAGCACGCCCGGCATTTTCTCTGCGGCAGCGGTCTCCATGCTGCGGATCGTGCCGTTCGCCACGGTTGCGCAGACGGGAACCGCGTACGCCATGCGCGGGAAGCTGTAATCGCCCGCGTACGCGGCCTTTCCGGTCGTCTTGAGCGCGCCGTCAACCCGCGGCACAGCGGCGCCGATGATCGCGGAAGGCGTCGACGTGGGCTGCTCGGACGAGGTGGCAGACCCGGCCTGCGTCGATTCGATGAAGTTGACGAACTCGCGGAACATCATGGACTTACTCTCCTGCTGTTGCTCGGGCCTTGGAGGCCGGTTCCGGTCAGGCGGTGCGGGTCGCCAGCGTGAGAGCGCGGACAAGGCAGCGCTGCGACAGGTCTATTTTGAAGCCGTTCTCGCTCTGCGGACGGGCACCCTTCAACGCTTCCGCCGCGGCGTTGCGGAACGTGGCCAAGTCCACCGATCGGCCTTCCAGGGCACGCTCTGCTTCGAGCGAGCGCCACGGCTTCGTTCCCACGCCGCCGAGTGCCACTCTGGCAAACCGGACGCGTCCGTTCTCCGTTGTGAGCACGACCGCCGCGGAAGCGAGCGCAAACTCGTACGCTGCGCGATCCCGCAATTTCACGTAAACGGAGTGACTGCCGGAAGGCGGTGGCGGAAGTGTGACGGACGTAATGAGGTCCCCCGGCTGAAGCACCGTCTCGCGGTTCGGCGTGGAACCCGGAAGCAGATAGAAATCATGGATCGGAATGGAGCGCTCTCCCTGCGGCCCTTGGACCTGGACGGTGGCTTCAAGGGCAGTCAGGGCGACGTTTTGATCCGACGGGCTGGTTGCGATGCAGTCTTTGCTCGTGCCGAGAATCGCCAGCATTCGGTTGTGGCCGTCAATCGCGGAACACCCCGTTCCCGGCTCGCGCTTGTTGCACGCGTGGGCGGTGTCGCGAAAGTAGACGCAGCGGGTACGCTGCAGCAGATTGCCGGCGGTGGTCGCCATATTGCGCAGTTGCGGCGAAGCTCCGGAGAGGAGCGCCTGCGAGAGCACAGGGTAATCGCGAACGACAGTCGGATGGTGCGCGACATCGGCGTTCCGGGCAAGCGCGCCAAGCTGCAGACCGCTCGCCGGCGTCCGCTGAATCGCTCCGAGCGCGAGGGCATTGATGTCGACAACCTCGCTTGGCCGCTCGACATTCAGCTTCATCATGTCGATCAGGTTTGTGCCGCCCGCAACGAAGCGCACCTGCGCTCCCTGCTGTGCGGTGGGTGACTTTGCAGCCGATCGAATCGCCTGGTCAACGGTGGTGGCGAGAGTGAACTGGAACGCGTCCATGGTGTGCTCCGGGGGGTGTGACGCTCAGGCTTGTTTGCGGACGTGCTGCACTGCCGCGATGATGTTGGGATAAGCGCCGCACCGGCAGATGTTGCCATACATGGCCTGCTTGACGTCGTCGTCCGATGGGCCGACCGGCTCCTTCAGAACGGCAACCGCAGACATGATCTGCCCCGAGGTGCAATACCCGCACTGATACCCGTCGTGCTCAATAAACGCAGCCTGCATGGGATGGAGATGATCCGGCTGTCCAATCCCCTCAATGGTGGTGATCTCGTCGGCCGGGTGCATCACGGCAAACGACAGGCAGGAGTTCACGCGTCGGCCGTTCACATGGACGGTGCAGGCGCCGCACTGGCCGTGGTCGCAGCCCTTCTTCGTGCCCGGCAAATCGAGGTTCTCCCGCAGGCAGTCCAGCAGAGAGGTCCGTGGATCGATGTTCAGCGTGTGGGTCTGGCCGTTCACCTTGAGGGTAAGCGGTACGGTTCCGGCCTGCGGAACGACCGCGGGCTCAACCGTTGCGGAAGGAGCCGCCGCAACCGCCAACACCGGCGAGGCCGTCGCAGCCAGACCCGCAGCGCCCAGGTGCGACAGAAAGGATCGTCGGCTCACACGGCCGGCAGGCGACGGATCCACCGGCCGGGCTCCATCTCCGGTTGGCTCCAAACCTTCGTGATCCACCGCGAGCTTTGGTTT
>CAXUCK010000094.1:0-8485 GCA_964249375.1 uncultured Acidobacteriaceae bacterium
TCCGAAAGCCATTCCTCAGCCCAGCCGCCCCGCATCGCCGTTGCCGGCGTCAGCGGCTACGCCGGCGCGGAACTCGCCCGTCTGCTCCTCCATCACCCCCGCCTCACAGGCGCGTCACCCACCTTTCTCGGACGCCACGAAGCCGAGCCCACCAACGCGCCGGTACGCCTCACCGACCTGCATCCCCAACTTCTCGGCCTACCTCATGCCGCCGAGGTCATCGTCTCCAGCTGGAATTGGACCGACCTCGAGCGCGGAGGCATCCAGCTTCTTCTACTCGCCACGCCCCACGAACAATCCCGCGCCTGGGTGCCCGAGGCGCTCGCCCGCGGTATGCGTGTTATCGACCTTTCCGGTGCCTGGCGGCTCCATGATGACGGCAATCGCGCCATCTATCGCTTCGAAATGTCAGAGTCCGAAACCGTGCGCGCTCTCCAAGCCGAAGCCGTTTATGGCTCCCCGGAGCTGCACGGCCCCGCCATCGCGCGCGCCCGCCTCGTCGCCAACCCCGGTTGCTACGCCACCTCCGTCATCCTCGCGCTTGCCCCGCTGCTGCGTGCCGAGCTCGCCGACCTCAACCACGGGGTCATCTGCGATGCAAAATCCGGGGTCAGCGGCGCAGGAAAAACACCCTCGGCCACCACCCACTTCATGTACGCCGCCGATAACCTCTCCGCCTACGCCGTCTTCGGTCACCGCCACACCGGCGAGCTCCTCGAACAGCTGCACCTCACCGCCGAGCAAATTCAGTTCACCCCACATCTTCTCCCCATCCCGCGCGGCATCCTATCCACCATGTACGTGCGGCTCACAGAGCCCCAAACCACCGAGACCCTGCAAGACTGCTTCGACAGCTTCTACGCCGCATGCCCCACAGTACGCATACGCCGCTCCGGGGGCCTGCCGCAGATCCAATATGTCGTCCGCAGTCCCTTCTGCGACCTCGGTTTCCAGCTCTCACCGGACGGTCGCCGCCTCGTTGTGATCTCCTGCCTGGACAACCTGCTCAAAGGCGCCGCGTCGCAAGCTGTCGAAAACCTGAACCTCATGCTGGGCTGGCCCCAGGGGGAAGGCCTGCTATGACGCCCAGCCTCTTGGCTACCCTGCACTCTCTCGCGTGCCATCCTGCATGCCTTTCGGTTGTCATCCCGCAGCGCAGCGGAGGGATCTGCTGTTCGCTTACCGTTCCGACCACTTGCTCGTGTTTATCGGTTTTTTGTCTTTTCGTCATCGCCTCAGGAAATCTTCTCCAGCCCTTGCCTTTGCCTTTCTTTTTCATTCCCGAAGCCGGGGTCCCCAGCGAGCGCTGTTACTCGGCGGGGTGGGAACGGAATCTGCGTTTCGCCGTTGTCCTTCGCCCTATGTCTCATCCTGTGACCTAGCACCTGTTACCCCATACTCTGGCAAGGGATATGCTCTTCCAACGATCGAACCCACCCCCGTCCGCCTCGGAGGTCACCTCATGAAATTCGTCGTCAAACTCGGTGGTGCCGCGCTCGAAGACTCCAACCTTCTCAGCCGCTCTGCGCGCGCCATCGCTCAGCTCGCGCAGGACGGCCACCGCGTCGCCGTAGTCCACGGCGGCGGCGTGCAACTCACCCGTCTGCTCACGCAGATGGGCAAAAAGAGTGAATTCGTCGCCGGCCTGCGCATCACCGACGCTGAAACCCGCGACGCCGCCCTCATGGTCCTCGGCGGCCGCGTGAACAAAGCCCTCGTCGCCGCACTCGATCAGTGCGGCCAATCCGCCATGGGCCTCACCGGCGGCGACGGCCACGTCTTCCGCGCCAGAAAAAAGCCCTCCGATCACGACCTCGGTTTTGTCGGCGAAATCGCCGCCACTGATCCCAAATGGCTCGACGCCATTTGGACCATGGGTGCCGTGCCCGTCATCTCCTCCATCGCCCTCGGTTTCGACGGCGAGTACTACAACATCAACGCCGATGAAATGGCCTCCGCCTGCGCCATTGCCACCAAAGCTGACGCGCTCGTCTTTCTCACCGACGTCCCCGGCGTCAAGGGTGCCGACGGCACCGTCCTCCGTTGGCTTTCCCTGCCCAACATCGCGAAGCTCGAGCGCGCATCCATCGTCTCCGGTGGCATGCTTCCTAAGCTCAACGCCTGCAAGGAAGCCTTACTTCAAGGCGTCAAACGCGTTCGTATCTTACCCACCGCCTCCGCGCAGGTCCTGCCGGACCTGTGCAGCTCTCGCGTCGACGACGGAACGGAGGTCATGGTCGCATGAGCCCAACTCTCACCAACGACGCTGCTTCCGCTCTCGGCATCGAGCCTGTCCGCAACGAGCCCGTGACTGATGAGCCCGTGACTGATGAGCCCGACCGCAATAAACCTCTCATCCTAAGCGCAGCGCGCAGCGCGCAGTCGAAGGCCTCCCGTATTTCGCCCGAAGCGCCACCAAAGCCCATGAAACCCACAACACCCGCCCTATCCGACCTCCAGGCCGCCGAATCCAAGCTCCTCCTCCACACCTACGCGCGCAATCCGCTTCTCTTCGTTCGCGGGGAAGGCGTCCACCTCTACGACGAACACGGCACCGCCTACCTCGATCTCTTATCCGGCATCGGCGTCTGCGCCCTCGGCTACAACCATCCCGCTATCACCGAAGCCATTGCCCAGCAAAGCCCTTTACTCCTTCACACCTCCAACCTCTTCTTCCACCAGCACACTGCCGAACTCGCCTTCCGTCTCACCGAAATCACCGGCATGGACCGCGTCTTCCTGTGCAACTCCGGCACGGAAGCCTGGGAAGCCGCGCTCAAGCTCGCCCGCGCTCACGCGGGCCTACAGCGCGCCGAAGGCAAGCCCCTCGGCACCAAAATCCTTGCACTCGAACACAGCTTTCACGGCCGTACCTTCGGCTCCGTCGCCACCACCCACAAGCTTGCCTACCGCGAGCCCTTCGCTCCCCTCCTGCCCGGCGTCGAATTCGTTCCTTTCAACCATATCGGCGCCTTGCGCGAAACCTTTAGCAGAAATCCACAGGATTTTTGCGCGATCGTTATCGAAGTGCTTCAAGGTGAAGGCGGCATCAACCTCGTCTCGCCGGAGTTCCTCCAAACCGCCCGCGAACTCTGCGATTCCACAGGCGCGCTCCTCATCCTCGACGAGATCCAATCCGGCATGGGTCGCACCGGCGAGTGGACCGCCTATCAACATTACGGCGTGCAGCCGGACGTTACCACGCTCGCCAAGCCACTCGCCGGCGGCATCCCCATCGGCGCAATGCTCTGCACCGAAGCCGCCGCCCGCGCCTTCACGCCCGGCATGCACGGCACCACCTTCGGCGGCAACCCTCTCGCCTGCGCCGTCGCCATCGCAGTCATCGACATCATTCGCAACGACAACCTTCTACAACACGTCCAAAAGGTCGGCGGCTACTTCCTCGATCAACTTCGCATTCTGCAACACAAGCATCCGCAGATCCGCGAGGTGCGCGGTCTTGGCCTCATGATCGGCGTCGACATAGAATCAGCCGAACTCGCGAAAACCCTGCTGGACGGCATGATGGCGCGCCGCATCCTTCTCAATCGCACCCATGAAACCGTGCTGCGCTTCCTTCCCCCATACCTCATCACGACCGCGCACGTCGACCACGCCATCCGTGCACTCGACGAGCTGCTGACCGAACTCACCAGCGCACAAATGCCCGCACTGGCTGGAGAAATCACCCATGGATAATAAAACCATCATCATGAACCCCCGCCCCAACGGAACCGCCAGCGGGAGCAATAGTGGCAGCACCAACGGCGGCAACCCAGCAAAAAGCGCCTCGCTCGGTATTCAATCCGACACCGCCTTCACCGAAACCGCCAAAGGCCTCATGGGCCGCGATCTCTGCTCCATCGCCGACCTTTCGCCCTCCGAAATCGCTGCGATCCTCGAACTCGCACACGCCGTCAAATCCAACCCCGAAGACTTCCGCCACGCGCTCGACGCCAAGCAGATGGTCATGTTCTTCGAAAAAGCCTCACTCCGCACCCGCCTCACCTT
Organism: uncultured Acidobacteriaceae bacterium; assembly: GCA_964249375.1. Lineage (GTDB taxonomy): Bacteria > Acidobacteriota > Terriglobia > Terriglobales > Acidobacteriaceae > Edaphobacter. Next base: position 4,012 of record CAXUCK010000094.1, read on the forward strand.
CGAGGCCGCGATGAACACCGTCGGCGGCAACGCCATCTTCGTCGACCAGACCGCCTCCCCGCTCGGCGAACGCGAATCCATCCCCGACGTCGCCCGCAACCTCGAGCGCTGGATGCAGATCATCGTGCTCCGCACCTACGCGCACGAAACCGTCACTGAGATGGCCTCCAACGCGCAGGTCCCCGTCATCAACGCGCTCTCCGATCTCGAACACCCCTGCCAGGCCATCGCCGACTTTATGACCCTCGAAGAGCGCTTCGGCGCCCTCGAAGGCCTCCGCCTCACCTATGTCGGCGACGGCAACAACGTCTGCCACTCGCTCATGCTGGCCGGCGCATTGCTGGGCGTGCACAGCACGGTCGCCACCCCCAAAGGCTTCGAACCCAAGCTCGACATCATCCACAAAGCGATCGCAATCGCCGAACAAACCGGCGGCTCCCTCACCCTCACCCACGACCCGCAAAAAGCCGCCGAAGAGGCCGACGCCCTTTACACTGATGTCTGCACCAGCATGGGCCAGGAGCACGAAGCCGCCCGCCGCGCCCCCCTCTTCAAACCCTTCCAGGTCAACGAAGAGCTGATGGCCAAGGCGCAGCCCTCCGCCGTCTTCATGCACTGCCTGCCCGCGCACCGCAACGCCGAGGTCACTGACCAAGTGCTCGACGGCCCCCAATCGGTAGTCTTCGACCAAGCCGAAAACCGCCTCCACGCCCAAAAAGCCATCACCCTCATGCTCCTGGGCGGAGCCAAACGCATCCCCAACAGCCGCAACAAACTCAACAACCGCAACCGCCGCTAGCCCTTATCTCTTTCATTTGTCTTTCCCCGAAGGGAATCTGCGTTTCCTGTTGTCATCCCTGAAGGCAAGCTGCATCCCTATTTGTCATCCTGAGCGCAGCGAAGGACCCCAGTATTCCGCCCGGAGTGCCACAAACCTTCCGGGCCCAACCGCACCCGGGTGCCCCATCTTCGCCGCAGCTTCATCGCGGCTAAGGTGGGTTCATCCAAGCCAAATACAACAACACGCACCCCCGCCTCAAGGTTTGTCATACCCTAGCGCAGCGTAGGGATCTGCTGTTCGTCTTGCGGTCTTGTTGCCATTCCCGAGGGGACCTGCATTTCGCCGGAGCACCGCAAATGCCTGTTATCTCGACCAAAGCGAAGCGCATTGGAGAGATCCGCTGTGTGCCCAGAGTTCCACAACACCTCGGGCTAGCACTAACCGGAGGGACACGATAGCGCAACAAGGAACTGCAAAACTAGAGGTGTAGCCGTGAGAGGATGTCAGCCGTGCACGTTCTTTGTGATGGCTTCGCCGGTTCCTGATAGTTCTTGGCATTTGGGGCATTGTGGGACTAGTAAGATTACGCAGGGACCACGAAGGACCATGGGAAGATGGCGGGGCATGAAAAACCAAAAGTTTGCTGTCTGGAGACGCAACGTCGGTGTCGTGTGTGCCTCCTTAGGACTTCTCCTGTTCATTTCTGCACTGGTGCCTTACCTGCGGTATGCTTCAGACCCCAGCAATCTGCATATACAGGAGCGGCTTCAGCATGCGCGAGCTTTGGGGACACTCTGGAGCATCAGCTTATACGGTTCTATGGTTCTGGTTGTAGTTTCATTGTTCGGATTGGGTTGGGGTCGCTGGATCGGATTTGCCGCGAATGTGGGTGCCTTCCTCTACGCTCTTATGACGTTGGGTGCGATGTGTGGACCCTTCGGGTGTCAGTAACGTAGTTAGCCGGATCACTGAAGTGACCGCTGGTCAGCCGACTGATTTGCCACCAAAGATTGGTAGCTCTACACGAAGCGTACGGAAAACTTCGCCAAGGGCCGCCCGCTGCTTCGGCGTCCGACGAACAGAACTGAGGTCAGCACATGTCCACCATCCTCGAATCCCTCCCCCTCAACCAACGCGTAGGCATAGCTTTCTCCGGCGGTCTCGACACCTCCGCCGCCCTGCACTGGATGAAGCTCCATGGCGCGATTCCCTACGCCTACACCGCCAACCTCGGCCAGCCCGACGAGACCGATTACGACGCGATCCCGCGCAAAGCCCTCGAATACGGCGCCGAGCAGGCCCGCCTCATCGACTGCCGCGCGCAGCTCGCCCGCGAAGGCATCGCCGCCCTCCAGGCTGGGGCCTTTCACATCACCACCGCCGGCGTCACCTACTTCAACACCACGCCCATCGGCCGCGCCGTCACCGGCACCATGCTCGTCACCGCCATGAAGGAGGACGACGTCAACATCTGGGGCGACGGCTCCACCTACAAGGGCAACGACATCGAGCGCTTTTACCGCTACGGCCTCCTCGTCAACCCCGCCCTCCAGGTCTACAAGCCCTGGCTCGATCAGGCGTTCATCGACGAACTCGGCGGCCGCGCCGAAATGTCCGCCTTCCTCCAGCGCTCCGGCTTCGACTACAAGATGTCCTCCGAGAAGGCCTACTCCACCGACTCGAACCTCCTCGGCGCCACCCACGAAGCCAAAGACCTAGAACATCTCTCGACCTCTATGAAGATCGTCCAGCCCATCATGGGCACGGCGTTCTGGCGTGACGACGTCGCCCTCAAGCCCGAAGAAGTCACCGTCACCTTCGAAGAAGGCGTCCCGGTCAGCCTCAACGGCCAAACCTTCCCTGACCTCGTAGCACTCATGCTCGAAGCCAACACCATCGGCGGCCGCCACGGCCTCGGCATGAGCGACCAGATCGAAAACCGCATCATCGAAGCCAAATCCCGCGGCATCTACGAGGCCCCCGGCCTCGCGCTGCTCTTCCTCGCCTACGAGCGCCTCCTCACCGGCATCCACAACGAGGACACCCTCGAGCAATACCGCGACAACGGCCGCAAACTAGGCCGCCTCCTCTATCAAGGCCGCTGGTTCGATCCCCAAGCCCTTATGCTCCGCGAGTCCGTCCAGCGCTGGGTCGCCAAGCCCGTCACCGGCGAGGTCACCGTAGAACTCCGCCGCGGCAACGACTACACCATACTCTCAACCGAGAGCCCCAACCTTACCTTCGCCCCCGAACGTCTCTCGATGGAAAAGACCGAGAGCACCTTCAGCCCCCGCGACCGCATAGGCCAACTCACCCTACGCAACCTCGACATCACCGACACCCGCGCCAAACTAGCCACCTACGCCCAAACCGGCCTCCTCACCCTAAGCAAAGGCACAGAAATGCCCCAGCTCAACAGCGGCGGTGGCACAAAGGAGTGATTGCCAACTACAGCCTCTTTGTTTGTCATTCCGAAGGGAATCTGCGTTTGCTGTTGCTGTTGCCCTTGCTTCTTTTTTGTCATTCCCGAAGGGAATCTGCGTTCCTATGCCAGCCACGAACCCACGGAGGAGCCCACAATGCATCAGCGCGAGTACCGATTCTGGGTCTACATCCTCTCCAACCGCTCCCACACGCTCTACATCGGCATCACCAACAACCTCCGCGCCCGCATAGCCCAACACCGCCGACAAACACCCGGCACCCACACCGCCAAATACAAGATCACCCGCCTCGTTTATTTCGAACGCTTCCAGTACGTCAGCAATGCTATTGCCCGCGAGAAAGAACTCAAACACTGGACCCGAGCGCAGAAGATCGGCCTCATCGAGTCCACCAACCCAACCTGGGAAGAACTGATGCCCGACGAACCTGAAGCCGTAACCGCAATGCAAAACGCAGATTCCCTTCGGGAATGACAAACAAAAGTACGGCAGCAAAGGACAGTGCATGACCCTTCAGAATGTTCGTCGCTAGCCTTTGCTTTGCCCTTGCTTTTCTTGTTGTCATTCCCGAAGGGAATCTGCGTTACGCCTGAAGCGCCACAACCGCTAGGGGTAGTCGAAACCGGAAGGGCACGGGTTAGCCGTGCCGTAAATGAAGAAGCATAGACCGCGGCTCTAGCCTCGGAGGTAATAACGATGAAGCCCAGCATTCGGCAACATGAGGTCTTGTCAACCAGCGGGATTCGAAAAAGCTTCAGGGTTGCTTCATCAGATTTTGTGATCCCATGCTTGTTTTTCGCTGCGTCCGCGCTTCTTGCGTTTAACACGGCCGTGGCTCAGGAGTTCTCTGTTCACGCAGTTGAAGACCGTACCGACAAGCCATTACGCGATATCCCAATCACTCTGCGGTATAACTGCACGCCGGTAGGCCAAGGATTGGACCTGAAGTGGAAAGGCTGCAAGTGGATTACGCGACGTACAGACAAGACAGGCGCAGCGCACTTTCCGGAAGCAGGCTCTCTTCCGGATCTTGATGACGTCTATTCGTTGCCCATCGCCTATGGGATGACCTGCTGCGACGTGCAACCAAAAACCTTCCCTAGCGAAGCGACGATGAAGTTCCACAAGCGCACCTTAGCGGAGCAGCTGCACTAGATCTTTGTTGGCGATTGACAGCGAACTAGCGTTCACACTGGCGCGGACCACACAATCAGGACATTCATGATGCCCAACCAACAACTCAACAAAA
>CAXUCK010000095.1:0-7565 GCA_964249375.1 uncultured Acidobacteriaceae bacterium
GTGATGCCGTCGACGGCGACCTGCGTCTGGAAGGGAAGCGCACCCTGAAGCGAGAACTGGCCGTGATCGGCTTGCACGCCGGGAAGCGTCCCGACGATGTTGAGGGCGCTGGTGCCCGAGCCGGAAGCGCGGGTGTTGACGGGCAGGTGAAGCACGTCGGCGGCGTTGTAGGTTCCGCTGACGCTGGCGTCATCGGTGTCGATCTCGGAGATGGACGCTTCATTGACCTCCACTTCCTGCTGGACGCTGCCGACGAAAACTTAGGTGTAAAACACGATTTACTCCCTATCATAAAAATTCACGTCCGCGGCGGTCCATTTGCCGAAACCTTCATGCGTGACAGAGATGGTGTACACACCGGACTTGCTGTCGTTGAAGACAAAGTCTCCCGAGTCTCCGGAAGTGAGGGTTCGGGTGGTGCCTTCACCGGTGTTGGTGAGGGTGACCGAGGCTCCGGGGACAACCGCGCCGGTGTTGTCCTTGACTGTGCCGATGATGGAGCCCTGGATGGTCTGAGCGAGCGCGGGCGAAAGGGGCAGAAGCGCGATGAGAACGGCGATGGTGGACAAGAGCGGGACGCAAGTGCGTGTGGCCGTGGATGGGTGAGCGAAGAGAAACATGCTGGCTCCTGGAGTCAGGGGTAGTGGTGACGCAGCCTCGCCGACCTCTGGCGAAGGGCGTGCGGAGTCGAGCCGCGGTGGACGGCAAAACAGCAAAACTAAGTGGTGACACGGACACCATACCGCGGCTTCGTAACAAACGGATCAATTTTTCAGCGAAACAGCAGATGATGCGTGCCGGTCCCGTGTGTGTCGCCCGACCGGCTCTGACGGAGCACTTCGCCGGTCCCGGGCTGACTTCCGGTGCTGGTGACGCCCGGAACAACGCCCCTCCAAATCTGCAGGCTTAAGCTACTCTCAAGTCACTCGCTCCCCACCACTCTGTCAGAGTTCAACCTCAAGTCACGATGCTCGGAGGTATGTCCTGCAGCAAGCCGCACATCTGAAATCCACACTCTCCACCTGGCAGCTGTGGGGCATTGCTGTCGGTCTGGTGATTTCCGGCGAATACTTCGGCTGGAACTTCGGATGGGCCACCGCCGGCACACTCGGCTTTCTCGCCGTCACTCTTCTGGTCGCGAGCATGTATGTCGCGTTTATTTTCTCGTTCACCGAACTCACCACCGCCATTCCACAGGCTGGCGGTCCGTTTGTTTACGCGGGCCGCGCCTTTGGACCCGCCGGTGGCTTCCTGGCCGGAATAACGACGCTGATCGAGTTCATCTTTGCGCCGCCTGCGATTGCCCTCGCCATCGGGGCTTACCTCCACGTGCAGTTTCCGCGATTTGAGCCGCGCTGGGCGGCTGTGCTGGTCTACCTGCTCTTTATGCTGCTGAACATTGTCGGCGTCAGTCTTGCCGCCTCCTTCGAATTGATCATCACGGTCGCCGCTGTTGTCGAGCTTGTCGTCTTCATGGCAGTCGTGGCTCCCGGCGCGCATCCCGCCAACTTTCTGAGCCATGGCTGGGCTGGCCAGGACCACTTTCGCTTCTCGGCCCTGCACGGCATGTTTGCCGCAGCTCCGTTCGCTGTCTGGCTGTTTCTCGCGATCGAGGGTGTTGCGATGGCGGCCGAGGAGACCCGCAACCCCGCCCGCTCGATTCCGATCGCGTACATTGCCGGGATTTTGACGCTGCTTTTGCTGGCGGTGGGCGTCATGGTTTTTGCAGGCGCTGTCGGCGACTGGCGCTCTCTTGCCCAGCTGAACGACCCGCTTCCGCAGGCGATGCGCACGGTTGTCGGCTCCGGCAGCCGATGGCTTCCACTGCTGGTCTGGCTCGGGGTCTTCGGCCTGGTCGCCTCGCTGCACGGCATCATTCTCGGCTACTCGCGGCAGATTTTTGCCCTGTCGCGCGCGTCGCTCCTTCCCCCTTCCCTCTCCCGGGTTCACCCACGACTTCAGACTCCCTGGACCGCTATTCTCGCCGGCGGCGCGATTGGGATTGCCGCCATTCTCAGCGACAGCTGGGTCACCCTGGGCGGGCAATCTCTCACGGCCAACCTCGTTATCCTCTCTGCCCTTGGAGCGCTGACGATGTACGCCATCAGCATGGCCGCGCTGCTTCGCCTGCGGCGCTCCGAGCCCATGCTTCGCCGTCCGTTCCGCACACCGCTGTACCCGGTGCTTCCTGTCTGGACGCTGCTCTGTACCGCGGTCTGCCTGCTGAGTATCGCGTGGTACAACCGTCTGGTCACCGCGTTGTTTGTCGCTCTTGTCGCGGTGGCTTACCTTGCGATCCGGCCACATCGGCGAGTCGCCGATCGGGAACCCGGAGAACACGTCGCGCTCTAGCCCATGGCTTTTACCCACACTCTCGGCGGCACCAGATTTCGCTTCGACGACCTGCGCACCCTGCTTGCGTGCGCCAGCCCCGAGCGGTCCGGTGACTCGCTGGCTGGGATTGCGGCAGCGTCCGAACGCGAACGCGTTGCGGCCCGCTTTGCGCTCGCCGACCTTCCTCTGCGGCATTTTCTCGATGAAGCTGTGATCCCCTACGAAAGCGATGAAGTGACACGCCTGATCGTCGACACGCACGACGGCCACGCTTTCGCGCCGGTCGCCCACCTCACCGTCGGCGAGCTGCGCGAGTGGATGCTTACAGCGGATCCGGCATCGCTCGCCGCCGTCCGACGGGGCCTCACCCCGGAGATGGTCGCGGCGGTTTCAAAGCTGATGCGCAACCAGGACCTGATCCTGGCGGCAAGCCGGTGCCGCGTCGGCACTCGATTCCGATCCACCATCGGGCTCCCCGGAACCCTCGCCGTCCGGCTCCAGCCCAATCACCCGACCGATGATCCCCAGGGGATCCTGGCTTCGGTGGTTGATGGAGTTTTGTACGGCGCGGGCGACGCGGTGATCGGCATCAACCCGGCGACCGACCATGTGGCCTCCGCGATCGAGATCCTGCGCCTGCTGGACGAGTTTCGCCTCCGCTCCGGCGCTCCCATCCAGACCTGCGTGCTGACCCACGTGACCAACACGCTCCAGGCGATTGCCGCCGGTGCTCCGGTTGATCTGGTGTTTCAGTCGATCGCCGGCACCGAGCAGGCCAACCGCAGCTTCGGCGTATCGATCGCCCTTTTGCGCGAAGCGCAGGACGCGGCCCTTTCGCTCGGTCGCGGCACCCTCGGCACCGACTGCATGTATTTCGAAACCGGCCAGGGCAGCGCGCTTTCCGCAAACGCGCACCACGGAGTCGACCAGCAGACCTGCGAGGCGCGCGCCTACGCTGTTGCGCGCGCGTTTCAGCCGTTGCTCGTCAACACCGTTGTCGGCTTCATCGGTCCCGAATATCTCTTCAACGGCAAACAGATCATCCGCGCCGGTTTGGAAGACCACTTCTGCGGGAAGCTGCTTGGCCTGCCCATGGGAGTGGACGTGTGCTACACCAATCACGTCGATGCCGACAGCGACGACATGGACACTTTGTTGACCCTGCTGGCGACTGCGGGCGTGAACTTTGTCATGGGCGTTCCCGGCGCCGATGACATCATGCTCAGCTACCAGAGCACTTCCTTTCACGATGCGCTCTACATCCGGGAACTGCTGGGTCTGCGGCGCGCGCCCGAGTTCGAAGCGTGGCTCAGCACATTGGGGATCACGGATGACCGCGGGCATCTGCAAGCCTCGATGCATGCCGTGCAGGCACTCCTGCCATGACTTCGCGCGAGCCTGCGGGCACCGTTCCGGCTCGGGCGGCCCCCGGCAGCGGTGCGCTGGTGACGAGCGATCCGTGGCACACCCTCGCTCCCCTGACAGAGGCTCGCATTGCACTGGGACGTGCGGGGTGCAGTCTGCCGACGCGGCCGCTGCTGCAGTTTGCGGCAGACCACGCCGCCGCCCGCGATGCCATCCACGCGCCGTTCGACACCGAACGCCTCACCCGCGTGCTCGCCGCCCTGGGCTTGTCTACGTTTGTCGCGCACAGCGAGGCGGCCACCCGTGCCGACTACCTGCGCCGTCCCGACCTCGGCCGCTCACTGGACCAGGCAAGTCGCGTGGCGCTCACTCCCGCTGATCCGCCACCGGCGAACCGGCTCACCGTCGTGATCGCGGACGGGCTGTCTCCGCTCGCGCCCATGCGCCATGCTTTACCTCTGCTTGAGCACCTTCGTGGGGGTCTGGTCGGATGGAATCTCGACACCGTGGTTCTGGCCGTCGAAGCGCGTGTTGCCCTTGCGGACGAGATCGGCTATCTCCGCGGAGCGGAAGCCATCCTGATGCTGATCGGCGAACGGCCTGGCCTGAAGTCCGCGGACAGCCTGGGCGTCTACATGACGTATCGGCCGCAGCCCGGCTTCACCGATGCTGAACGTAACTGCGTTTCGAACATCCGCGCCGGAGGGCTCGCACCAGAGCAAGCCGCCACGCGCGTGCTCAATCTGCTGCAGGACGCGCGTACGTTTGGAGCCTCTGGGATCTTTCTCAAAGAGGGAGGGACGTTGGCGCAGCTCCCGCCTGGCGGGGCGGAGGAACTGGCCGGTCCAGAGCAAAGCGCAAATCGGAGAACACCGCGGCTTTGCCCAGACCTTCAGAAAGATGAAAAGTGAAATGGTCGGGACGACTAGATTCGAACTAGCGACCTCACCCACCCCAAGGGTGCGCTCTACCAGGCTGAGCCACGTCCCGACTTCACTGCTCCGCCTGCCCGGGAGGGCGGACGGTGGGGTTTTCCTGCGAACCCAGTGTACATCAGAGCGAGGGCGCCTCCCCGCGACCGGGACTAGGTGGTCGGTGCGACGAACTCTTTGGGCAGCTCGCCGCCGGAGCCGAAGAAGAAGTCATTCATCTGCTCCACCAGGAACTCCTGGGCCTCGCGCGTCCAGGGCTGCAGGCGATACTCGTTGAGCAGCATTTTCTGCCGCTCGACCCACTCGGACCACGATTTTTTGGAGACGGACTTGAAGATCTTCTGACCGAAGTCAGAATCGAAAGGCGGCTCGTCGAGACCTTCCATTTCCTGCTTGTATCGTGGGTCGAAAACGGTGTGTGCCATTGTTCCTCTGGAGATTGGGGTGACGGGTTTGATTGTACAGAACGGGCCCTGCGCTCACTCCCTGCAGGTTGCCCGAGTGTTCAGACGAACGCCCGGTTTGCCCCGACGTGCATTCGCCGTATGCGGAAGCTGAAGGCGGCTTGCTCCAGACCTGACCCGGAGCGGGTCCGGCCCCGGGCAGGCAGCTTGCCAGTTCCATGCTTTCCGGCGTAGAGTGCTTTGCGTTCCACAGGAGCCCTCCCCACCATGCCTCAGGCAGCCCTCTCCCGTCGTCACCTCCTTGCGCTGGCTCCAGCCGCCGCGGCCGCCGCCGCGCTGCCCCCGGTCGCCTTTGCGCAGAGCGCCACGCCGTGCGGCGTACTCGCCTCGGCATTGCTTCCCAACGCAGCGAATCTGCTCGACTCGCTCGAAAGGGCCTTCCAGTTCCAGAACCTGATGATGGACGCCTATGCCACCGGCCAAACCGTTCGCCTCTCCCAGAGCTACTCCGATGAAGCCCTGGGCGCGGTCGGCTTCACCTACGACAACGCCGTCGCGATTCATGCTTACCTCGCCAGCGAAGATCCTGACAGCCTGGTGCGCGCCCAGGTTCTCGGGCAGGGCCTGCTGTACGCGCAGCGCAACAACTTTCCCATTGCCGACGGACGCTTTGGTCAAGCGTACTTCGTCAACACGGCGACCGCCGATGGAGCCTTCATCACACCCGCCGCGTACCCGTACTACTTCTACGGATCGGCGGTTGGCGACCAGGCCTGGGCCGGCATGGCCCTGGTGCAGCTCTACGCCCGCACCCGGGACGTCGCTTACCTCGACGGCGCCATGATGGTGGCCAACTGGATCGTCCTCAATACCTACTCCACTTCCGGCGCCGGGGGCTTCTCGTTCGGCACCACCATCAACCAGTTCAACCAGTCTGTTCCCTCCACCAACGGCAAATCGACAGAGCACAACATCGACTGCTACGCCCTGTTCAGCATGCTGTCGCACCTCACCAAGGACAGCGTGTCCTCCGCAAATGGGCAACACTGGTCGCAACTTGCCGGCCATGCCGTCACGTTTGTGCTTGCCATGCTCAACTCCTCCGGACCGTTCTTCTATACCGGCACGCTTGGCGACGGCGTCACGATCAACAAGTCGCCCATTCCGGAAGACGTGCAGACCTGGTCGTACATGGCCACGCTGCGCAAACAGACCCAGGGGACCATCGATTGGGCGCTCCACAACCTCGAGACCACCGACAAAGCAAGCTCTCGCAAAACCGCCCTCACCGGCTCGGAAACCGTTACGGGTCTGGTGTTTGACACGGCGTCTCTCACCACCAACCAGGACGATCCCACGGCAGTCTGGATCGAAGGGACCTCGCACACCGCCGCCGCCCTGATCACCCGCGTCCTGAACGGGGGCCAGAACGTTGCGATGCTGCAGGCCGACATCTCCGAAGCCCAGCGTCTGCTTGCGCAGTGCATTTTGGCGCAGGGCTTTCTCGGGATCGGCAAAAAGGTCAACGGCCAACCCATTCCCACAGGTCTCGGACTTGTTGCCGCCACCGGTGTGCTCGACACGGGCTTCGGCTACACCTACGGGCCCTCGCTCCATATTGGCGCCACAGGGTGGTACCTCCTTGCTGCCCTCGCCGCCAATCCCTTCCAGACCGGCTACCGCGTCATTCACATTTAGCTCGGTGTGTCCGGGTGGTTCGCTGGGGCTGGGTGGGGATGGGCCGGGGGGGCGGAGGGCCCACCTAGCCGGTTCTCCGTGACGGCATCCCTCCCTTGCAGTGACCGCTCGACCGATCACCCAGATGCGAGAACCGCTGCCGCCTGATCCTCTGGCCCACCGGGGTCGCCTAACCACCGCACCGCGATGACCGTGATGTCGTCGTTCTGCCCGTAGGCCCGCGCCGTCTCCGCGATGTACCCCGCGCGCTCCCGGCTGATCTCTTCCATCCGGCCGAACCCGAACATCACCCCCTGCGGCCCGGTCGCCTCCACCACGCCGTCCGACACAAACGTCAACTCCTCACCGCTCCGCAGTGAAAAGGACCGCTCCGGGTACTCCGCTTCCGGCACCACCCCCAGTGGCAGCCCACCGTCTACCTCCATCTCCCTGCCGCCACGGTAGGGCGACAGATGCCCTGCATTGGCAATCACCCCACGCCCGTCCGCCTCCAGCAGCACCGCGCAACAGGTGGCAAACCCGCTGATCTGCCCGCACAGCACCCGGTTCAGCCGGGCCAACACCTTCGCTGGCTGCCGCTCCAGCTCGCCGCGCAGCGCCCCGACAATCGTGCTCACGCTCATTGCCGCCTGCAGCCCCTTCCCACTCACATCCCCCACGACCGCGAGCAGAGAGCCGTCTGTCCCCGGCACGAGCTGCCAGAAGTCCCCGCCCACCTCCTGCGCCGGCAGATACGCCGTCTCCACCGCAAACCCCGGCGTCACGGGCGGCTTCTCCGGCAGCAGCAGATGCTGTACCTGGCGCGCCGCCTCCAGCTCCGCCCCGAACCGCA
>CAXUCK010000095.1:7575-8416 GCA_964249375.1 uncultured Acidobacteriaceae bacterium
GCCCGCGAGAGAGCAAACCGCCGAATCAGAAACACCAGCAGCGCCAGCACAAACACCAGATCTGTCAGCGGCGCCAAGGAAATCGGGTACGGCCGCTCGAGCACGGGCACATTGAGAAAGTTCAGATACTTTACGTGAAGCCCCATTTGTGAGGCGGCCCACATCGCGCTGTTCACCAGCTGTGTGCCATAGCTCAGCATCGCTGGAAGTACGAGCAGCCGCGCATCGGCCGACCCCCGCCACGCCTCCCGCGCCAGCACCACCAGCACCCAGATCGCCGAAGGAATCGCCACCAGCACACCGGCTCCTGTCGCAATTCCTACCGGCAAGCCAGCGAAATACAGGAACGGAATCACCGGGCAGATGCACGCCATCCAGAACGCCGCCCACCACCACCGCGACCGCCGCACCCCAAGAACCGTCGAGAAAAACAAGAGCGCCACCGAAAGGACTGCCGCCTCGACGAATCCCTCGAGGAGGTCCTTGGTCGTGAACCGCAGAGCTCCTGTGTTGATCGCGATCGTTATGGCGGCGTCCGCGCTCTGCACCAGCATCAGCACCGCAAACCACAGCTATTCGCGCTCCCGCGGCCGCCACCAAAACAGCGCAAGCACCGTCAGCCCCAGAACCCCAAACAAAACGCCCATGGTGAAGTACGGCGTCAGCGAGGTCAACCGCGCCTGCCTCCGCAGACGAATCTCCGCCGCGAGCAGTTTCGAGTCACCCACCGCGGCTCCGGGGGCCAGGACTCCACCCCCCATATACGCCGCCAGAAAGGGGTCGTGCCACACCCGGATGGCCACATGCACCGTCCGCCCACCGTCCGTGCCCACCGCCCCAT
>CAXUCK010000096.1:0-8363 GCA_964249375.1 uncultured Acidobacteriaceae bacterium
CCCCGACTCCCCCTCCGCCAAAAAGGCCGCGAACGTCGGCCTCGAAGTCCTGCCCGTCGCCGAAGCCAGCAAGTGGGCCGACGTCATCATGGTTCTGGTTCCCGACCAGACCGCTGCCAAGGTTTACCACGCCGACATTGAGCCCGCGCTCGCCGCCAGCCCCGAGGGCCAAACCAAAACCCTCATGTTCGCCCACGGCTTCAACATCCGCTTCCGCACCATCACCCCGCCCGCCACCATCGACGTCTCGCTCGTCGCACCCAAGGCCCCGGGCCACCGCGTCCGCGAAGTCTTCACCGAAGGCGGCGGCGTCCCCGGCCTCGTCGCCGTCGAGCAGGACGCGAGCGGCAACGCTCTCGCCCTCGCCCTCTCCTACGCCAAAGGCATCGGCTGCACCCGCGCCGGCGTCCTCGAAACCACCTTCACCGAAGAGACCGAAACCGACCTCTTCGGCGAGCAGGCCGTGCTCTGCGGCGGCACCGCCGCCCTCGTCAAGGCCGGCTTTGAAACCCTTACCGAGGCCGGCTACCAGCCCGAGCTCGCCTACTTCGAGGTCCTCCACGAGCTCAAGCTCATCGTCGACCTCATGTACCGCGGCGGCCTCGAGTACATGCGCCACTCCATCTCCGACACCGCCGAGTGGGGCGACTACATCGCCGGGCCACGCATCGTTACCCCCGAGGTGAAAACCGCCATGAAGTCGCTGCTGAATGACATCCAAGATGGCTCCTTCGCCAAGCGCTTCATCGAAGACCAGAACTCAGGCCGCAAGGAGTTCACCAGCTTCCGTGAGCAGGATCGGCAGCACCCCATCGAAAAGGTCGGCGCAGAACTCCGCAAGGGCATGCCCTTCCTTGACCCATTGAAAGTCGAAAACGGGACCGTCGTGAAGGCCTAAACGATACTTCAGAGCAGGCCCGGCAGCGATGCCGGCCTGTTCTGTCTCCCCCGGGCAAGCATCCAAAAGCTCATGCGCCGACTCTTCGCCGTTGCGCTCCTCACCATGGCCGCTTCGCTCGCAGCCCAAAACCAACCGCCGCCGTCCTCGCCCACTACCCTCGCTGCGCTCCGAGACCGCTTCCGTCCGCTGCTCATCTTCGCGGCCAGCCCGGACGACCCCGGCCTGCGCGCCCAACTCACCCGTCTCCATGACCACGCTCCCGGCCTCGCAGAACGCGACGTGCTCGTTATTGCGATCCCCTACAACAACCCGTCACTTACTGAGATCGCTCTCACCGTTGCGGAAGGCGAAGCAGCGCGACGTCGTTTTAAGGTCGCCCCGAACGAATTCACGGTTCTCCTGATCGGCAAAGATGGCGACGAAAAACTTCGTTCCCAGAAACCCGTCTCACTTCAGAAACTGCGTGAGACGATAGACAGCATGCCCATGCGGAAGGAGGAGATGCATCGACCTGTCGACCGGTAACCGTCGTCGGTGCTGATGGGTGTAAACTGAAGTTTATATGGGTGAACAGAGCATCACGCCACCCTCTTTCAAGCATGTTCCCGCCCTCGACGGTGTTCGAGGCGTAGCTATCCTGCTTGTTTTGGGCTTCCACCTTCTTTGGTCCAACTGGGTTACCGGGTCAAGGGTTCTTGATGTTTTCGTTCGGATTCGATCCGCCGGATGGATCGGTGTTGACCTGTTTTTCGCACTGTCCGGCTACCTGATCACCGGCATCCTGCTTGATACGCGGCATCACCCTCACTTTTTCCGCAATTTCTACGCCCGCCGCGCGCTGCGAATTTTTCCTCTGTACTACGCCGCCTTGCTCCTTGTCACGATCGGCTTCCATCCTGACAGTTTCACGACCGCAAAGCCTTTTCTACTTCTCGCCACCTACCTCCAGAACACCCCACTCTGGTGGAACGGCCACGTTCCTGGCCTGGTCGCCAACTTCACCTCTCACCTTTGGTCGCTCGCGGTCGAGGAGCAGTTTTATCTGGTCTGGCCCCTGTTCATCCTGCTGATTCCCAGTCGGCGCGTCTTGATGTGGCTGGCGGGGGCCGTCGTTCTGCTCTCGCCCGCTTTCCGGTACGTCTTGCTCGCCCACGGAGCGTCGTTCCAGGCCACGTACAAGCTTACCCTCTGCCGGGCTGATGGCCTGCTCGCGGGTGCTTTGGTCGCCATAGCCCTGCGCGGACCGCAACGCGCCTCCATTCTCCGCTATGCGCCCGTCGGTCTTGTCCTCGGTATCCTGGGCTGCCTGGTGATCGCTTTCACCCAGGGTGGCTTCGATTTCGAGACGGGCCGCGATGTCAACATCTTCGCGTACACCGCCCTGGCCGTCACCGGCGCATCGCTCGTCTGCGTTGCGCTCTCGCCAACGACATGGATGGAACGAACCCTACGGTGGCGGTTCTTCCGTTTCTTCGGAAAGTACAGCTTCGGGTTGTATGTTCTGCACCAGATGGTCGCCGCAGCCGTTGAGTTCCGCTTCGGCGGCCTGCTCCGCTCGTCAATTCACTCTAAGCCGCTGCTGCACCTCGTCTTCTTCAGTACCGTGCTCGCCGTCACCATTCCGCTCGCGATGGTCAGCTATCGACTTCTTGAGCGCCCGTTCCTCCGCTTGAAGCGTTTCTTCGAGGGCGCGCCAGTACCTCGCCATCGCCGCCTCTTTCCACAGCGCACAACCGTCACCATCTCCCCTTCGGTCCACCCTCGGCCATAATGAAGGAATGGCGACCATACCGGTGACCTCCTCCGCACCCTCCATCATCGAGCCCGCGTCCCTGGAATCGATCGTGGCCTCGCTTCGTTCGCTGCCCGTGTTGGAAGGTCTCTCCGACGCCGAATATCTCTGGCTGGCCAGCAACGGGCAATTCGACCAGCGCGAGCACGACACGCTCATCTTTAAGGAACAGGAGCCTGTCCGGACGCTACATATTCTGTTGCAGGGCGAAGTGCACGTTCGCCGGAGCAATACCGGCCCCTTCGCCGTCTTCACGGGTCGCGCCGGCTCGCTCACCGGCAAATTGCCCTTCTCCCGCATGAAGTATTACGGGGGGGATGGCTGGGCAGTTGGCACCGTGCGCGCGCTCAACTTCGATGAGTCCCTCTTTCCCGCGATGCTCGCCGCAATTCCGTCCATGGCCCAGCGCTGCGTGTCCATCCTGCTCGACCGCGTCCGCGAAGTGACGAGGCTGGAACAGCAGGGCGAAAAGCTGAGTGCGCTTGGCAAGCTCGCCGGAAATCTTGCCCACGAACTCAACAATCCAGCCTCGGCCGCGCAACGAACTGCCAGCACGCTGCTCGCAGACCTCAAGAGCTTCGGCGAACTCGCCTTCCACCTCGGCACCCTGAACATGACCGCCGAGCAATACGACTTTATTGTGGCCTGGGGAAAGCGTGTCCGCCGGCAACCGCGCGAAACGCTCGCATTGCCCGCGTCCGACCATGAAGAGGCACTCCTCCTCTGGCTGAGAGCCCATCAGGTGACCGAGCCCTGGCGTCTCGCCCCAGCCCTCGCGGAGTGCTCCGTCCAGTCCGAACAGCTCGACGAGCTTGCGAGCACTGTCCCCAGTGTCGCCCTGCCGCAAATTCTCGCCGTCTTTGCCACGTCCATGCGCGTTGAGCGGATGGCTGCCACCGTAATCGGCTCCACCGCCCGCATCTTCGACCTCATCAGCGCCATCAAGGACTATTCGTACATGGATCAGGCGCCGCTCCAGGAGGTGGACCTTGCTCACTCGCTTGAGAACACTCTTACCATGCTGCAATCGCGGTTGGCGGGCATCACCGTCGAGACAGCCTTCGACTCCAGCCTGCCGCCCATCAGCGCCTATGGCAGCGAACTCAATCAGGTGTGGACTGCTCTGCTCGAGAATGCTCTTGACGCTCTAGAGGGCAAAGGGACGCTCCGGCTGAGCACGCGATGCGCTGGCAATATGGCCGTGGTCGAGATCTGGAACTCTGGGCCAACAATCGATCCGGCCATCCGCTCCCGCATCTTCGAGCCCTTTTTTACCACGAAGGCGCCCGGAGCCGGTCTCGGTCTCGGCCTCGACATCGCCCAGCGTGTCGTGAGTCGCCACTCCGGCTTCATCACGGTCGAATCCCGGCCTGGTGCGACTTGCTTCCAGATCCGTCTCCGCATCAAGCACGCCGGGGCGTATTAGGCTTGCGCTTCACAAGACCTACAGGCCTACGCCAAAGCTAGAAATTTCGGGATTGCGGGGTAACACCGGTTTGCGAAGTCGATGGCGGCTAAGAGCTCACCTCAACCCCACGCCAGAATGCAATGTGGTGTTTGACTGTACGAGCAGCCGGTTTCGGATCGGGGTAGTACCACGCAGCATCCTGGTTCTCCTGGCCATCGACCAATATGGTGTAGTACCGCGCCTGTCCCTTCCAGGGGCAGTTCGAGGTGGTTGAACTCGGCCGCAAAAACTCCCGCCGAACTGCTTCCTCAGGGAAATAGACATTCCCTTCCACCGTCTCGGTCGTTTCGCTCTCGGCCAGAGTCTGGCCGTTCCACACTGCCTTCGCCATAAATCCTGCCAACAAAAGAACCAGCACCAGCCGCACCTTCGTGCACCGGGGACCTGGGCCCCTACCATTCGCATTTGTAACAGAGACGGACCTGAAAGAAAAGCGTGGGGTCGCGGCTAAGCGATGATGAGGGTCGGGCAACCTTCATACGGTCAATAGCTTAGGCCACACTTCCGATCACCGCCGGACCGCGCGGTGCAGGCGGCAGTTCGACCGGTTCCGGCCCACCTATCTTTCGCTCGTACCTGCACGCCGGCGTTTCCGGGCCGGCTTCCTCGTCCTCCGCACCCTTCTTGCGGCGTCTCTTAGGTAGAGCATCGTGGTTATTCGGACACACCAGGTAAGTGCCTTCTTTGTTTGACACCTCCACCAGATAGAGGCTGTCTCCGTTCGGACAAGCCTCGTTCACCAGTTTCTGGTTGGACGAGAAGTCACATTTCGGGTAGTTCACGCACCCATAAAACGTATCGCCGCGTTTCGTCTTTCGCACGGCAATGTCGCCGCCGTCCTTTGGGCAACGGACCTCCAGCAACTCCTGCTTAACGTACTTGCATTTCGGGTATCCCGAGCAGGCGACAAACTCGCCATACTGCCCGTCACGCTGCAACAGCGGACGTCCGCACTTGGGGCACGGCTCCTCAAGCTGCACCGGTGGTTTTGTCTGTACCTTCTGCGTCAGCTTTCGGATCGTTTTGCAAGGCGGATCTTCGTTATACCCAGGGCACGCCATGAACGGACCCCACGGCCCATTTCGCAGCACCATTGTCCGCCCGCAGTTGTCGCAGAATTCTTCCTCCTGCTCACCTTCCCCCGCCGCTTGGGCGTCCGCCGAACTCAGGTCCGGTTTGGCGGCGAAGTTCTCCTTCGTAAAATCACACGAGATGGCTTCTGCCACCACCTTCTTCCCTTTGCCCTGCGCCTCCGCCACTGCCGCGGTCATCTGTTTGGCATCCGCTACTTCCCGCGAGAACTTCATTTCATCGTCCGTCAGCGCCTTGATCGCAAACGGAAAGTGAAACGACGCCAGCACCTTCTTGATCACCGCCTTCGGATCCTTCTTCCACGGACCCGCCGCGATTGTTACCGGCTTCTCCTTCGTGAAGTTTGAGCAGGAGTAGAAGCTGCCGAACTTACCCCACTTCAGGATCAGCGGAGCCCCACACTTCTCGCAGATCTCCTCTGTCTTCTGCTCCATCGCCTTCACGTCTTCCATTTCGTGCTCGGCCACCTTCAGCTCTTCCTCAAGATGTCCATAGAAGCCATTCAGCAAGTCCGTCCAGCGCTTCGCCCCACCCTCCACCGCGTCCAGTTCACCCTCAAGCGTCGCCGTATATCCCGGCTCAAAGATGTACGGGAAGTTTTTCACCAGCAGCTCCGTGGTGACCATGCCGATCTCGGTCGGCACCAGCTTCTGTGCCATCTTCTTGACGTAGTCCCGCTCCTGGATCGTGTTGATGATCGACGCATAGGTCGAAGGCCGGCCGATCCCGCGCTCCTCAAGAGCCTTCACCAGGCTGGCCTCATTGAAACGTGGCGGCGGTTGCGTAAATTTCTGCTGCGGGTCCAGCCGGACGCGCTCGAGTCCCTGCCCATCGCTCATCTGCGGCAAACGCCGATCCGCTGATCCATCTTCGCTCGTCGCGTCTTTGGCCGCCTCCGCTGCCGTGTCCCCGTCGGCACTGGCCGCCGCTGTCCGCTGATCCTCAGCTGCTGCTTCTGCGGCGTTCTTGGCATCACGGGCGGCCTTGGCCTTTTTGGCCTTCTCTTCAAAGTGCAGAAATCCGTCAAACTTCAGCACGCTCCCTGTGGTGCGGAAGTCGTAGCTCGTCGCCCCAGCCTTCGCCTCGATCTCCACCGTCGTCTGGTCAAATACTGCTGGCACCATCTGGCTCGACACCGCCCTCTCCCAGATCATTCGGTAGAGCCGGAACTGCTCGTCACTCAGATACTTACGAATCTCCTCCGGCACAAACTCCACATGCGTCGGCCGAATCGCCTCATGTGCATCTTGCGCGTCGCCCTTGGTCTTGTACACGTTCTCTTTTGCCGGCAGATATTGCTCGCCGACCTGCTTGCCCACCCAATCCCGAACCTCCGCCACCGCATCGGGGCTCATGCGTGTTGAATCGGTTCGCATGTACGTGATCAGCCCAACCGTGCCTTCTTTGCCAAGCTCAATGCCCTCATACAGTCGTTGCGCCACACCCATGGTCCGCCGCACGTTGAAGCCCAGCCGCCCTGCCGCGTCCTGCTGCAGCTTGCTCGTCGTGTACGGCGCCTTCGGGTTCTGCCGCCGCTCCCGTCGCTCAATCGACCGCACCTTCCATGTCGCCCGCTCGAGCTGCCCCATCACCTCATCGACTGCCTCCTGGTCCGGAAGCGCGTTGGACAAGAACTGCTCCTTCCCGTCCGCGTCCACGCCATTCGACACGCGGATTGGCTGCCCCGCCACGCCCACCATCCGCGCCGTAAACTCTCCACCTTTGCCCGGAAACAGGACCGCGTCAACGTTCCAGTACTCCACCGGGTGGAAGGCGTTGATCTCCCGCTCGCGTTCCACGATCAGTCGCAGCGCTACGGTTTGTACCCGCCCCGCGCTCAGACCGCGCTTCACCTTGTCCCACAGCAGCGGCGAAATCTGGTATCCCACCAGCCGGTCCAGAACGCGCCTCGTCTGCTGGGCATCCACCAGGTTCTCATCCACATCCCGCGCATTCTGGAACGCCGCCCGCACCGCCTTCTGCGTAATCTCGTTGAACGTCACCCGCTGCAGCGTCCCGCCCTTTTTCATCGAGGGCAGCAGCTGCATCTTCAGGTGTGCGGCAATGGCTTCCCCTTCGCGATCCGGATCGGGCGCCAGAAACACGGCGTCCGCCTTCGATGCCAGCTTCTTCAGCCGATCGACAATCTTCTCCTTGCCCGGCGACACGATCAGCGTCGGCTCAAAGGTCCGGTGCTTCAGCTCCACACCAATGTCGTTCTTCGGCAGGTCCATGATGTGGCCAATGGAAGCCTCCACCACGTAGTCGCTGCCCAGGTACTTATTGATCGTCTTCGCCTTCGCCGGCGACTCGACGATTACCAATGACTTGCTCATCGTTCCTCTTTATCTGTCCTCTCACCGGAGGACCACGCCCCACAACACCCAATGCCTGCGAACCTAACACGTCTTGCCGGGCCGAAGTCAAACCGCATGCAGCCGATGTCCCCTCGTTAAGGCCTCCCGAAGACCCGGGAACCATCGCCCCGAACTGTATAGACTCAACGGAGCATCTGCAGTTACGAAACCTCAACCGGCTGAAGGGCCCAGAGACCAGAGGGAGGCATTCCGTTTCCCTGGAATACCCATAAGCTCCTGAGATGGCTCACATTGCCCGCAGATAATTCTTGCCGGGCATGGACCGGACACGGCCCTTCAGCTCCAGCTCAAACAGCGCCGCGAAAATCTCCGCCGACCCCAACTCCGGCTCCATCTGCTCAATCAGCGAATCCAGCTGAGTCGACTCGTCCGGCCTCAATCGCTCCAGTACCCGAAGCTCGTGCTGACTCAATCCGGCGCCTGCAAACAGGCCACTGCCTGGAGACACAGATGCGCCGTCACCACGACCGGATTCAGCCCGCCTCCCATCCGCCTCGTCTTCAAGCAGCAGCCGCACCTGGCTCGGCAGGTCTTCCCACACGTCCTCCCACGTCGCCGTGAGCTTCGCTCCCTGTTTGATGAGAGTGTTCGGCCCCCACGCACTCTTTGTCGTTACATTGCCCGGAACCGCATACACATCCCGGTTCTGCTCCATCGCGCATCGCGCCGTAATCCGCGTCCCGGAGTGCTCGCCCGCCTCGATCACCAGCACTCCGACGCTCATGCCACTCC